>CAUYTZ010000270.1:0-8770 GCA_963575695.1 uncultured Gammaproteobacteria bacterium | reverse complement strand
GATACCAACCACCGCCAGCCAGTACAACTTGACATCAGCGATGGCAATAAACACGTAGAACTTGCCAAAGAAACCGGCCATCGGCGGAATACCGGCCATGGAGAACATGAAAATCGCCATCGCCATCGCTAGGGCCGGATTGGTCTGCGACAGCCCGGCCAGATGATCGATGTCCTCAACCATGCGTCCGTTCTGCCGCATGCACAATACGACTCCGAAGGTTCCCAACGACATTACGACGTAAATCGTGATATAAATCAACGCAGCCCGAATACTCAAATCGGTCCCGGCAGAGATCCCGATCAACAGGTAGCCGACATGGGCGATCGAGCTATAGGCCAGAAGCCGCTTGATGTTGGTCTGCATCATCGCGCCCAGCGTCCCGATCACCAACGAAGCCAGGCCAAGCACAATCATCAACTGCTGCCACTGGAGGAACATCGACATGAACGGGCCGAACAATACCCGAGCCAGCAGGGCGAACGCGGCCACCTTCGGGGCAATGGCAAAAAATGCCGTCACCGGGGTCGGCGCACCTTCGTACACATCGGGGGCCCACATATGAAACGGTGCGGCACCCAGCTTAAAGCCAATCCCCGCCAGCAAGAACACCAACCCGACCACAACCCCAATCGGAGCCCCCCCGCCACCGCGAAGAGCCGCAGCGATTGCGTCATAATTGGTGACACCGGTGGAGCCGTAGATAAACGAAATGCCGTAAAGCAGAATGCCGGAAGACAAAGCACCAAGTATAAAGTACTTCAAGCCGGCTTCATTAGAGCGCAAGCTGTTTTTCCGGAAAGACGCCAGAACATACTGAGGCAGGCTATACGTCTCCAACCCAATGTACAGCGACATCAGATCATTCGCCGTCGCCATCATGTTCATACCCAATGCCGCGAACATAATCAGAAGCGGAAATTCAAACCGCCCCATCTGCTCACGATCCAGATATTCAAGTGACATCAATACGGCAAACGCGGAGCCGCCCAAAATAATCACCTTCATGAACACCGCGAAGCGATCAACCACGTACTGGTCGTTGAACGCCAGTTCACGGGCTGGCCCATGCCCGACCTCAAGCAGCAATGCGAACAGAAGTGTGAGGAACACCAGGTTCGAAACCATCCGCGTCGCTTCCTTGGAGGAAAAGACGCCGTACATCAGTAAAGCCAACCCTGACGCACCCATAAACATTTCGGTGTACGCCGGGAGAAGAACGGGCAAGTTGGTCATTTCGAGTGTTCCTGTCCCGATCGGTCAGTTAATGCCGCCAGCGGTCGCGCCGCTGACACCGATAAGATTGGTCACAGCGATGCCGCCAGCACCTTCACCCGTGACCCCAGCCGAGCGAGCCTTAGTCACTTCAAGTGAGTGGTGATAGTTATGCAGCAGATTATCGACCGAAGCCCGAGTGATGTTAGAAATACTGCTTGGGTAGACCCCCATCCACAGCACCACCAGCACCATCGGCGCGAACATAATTGTCTCTCGCAGATCAAGATCACGCATCTTGCGACAGTCCTCGTGCACCACCTTACCGAAGATGACCCGAGCATAGAGCCACAGCATGTACGCCGCACCAAGCACGAAACCAGTCGTCGCCAGCGTCGCCGCCCAGGTGTTGACCTTGAAGGTCCCGACCACCACCAGGAATTCACCGACAAAGCCGCCGGTGCCAGGCAAACCAACCGATGCCAACATCATCACCATGAAAATTACCGAAAATACCGGCATATGGTTAGCAAGGCCGGCATAGCGCCGAATTTCACGAGTGTGCAACTGGTCGTAAATCTCGCCGACAAGCTTAAACAGCGCTCCCGCGACGATGCCATGTGACAGCATGACGAACAGCGAACCTTCGATCGCCTGGGTGTTCAGGCTGAAAATCCCCATCGTCTCAAAGCCCATATGGGCAACTGACGAATAGGCGATCAGCTTCTTCATGTCTTCCTGAACCAACGCCACCAGTGAGGTGTAAATAATCGCCAGAATGCTCAATGCGAACACACCTGGAGCGAAGAAAGTGGTCGGCTCAGGAAAAATCGGCACCGAAAACCGCAAGAAGCCGTAACCACCGATCTTCAGCAGCACCGCTGCCAGCACCACCGATCCTGCGGTCGGTGCCTCGACGTGAGCTTGCGGCAACCAAGTGTGGAACGGCCACATCGGAACCTTGATTGCAAACGAGATGAAAAGTGCGAGCCAAATCCACCGTTGCATCACCATCGAAATATTGCCCGGGTGAGCCATAATCGTTGGAATGTCCGTAGTTCCAGCATAAAAGTAGATGACGATGAAGGAAAGCAGGGTTAGCACCGACCCGGCCAACGTATACAGAAAAAACTTGTAAGACGCATGCACCCGCCCCGGACCACCCCAAATACCGATGATTAGGAACATCGGAATGAGTATGCCTTCATAGAACAGATAGAAAACAACGAAATCCAGGGCACAGAACACACCGATCATCATGGTTTCAAGAACCAGAAACGCGACCATATATTCTTTGATCCGGAATTCAACCTCCCAGCTCGACAACACGCACAGCGGGGTCAGGAAAGTGACCAGAATCACGAACAACATCGAGATCCCGTCAACCCCCATATGATACGAAATCTTGAACTCCGGTATCCAGGGAGCGATTTCCTCCATCTGGAAGTTCGCGGTGGTGGTATCAAAATTGATCCAAATAAACAGAGACATTCCGAACGTGACCAAGCTCGTCCACAAGGCCACGTTTTTGGAATTGCGCGCGACAACCTCGGCATCCCCCCGAATCAACAGGATGAAAGCCGCTCCAACCAATGGCAGGAAGGTAGTCAGTGTCAGGATAGGCCAGCCGGCCATGACGAAGCTCCCTTTGTCTTCAGACAGACAGTCGATTTCGCCTTTACGCCGTCACATAAAACCAAGTGACGAGCACCACCAAGCCGATCACCATTGCGAAAGCATAGTGATAGACGTACCCGGTCTGGATCTTACGGGCCCGCGCAGCTTGCCCATTGATAAACCGCGCGACCCCTTCCGGCCCCATATAGTCAATAACCCTGACATCACCAACCTGCCACAACCAACGGCCAATCCTGAGCGCCGGTTGGATAAATACCGCATTGTAAAGTTCGTCGAACAGCCACTTACGATAGACAAAGGTGTAGACCGGGCCAAACAACCTGGCAACCACCCCCGGCAACTCGGGTTTGACCATGTAGAACACAAACGCCAGCAGGATTCCGCTAATTCCGGCCACAGTCGGCAAATACTCGAGCAGAGACGCTGGCAAATGGTGTGCCGCCTCGATCGGGTCATGGCTATGAAGCACCAGGATCGACGCCCGCCAGAATTCGCCCCGTCCACCACCAACGAAATAATACGCACCCAAAACACCAGCCAACACCGCGCCCAGCGCCAAAATACTGATCGGCACCAGCATCACGGCCGGAGACTCATGAACATGGGCCATGACATACTCGTCGGCCCGCGGCTTGCCATGGAAGGTCATCAACAGCAGCCGCCAGGAGTAGAACGCGGTCATAAACGCGGCCGCAATCCCCAGCACAAAGGCGAACTGCCCCGCCCCCGTCCCCGAGGCATACGCCGCCTCCAGGATCATGTCTTTCGAATAAAAACCGGCGAAGGGCGGAATCCCGGCCAGGGCCAGATTGCCAATCCACATCAGGACATAGGTCACCGGGATCAACTTCCACAACCCGCCCATCCGGCGCATATCCTGCTCGTCGGACATGGCGTGAATTACCGACCCCGCGCCCAGGAACAACAACGCCTTGAAGAAGGCGTGAGTCATGAGGTGAAACACCGATGCGGAATAGGCCGACACCCCCGCCGCGAAAAACATGTAACCCAACTGGCTCATGGTCGAATAGGCGATCACGCGCTTGATATCAAACTGCGTCATCCCGATCGTGGCGGCAACGAACGCGGTCAAGGCCCCAACCACCGTCACCACATCCCGAGCGGTCGCGGAGTACTCAAACATCGGCGACAGCCGCGCGACCATGAACACACCAGCGGTGACCATGGTCGCGGCGTGGATCAACGCCGAAACCGGGGTCGGGCCTTCCATCGCATCCGGCAACCAGGTGTGCAACCCCAACTGTGCCGACTTACCCATGGCACCAATGAACATCAGCACGCAGGCCAGTGTCACGCAGTTGAACTGGGTACCCAGGAATTCGACCGACTTGCCGGTCGCGCCGGGAATGGCCCGGAACACGGTGTCGAAATCGACGGTGTTGAACAGGACAAACACCAGCGCGATCCCAAGCGCGAACCCGGCGTCGCCGACCCGATTGACCAGGAAGGCCTTGATCGCCGCCGCATTGGCACTGGGCCGCTCGAACCAAAAATTAATCAGTAGGTACGAACACAAGCCGACGCCTTCCCAGCCAAAATACATCTGCACGAAGTTATTGGCCGTAACCAACATCAGCATCGCAAACGTAAACAGGCTTAGGTACGCCATGAACCGCGGCTTACTCGGATCATGCGCCATGTAGCCAATGGAATAGAAATGAACCGCCGTGGACACCACGTTGACCACCCCGAGCATAACCACGCTCAAGGTATCGACACGCAGCTCCCAGAGGATGCGCAGATCACCACTCTTGATCCAGGTCATCAACTCGATGACCGGCCGGTCATGGCCCAAAATCCCGACCTGCACGAACAACATGATCGAAAAGGTGGTCGCCACCACCATCCCCGCACAGGTCACCGCCTGCGCCAGACGATCGCCAAGCCAACGGCCGAAGATGCCGGCAATGAAGGCTCCAACCAAGGGCGGAAATACAGCAAGAACTTCCATGGCGGCCGTCCTAGCCTTTCATCATGTTGATGTCTTCAACCGCAATCGTGCCGCGGTTGCGGAAGTAAACGACCATAATCGCCAACCCGATTGCGGCTTCCGCCGCAGCCACGGTCAGTATCAGCAGCGAAAACACCTGCCCACCCAGATCATTCAGAAAAACCGAAAATGCGACCATATTGATGTTGACTGCAAGCAAAATCAGCTCAATCGACATCATGATGATGATCACGTTCTTCCGGTTAAGAAAGATCCCAACCACTCCCAAGGTAAACAGGATGGCGGCGACCGTCAGGTAGTGACTCAAACCGATCCCCATATCACGCCCCCCCCCCAGTCGGAACCTTACGCAGCACAACCGCGTCTTCACGTCGCCGGGCAACTTGGTCTCCGATATCCTGCCGCCTCACATCCTGACGATGCTGCAGGGTCAGAACGATCGCCCCGATCATGGCGATCAGCAGAATGATCCCGGTCCCCTGGAATGGATAAATATACTGGGTGTAAATCACCCGTCCCAACGCCTGGGCGTTGGTCACCTGATCGGCCGGAGGAATTGGAGCAACACCGCGGCCAACAGCCCCGTCAACAAACTGCCAAGCTCCACCGATCAAAACCAGTTCACCCAGCAACACAAACCCGATCAGCAACCCGACCGGCAGGTAACTAAGAAAACCCTGCCTCAGTTCAGTAAAATTGATGTCGAGCATCATGACCACGAACAGGAACAACACCGCCACCGCCCCAACATAGACGATAACCAGAATCATCCCAATGAACTCGGCACCCAGCAAGATAAACAGCCCCGCAGCCTGAAAGAAAGCGAGGATCAAGTAAAGAACCGAATGGACCGGATTGCGTGCCGAGATAACCATCACCGATGAGGCAAGCAATATGCCGGACGTAAGGTAGAACACAAAGCCTGGAATGCTCATAGCCTTCTCGCCTCTCCGCGCCAATGCCTCAACGATACGGTGCGTCAGCGGCAATATTCGCCGCGATCAGCGCTTCCCAGCGATCGCCATTGGCCAACAGCTTCTCTTTGTTATAATAGAGCTCTTCTCGGGTCTCGGTTGAAAACTCGAAGTTCGGCCCCATGACGATCGCATCGACCGGACAGGCTTCCTGGCAGAAACCACAGTAGATGCACTTGGTCATATCAATATCATAACGGGACGTCCGCCGACTACCGTCACTGCGTGGCTCGGCTTCGATCGTGATTGCCTGGGCCGGACAAATTGCCTCACACAACTTACAAGCGATGCACCGCTCCTCACCGCTCGGATAGCGCCGCAGAACGTGCTCTCCACGGAACCGGGGGCTTAGCGGCCCCTTTTCGTTCGGGTAGAAAATCGTCACTTTCGGCTTAAACATGTAACGCAAAGTCAGCGCCAAGCCGGAAAAGATCTCCGACAACAGCAGACTGCGAACCGTGCGATCAAGGTTTGCCATGGTCAGGTCTCCCTTCCGCCCGTTTCCGCTCAACCAACCGAGGCATGAGGCAACAGCCCCAGCCCCAGCAACGCACCCGCCGTCAACACCACCCAGGCCAGAGTCAAGGGCAGAAAAACCTTCCAACCCAGACGCATCAACTGGTCATAACGATAACGCGGCAAAGTGGCGCGCACCCATAGGAACACAAACAGAATAAACGCAACCTTAAGCAGAAACCAAACAATTCCCGGAACCCAGGTAAACGGCACGACAGCCAACGGCGGCAGCCAGCCACCCAAGAATAGGGTCACTGTAATCGCGCTCATCAGGATCATGTTCGAATACTCAGCAAGCATGAACAGGGCGTAGATCATTGCAGAGTATTCGACCATAAACCCGGCAACCAGTTCTGATTCACCTTCAGGCAAGTCGAACGGCGTCCGATTGGTTTCAGCCAGGATCGAAATCACAAATACCACGAACATAGGCAACAGCGGAAACGCATACCAAGTGAACAAAGTCTTCGACTGTTGAGCCAGGACGATCTCGCTAAGATTGAGCGAACCGGCACAAAGCAGCACGGAAATCAGCACAAAGCCCATCGACACTTCGTAGGACACCATCTGTGCCGCCGAACGCAGAGCCCCCAGAAAGGCGTAGCGCGAGTTGGAGGCCCAGCCGGCCATCATGATGCCGTAAACCCCAAGCGAAGAAATCGCGAACAAGTAAAGAACGCCAACGTTGATATTAGACAGCACCACGTGATGATCGAACGGGATCACTGCCCAGGCAATCAGGCTAAAAAAGAAGGTCAGTATCGGTGCCGCCAGAAACACCACCCGGTTAGCTCCGGATGGCAGAATAGTCTCCTTAGCCAACAGCTTAATGCCGTCAGCCATCGGCTGCAACAAGCCGAACGGACCGACCGTGCTGGGGCCAACCCGCAATTGCATCGCGCCCATCACCTTGCGTTCAGCATAGGTCAGATAGGCAACCCCGATCAAAACGGGGCCAACGATCAACACGATCAAGAAGGCGGTGTAGATCAGCGGCCAGAGGGTGCCGCTCCAAATGCTAGCCATGGGTGCCAGTCTTTCCCTCAGCGGGCCGCAGGAAGGTCTCAGTACATTCCGCCATCGTCGCCGAGACGCGACTAATCGGATCGGTCATATAAAAGTTATCAACTGATGACGTGAACGGCACCTGATCGATGGCACCGTCGGTTCCAAACGTGCGCCATGGTGCCGAGACCACGGCCCCAAGCTTGGCGAACAACGGATTGACCTGCACCAGCCGCTGTCGAACCTGAGCCAGATTATCGTAAGGCAAAACGCGACCGAGTTCAGCCGACAGCGCCCGGATAATCTTCCAATCTTCTCTGGCCTCACCCGGTGGAAACACTGCCAGCCTAGTTTGCTGCACTCGCCCTTCGGTATTGACGTAGGTAGCGTTCTTTTCCGTGTATGCGGCACCTGGCAAAATCACATCCGCGCGGGCCGCAGCCCGGTCGCCATGATGCCCCTGGTAAACCACAAAGGCACAGCCCAACTTGGCCGGATCAATTTCGTCCGCACCCAACAGGAACAAGACTTCGATCGCCCCCGAGGCCGCTCCTTCAAGAATACCGAGGGTGTCGCGACCGTCCTTAGCGGGTAGAAATCCGAGATCAAGCCCACCGACTCGGGCCGCTGCGGTATGCAAAACGTTAAAGCCGTTCCAGCCGTCGCGAACCATACCATAGGTCTCGGCGAGCGCCCGCACTGTCGCCTGGATTGCAGCCCCGTCACGGCGACTAAGCCCCCCCATACCAACGACAACCATCGGCTTCTGAGCCGCGCGCAGCACCTCGACGAACTCACCCTTTCCAGCCGCCAAATCGGCCAAAGTCTGACCACCGGCACCGAGATAGGCCACCGGATAGGTCAGATCGACTCGCGGACCGATCGCACCGACCTTCAAACCGCCCATCAAAAAGCGCTTACGAATACGGGCATTGATCAGCGGCGCTTCCCAACGCGGATTGGTGCCGACCAACAGAATAGCGTCAGCCTGTTCGATCCCCACAATTGTGGTGTTAAACAGATAGCCAGCACGCTCGGAAACATCGTAGCGCCCCCCATCCTGACGACAATCAAGATTAGGCGACTGAAACCCAGCCATCAGATCTTTCAGCGCAACCATGGCTTCGGCATCGGCCAAATCACCCGCTAGCGCCGCGATCCGCTCCCCAGGGACACCCTTAACCCGCGCGATGCAACTCCATCGGCAGTGCACGGCGCTGGTGGTGGGGCGGGGGCGGGCGTGGGGGGGGGGGGGGGGCGGGGGGGGGGGGTGGGGGCGCGCGGGGGGGCGGTGGTGGGGTTGGGGGGGGGGGGGGCGGGGGGGGGGGGGGCCCCAGGTTTAAACAAACCGGGGCGGCATTTTAAAAAAAAAAAAAAAATGCAGAAAAAACAAAAAACAAAAAAAATTGTATGCAACCAAAAAACAAACGCCCCCCCCCCGCACAAAAAA
>CAUYTZ010000269.1:0-2602 GCA_963575695.1 uncultured Gammaproteobacteria bacterium | reverse complement strand
CTCCTGCGCAGGAAATGGGCCAGAAAACTGGCCACGGCATCGGCTGGATCGGTATCCGGGGCAGCCGCTAGCGCCTGACGGCAAAAAGCTTCGGGCAGAAGGCCGCTCAGGGCGGCTTCCGCTTCCAGGATTCGCCACTCGCCGGCTTGGAGTTCGATCAAATCCGAGTCGGGATAACCGCGATCGGCAGTGCGGACGGGAGCTTGAATCAGATTGGGGAGAATCGACGGCCGCAACACATCCAACGGCTCGCACGGCCGCGATGTTCTGGAACCGGGGTTCCGGCTGGTGGTCACCTCCGGAAACCAACCCGCGGTGATCGAACTGGAAGCCGGCGTGTGGCGAATCCTGGAAGCGCTTGGAAAAGACTCACTGCCTGGTGACTGGATTGCCGGGGCGATTGGATTGGGTCCGTACCAACAAAAATCGCAATAAGAGCGATTTATTTGAATTTGACTATTATTCTTATGATCCATCTCAGCCGGTCCAAAGCCCCGCATTGGTGCTTTGGGATGGCCAAACCATGAACATCCAGGCCTCTGGCAAATTAGGTCCGTTTTAAGCTTGTGAGTCGGATGTCGCCAAGAAAGAAAAGCGCTGCCAACATCAGTATGGGGTTGCCGCTTTCGAAGACAGACCTTTTAAAGAAGCCATTGTTCACCTGCGTCGCGCCGTTGAAAGTGCAAGGCCGGCCTCTCGCACAGGGCCAGCGCCAGTACCATCCCATGATTTTTGCCGGACTTGATGATCGTCAATGTCTGCGCTGTCCAAATCCTTTCAAAAGACAGGGTTTGCTCATCACCGGATGCGACAGCGCAGCCTGTTCCGGATACGAAACTAAGGATCTGATCTCAATGGTTCTCCACCGCAGGCGTGAGGGTGCTGGTCTAGCTGCGCTCCTGGTGTTGGTCTGGTTTGCCATGTCTCTCAGGGGGGTACCGGCGCAGGCGCGGGAATTTGGTGCCTATGAGGTCAAGGTCACAGCCGAAGAGGTTTATCCTGGCGCCGACCGCTTCGGCCCGGCCGAAGGCACCCCGGCGGCCGCCGCCGCCTTCAAGGGCGAGGCCCAGGTCGGCTATGTCTATCTGACTTCGGATATTGGTTATTCCGGTAAGCCGATCAAGGTCCTGGTCGGGGTGTCGCTGGAAGGTGTGATCGTCGGTGCTAAGGTGGTCGAACACCATGAACCGATTCTGCTGGTCGGCATTCCTGAAAAGCAGTTGTTCGATTTCGTCGGCAAATATATCGGCATGAACATCATCGAAGCCGCCAAGACCGGCAGCGGCCGACCGCCGGTCGATCTGGTCAGCGGTGCCACCGTGACCGCGATCGTGGTCAATGATGGTATTCTGCGGACCGGGATTAAATTGGCCCGTTCGCGCGGTTTCGCCGGCTTCAAGCCTCCCTCCGCCCTGGCCGGCAGCGAGGCGACCATTCTGGTCACTCTGGCCGCCCCCCCCTTCGCCCCGGCTGACTGGCAGACGCTGCTCGGTGATGGCTCGGTGCGTCACCTGTTTCTGACCAACCGGGATATCGATCAGGCGTTTCTTAAAATCGGAGTCGGCAGCCCGGAACCATTCGCCAAGGCTGGTGATCCGGCCGAGGCCTTCATCGATCTCTACGCCACCCTGATCGCGCCGGAACGAATCGGGCGCAACCTACTCGGTGATGCCGAATATGAAAACCTCAAGGCATGGCTAAATCCAGGGCAACCCGCGCTGCTGCTGGCCGCCTATGGTGATTATTCCTTTCGCGGCACAGGGTTCGTGCGCGGCGGCATTTTTGACCGTTTCCAACTGATTCAAGGCGAAACCAGCATCCTGTTCCACGACAAACACTATCGTCGTTTGGGTGCGCTAACCGTGCCCGGATCGCCGGATTTTCCGGAAATCGGTCTGTTCAAGATCCCGGAAGGACTTGATTTCGACCAAGCCAAACCGTGGCGGGTGGAGTTGCTGGCCCAACGTCCGATCGGGCCGATTCAGAAGGTGTTCACGAGTTTTAGTCTGCCCTTTGAACTGCCGGAACTCTATCTGAAACGGCAGGTGATTCCGGGTAAGGCGGCCCCTGCGGCGGTCGCTAGCCCCGCCGCCGTCTCGTCAGTTGATGTTGGGGACGACGGGCGGGAACCACTGTGGGTCGGCATTTGGCGGTCCCGGGTGGTGGATATCGCCATCCTTTCAAGCTCAATCGTGATCCTGACCCTGATCTTCTTCTTTCAAGAAGCCCTGGTTCGTCGTCCGCGATTGTTCAAGCGGTTACGATTGTCGTTCCTGGCCTTCACTGTGCTGTGGATCGGCGGCTACGCCCAAGCACAATTGTCGGTAGTCAATGTTTTGACCTTCAGCAATGCACTGGTGACAACTTTTCGGTGGGATTTCTTCTTGCTGGAACCGTTGATCTTCATCCTGTGGTGTTCGACTGCGGTTTCACTGTTGTTCTGGGGCCGGGGACCCTTTTGTGGTAACATCCCGAAAAGCGTTGCTGGCAGCGAGATGGCGTGCCGGGGCGCGACAATTCGGCTCATGTTGGGCATGATGCGGGGGCGTCGTTGGCCTTCCGATCAGTTGATCGGGCGCGGTAATTGCGGTTTTGTCCCGTC
>CAUYTZ010000268.1:0-1239 GCA_963575695.1 uncultured Gammaproteobacteria bacterium | reverse complement strand
GTGACAACCGGTTCTGAAACACGGTAAGATGTTTCGTTTGATTGATGACACTTCCGTTTGGGCTGGCTCTGATGACCCCATCCTTTCCGGTTTAACCCTTTAAAAAGAGGATCACGCATGGCCACCGAAGTGTTTGCCGATACCGTCGGCCGGGCTGAATTTGCCGCGGGCATGATCCGAATCGAACTGGCCTCGATCGAGCCGGGCGAAGAGGGGGCTGCGGCCAGTATGGTGGTGCGCCAGCGGGTGATTATGCCGATCGATGGTTTTCTGAGTGCGCTTGGCACCTTGAACGGACTGGCCGAAAAGCTGGCTGAGGCCGGGGTAATTCGACGCGCCGCGCCGGCAGCGACGGGAACCACGGCGACGGTGGTGACTCCTACGGCTCCGGTTGCCGATAGTCGTAGTGGCGCGCGGCCGCAGTCGCCCAATTTTGGTTGACGGTAGCCGGCCGTCGCCGCCAACCATGACCGAACCGGTTGCCCCCTCCCGTACGGTGGTCGAATGCTTGGTTCTGCTGGCCCGGCATCACCGTGTCGAGCTGACGGCTGAACGGCTGGCCCACGATTATCCACTCAAGGGCGAGCGGATCGATCCCAAATTGCTGGTGCGGATTGCCCGCGACCATGGCCTGAAGGCCCGCGTGGCACAGATGGACTGGGCCCAGTTGGCCCGACTGGGCGAAGCGTTTCCGCTGCTGGGCCTGCTGACCAACGGCAACGGCGTGATTTTCTCCGGCTTGCGCCGCGAAGACGGCAAGCTGCAAATGGCGGTTCTGGACCCGTTGGCCAACCAGCCCGGCTTCCTGTTCGTCGATCAGGAGCAGTTAGAGCAGGTCTGGAACGGCGCTATCCTGTTGCTCAAGCGGCCATTTTCACCGCTTGATCCGGACCAGCCGTTTGGCCTCGGCTGGTTCGTGCCCGAACTGGTCAAACAAAGCCGCATCTTCGCCCACATTGCGTTGGCGGCGCTGTTCCTGCATCTGGTTGGGCTGGTCACACCGTTCTTCTTTCAGATCGTGATCGACAAGGTTCTGGTTCACAACAGCATCACCACCCTCTACGTGCTCTCGGTTGGGGTGGCCGTGGCACTGCTGTTCGATATGGCGCTGTCGTTTTTGCGTAATTACCTGCTGCTGTGGGCGACCAATAAGATCGACGCCCGGCTGGCGATGCGCACCTTCGATCATTTGATGCGCCTGCCGATGCACTTCTTTGAACAAAGTTCGGCCGGCGTGCT
>CAUYTZ010000267.1:0-1162 GCA_963575695.1 uncultured Gammaproteobacteria bacterium | reverse complement strand
AAACGTGATCTCTTTCTGGGCCTATCTCGGTGATCGCCTCGGCATCAACCCTGGCACCGTGGCCTCCCTGTCGGACCTAATTCGGAAACGGACAGTCCCGCAACGGGCTTGAACGCCACCGGTTATTGAGCGTTCACCGGTAACGCTGCCGCCGCCTAGAACCAAATTGCTCAACGAACTCCCGGAACCAGCCGCGCCGAACAATCCAACGTAATCTTCCGTCGGGCGATTTATGTACAGGTTGGAGATTGTATGGCCCAGCCCATCGAGGCTGCCTGTAAAATTTGTCGTAGTATCGCCGATCGGAGCGAATCCGTAGTACCCGCCGCTACCGTTTGAGTTCCAGCCACTGGTGGCGTTAGCGTCGATGCTCCTACCCAGCGCATAGGTGCCCGCCAGATTGTTGGACACGGCCTGAAGCTGGGTGACGTCGTTGACCAGCATGGAGGCGGTCAAGGTTCCGGCGGAGATATTGGCGTTGTAGTTGGTGGGTGATGCATACCCTCCCCCTGGATTGTAGAGGATCGATATGGCGCCTTGGGTTCCAACGTGGAAGGCACCCCCGAAGATGACCGTGCCGGAACTGGAGCCGGAGTTGTCGGCGCGAAGCGTGATCGCGCCTGAGCCGGCGTTGGTGATGTCCGCGTTGACAAGCACGTCATGATAAGCGCTCAGGGTCAGGGTGTTGGTGGAAGTCCAATTGACCGCGTCATTGACGGTGATGTCTCCCGAACCGCCTGAGCCGGTGGTGATGACGATATTGCTGCCGGCGAGGCGTCCCTGAAGCGCCGCCGGCGTTTCGTCGCCGCCGCTGTTGGCGATGATCCAGGCTGTGGGATCAAGCAGCCAAGTACCGGTTTTCCCGGCTGGGGCGAGGGTGCTGACCTTGCCTCCGGTCACCGATAGGGCATGTCCCGAGGTTTCGACGAAGCCGCCGTCGCCGCCGTTGATGCCAGATTGAGCGGAGATGCTTCCCCCCATCCGGGTTTCGCCGTCTGCCCAGACCACGACCTTGCCGCCCCTGGTGAACGCTCAATAACCGGTGGCGTTCAAGCCCGTTGCGGGACTGTCCGTTTCCGAATTAGGTCCGACAGGGAGGCCACGGTGCCAGGGTTGATGCCGAGGCGATCACCGAGATAGGCCCAGAAAGAGATCACGTTTT
>CAUYTZ010000266.1:0-7484 GCA_963575695.1 uncultured Gammaproteobacteria bacterium | reverse complement strand
TGCCTTCCTTCTGCTTATCCAGCAACTTGCGCTTGCGGGAAATATCGCCGCCATAGCACTTGGCCAGCACGTCCTTGCGCAACGCGCTGATGGTTTCGCGCGCGATCACCCGGCTGCCGATCGCCGCCTGAATCGCAATCTTGAACATCTGGCGCGGAATCAGATCCTTAAGCCGCTCGCACAGCATCCGCCCGCGTCGATCGGCCTGCGAACGATGAACAATGATCGCCAGCGCATCGACCGGTTCGGCATTGACCAGAATGTTCAACGTCGCCAAATCACCATCGCGATAGTCTTCGACGTGATAATCAAAACTGGCATAGCCACGACTGATCGACTTCAAACGGTCGTAAAAATCGAACACCACTTCATTGAGCGGCAAACGATAGATCAGCATTGCCCGACTGCCGGCATAGGTCAATTCGACCTGTTCGCCACGACGCTCGGTACACAATTGCAAAATCCCGCCCAAATACTCATCGGGCAGCAGAATCGTCGCCTTAATCCACGGCTCTTCGATGTGATCAATCTTGACCGCATCGGGCATGTCGGCCGGGTTGTGCAACTCCAGCATCGAGCCGTCGGTCTGATGGATCTTATAGACCACCGACGGCGCGGTGGTAATCAGGTCCAAATCAAATTCACGCTCCAGCCGCTCCTGAATGATTTCCAGGTGCAACAGACCAAGAAAACCGCACCGAAAGCCGAAACCCAGTGCAGCCGAGGTTTCCGGTTCGAAGTGGAAACTGGCATCGTTGAGTTTCAGCTTGCCCAGGCTGTCGCGCAGCCGCTCGTAATCGCCAGCGTCGGTCGGAAACAGGCCACAGAACACCACCGGAATCGACGGCTTGAACCCGGGCAGCGGGGTTTCGGCCAGGCGACGCTCATCGGTCAGGGTGTCGCCGACCTTGGTATCGGTGATATCCTTGATCCCAGCGGTGATGAAGCCGATCTCCCCCGGGCCAAGTTCCCCGGTCAAGGTCGCCTTGGGCATGAACGCGCCGACCCGATCGACATCGCGGGTTGCGCCCGTGACCATGAACCGGATGCGCTGGCCAACCTTCAGCCGGCCATCGACCACCCGAACCAGAATCACCACCCCCAGATAGGCATCATACCAACTGTCGATCAGCAACGCCTTGAGCGGATTATCTTCTTCACCCTTGGGCGGCGGCAGTTGCGCGACGATCGCTTCCAACACGCCTTCAATGTTAATTCCGGTCTTGGCCGAAATTTCAACCGCGTGGCTGGTGTCCAGCCCGATCACATCTTCGATCTGCTGCTTGATCCGCGCCGGTTCGGCTGCGGGCAGATCGATCTTGTTCAGCACCGGAATGACTTCGTGGTGATTGTCCAGCGCCTGATAGACGTTGGCCAGAGTCTGCGCCTCGACGCCCTGGCTGGCGTCCACGACCAAAATCGAACCTTCGCACGCCGCCAGCGAGCGACTGACCTCATAAGCGAAATCGACGTGGCCGGGGGTGTCCATCAGGTTAAGCTGATACTCGCGGCCATCTTGCGCCTTGTAGAGCAGGCGTACGGTCTGAGCCTTGATGGTGATGCCGCGCTCGCGCTCGATATCCATGGTGTCGAGCACCTGCTCGCGCATTTCCCGCGCGGCCAGCCCGCCGCAATGCTGAATCAGCCGGTCGGCCAGGGTGGACTTGCCATGGTCGATATGGGCGATGATCGAAAAATTGCGGATATGCGAAAGGTCAGTCATGTGCAGACATCGTTTTTATAATCCCGGGTCGCCGCGACCATAGGGCCGCAGACCGCCGCACGCAATGGCGTCGCGTCCGCGCGTTGTCAGACACGGGGGCATCGCCCCCGAAACCCCGACCAGGGCTTTGCCCCGGACCCACTTTATTTGGAACGGTTCCTCACGCCTGCATCAACGCCTGATCCAGATCCTCGATCAGATCCAGCGTATCCTCCAACCCGATCGACAACCGGATCGTGCCCGAACCAATCCCGACCCGCGCCTTATCTTCATCGGTTAGACGTTGATGAGTGCTGGTCGCGGGATGCGTAATCAGGCTCTTGCTATCGCCCAGATTATTGGAAATCAGAATCATGTCGAGCGCGTTCAGGAACCGGAACGCCTCTTCCTTCCCGCCCTTGACATCAAACGACAACATGGCACCGCCGCCGCTCATCTGGCGTTTGGCCAATTCATATTGCGGATGACTGGGTAGGCCGGGATAGAGCACCTTGGCCACCTTGGCATGACCTTCCAGGAACGCCGCCACGCGCCCGGCCGAGGCCACCGCCGCGTCCATGCGCAAATCCAGCGTTTCCATACCCTTAAGCAACAGCCAAGCATTGAACGGGCTCAACGCCGGGCCGGTGTGGCGCAGAAACGGGGCCATCAGATCGATGTAGGCCTGATCGTTGCTCAAGACCACGCCGCCCAGGCAGCGGCCCTGACCGTCGATGTGCTTGGTCGCCGAATAGACCACCACATCGGCACCCAACTCTAGCGGACGTTGCAATACCGGCGAGGCGAACACATTATCAACCACCACCGTCGCCCCAGCCGCGTGAGCCAGTTTGCATACCGCCGGCAGATCGATGATTTCCAGACACGGATTAGACGGCGTCTCCAGAAACACCATTGTGGTCGGCTTGGCCAGCGCCGCCCGCCATTCGTCCAAATTGGTACCGTTGACCAGAACGGTTTCGATGCCGAATCGAGGCGCGATCTCGTTGGCAATGTGCAAGCACGAACCAAACATCGCGTAGGGCACCACCAGCCGATCGCCCACACGCAATTTGCACATCAACGATGCGAACACCGCCGCCATGCCGCTGCCGGTGGCGAAAGCCTTCTTCGCCCCCTCGTACTGCGCCAACCGCTCTTCAAACATTGAAATGGTCGGGTTGCGGAAGCGCGAGTAAACGAACCGGCTGCCATCGTTGATGAACGCCAACTCGGCTTCCTCGGCGCTGGCGTAAACATAGCCCGAGGTCTGAAAAATCGCCTCGCAGGTTTCCTCAAAGCCGCTGCGGGCGACTCCGCCATGAATCAGCCGCGACCTGGGCCGGAGCGTCTTGCTGGGTGCGTCGGTCATGGCTTTTCCCTTAATTCCCATTTTCTAACAGTTATTCTCGCGGCACGGCGTAGAACCGAAGCCACCCCAATAGCGCGTCGCCACGCGAAGGTCCAGAGCCTTGGCAACTTACTGCCAACCCTACTTCCAGATCTTCCGCCCCGATCCCGGCAGGCCATAACTGGCCCATTTGCGCGTGACCGCTTCGATGGTTTCATCGTTCATCCGCAACTGCCGCCCCCATTCGCGTTTGGTTTCCGGTGGCCATTTGTTGGTCGCATCCAGCCCAACCTTGCCGCCCAAACCCGACTCCGGACTGGCGAAATCCAAGTAATCGATCGGCGTGCCTTCAATCACGGTGATGTCGCGCGCCGGGTCCATCCGCGTGCTCATCGCCCACATCACATCTTTCCAGTCGCGGCAGTTGATGTCTTCGTCAACCACGATCACCCATTTGGTGTACATGAACTGACGCAGGAACGACCACACCCCCATCATCACTCGTTTCGCGTGACCGGGATAGGCTTTGCGCATCGAAACCACGGCGATCCGGTATGAACAACCCTCCGGCGGCAGCCAGAAATCGACGATTTCCGGGAACTGTTGCACCAACAGCGGAATGAACACTTCGTTGAGCGCCTCGCCCAGCACGGCGGGTTCATCGGGCGGACGGCCGGTGAAGGTGGACAGGTAGATCGGCTGGCGACGCATGGTGATCGCGCTCAGGGTGAACACTGGAAACGGCTCGACCGAATTGTAATAGCCGGTGTGGTCGCCATACGGGCCTTCGTTACCGACCTCATCCAGGCTGACATGGCCTTCGAGCACGATTTCAGCCTGGGCCGGCACCTTGAGCGGTACCGTGCGGCAGTCCACCAACTCCACACCCTGGCCACGCAGCAACCCGGCGAACTGGTATTCGGACAAGGTATCCGGCACCGGCGTAACCGCGGCCAGAATCGTGCCCGGATCGGCCCCGATCACCACCGCCGCCGGCAGCGGGTCTTTGTGCCCAGCCGCGGCCCAACGGCGATGATGCTGGGCCCCCCCGCGATGACGCAACCAACGCATCAGGGTTTTATTGCGCCCCAGCACCTGCATCCGATAAATGCCGAGGTTGAAGTTATCCTCCCGCCCCGTTCCCGGCCCCTTGGTCACCACCAGCGGCCAGGTGATCAGCGGTGCCGGCTCGTCCGGCCAACAGGACTGGATCGGCAGCCGGCCAAGGTCGATCTGATCGCCGGTCAAAACCACTTCCTGACACGGTGCCCCACCCCACGAACAGGTTTTAGGCTTCATTGCCAGCACGGTTTTGAGCAGCGGGGCCATGCCCAGCGCGGCGCGAATCCCGGCCGGCGGCTCCGGCTGCTTCAGGAAGGCCAGGGTTTCGCCGACCGCGCGCAACTCATGCGGCTCGCGCTCCATGCCCCACGCCACCCGCTCGACCGTACCGAACAGATTGACCAGAACCGGCATTTCCGAGCGGCTGCCATCGGCCTTGATCACGTTTTCGAACAACACCGCCGGCCCGCCTTCAGCCAGCAGCCGGGTCTGAATTTCGGTCATCTCCAGTACGGTCGAAACCGGTTCGCGCACCCGCACCAGCCGGCCGGTACTTTCCAGTTTCTCGATGAAGTCACGCAGCGAGGCATAGGCCATTTATCTGACTGTCCCAAGTAAAGTGGGTCCAGGGCAAAGCCCTGGTTGCCGAAGGCAATATCCTTAGTTTAACTTTGGTAACACCCCCAACTCCCGAAAACCGGCGACAATAATCTCCGCCACCCGCCGATTGCCGTCATTTGTATAGTGCATATAGTCATAGAAGTAACGGCTGTCCTTTTCCAGCTTCATGGCCAGATCGATCAGCGGCACCTTCTCTTCCTGCGCCACCTTGCGCAAAACATCATTGTAAGCTTCAAGAATTCGGCCCTTGATCGCCCCAGAAACAGGTGCGCCATTATCCTGGAACGCCAGCCGGCCCAGATCGGCACCGCTGGTCGGGTCGATGCTGGCACCAAACATGGTCGGCTGAGTGATCAGCAGCGGCCGGATGCCGCGCTCGCGGGTGAGAACCACCAGCTTGCGCACCCGCTGTTCATAGCCCGGCAGCCAGTTCTGACCATGGCGAGCCAGCGCCGCCTCGCCATCCAGTGTCGCGGCCTCCGCTTCGCTGACCGTCGGCACCTTGGTAAAATCGATGGTTTCGTGGCCGACACCCTGGCGCTTGGCGCGCAACGCCAGCCAAGCCTGATTGAGCATCGCCCCCAGTTCGGTGTGGTCGCGCAGCCAGACATCCAGGTTGCGGTACCAGACTTTCTTACTGCCGGCCAGACGGGCATCGAACAGATTGGCGATGTCGTTGCCAACATCGTTAATCCCGATCAGAAACGCGATCACGTCCGGCTTCAACGGCAACAAATAATCCTGAAGCAAAATCTGGTGGCCGAAGCTAGAATGACCATCAAGACCGGCATTGTTGACCCAGATATCCTTGCGGTCCTTACCCAGTTCCTCTGCGGCCAGCGCGGTCCACTGCTTGCCGTCGGTGGTGTAGACCGCCTGAGTGGTGCTGCCGCCGACGAACACGATCTTGGTCATCCGCTCCGGCTCACGAGGCCACGAGGGGCCACGGAAGCCCAGTTCGTTGCTGGTGTAGCGGATGTCCTGATCGACGCCACGGATATGGTCGTTGTGATAGCGGATCACCCGGTTGACCGGCAACACGATCTTGTCCGAGCGCACCGTGGTCTGCCATGGGTGCCACAGATGCAGCGCCGCTTCGGTCAGACCCAGAGTGACCAGCACCGCACCCACCACCAAGGCGGCGTTGACCAGGAAAGAGCGCAGGACATCCCACGGCGAACCGGCAATCAACATCAATTAGTTTTCCCGTTTTTCCTGAGCAAAAAAGCCTGTTGGCGAAAAGGAAAGAAGCCCTACTTCCCGGGGACACACCACGCCCGGGTGGGTTCCATCAGTCGGCAAACCATCCCATTGGAAAAACGGTATTTTTCCAGAGTCTCGCGCCGGACGGAAATCCCGCTGGAAAACTTAACCCAGCCGGCGGCATCAAAATGGGTGGTGACGCCGTTGCTGAAGGCGATACCGCCCTGACGGTCCTTAAGCACGGTCAGACCGTTGCTGTAGCGCAGGTGGCCCTCTCCGTCTTCGGCGGCACTGATGCCGTTCGAACACACCACCCCATCCTGATTACCCTGTTCACAGGTGAAAGGCATGGTCGTGCTGGTCATGACCAGCGCATAAATGGCAACTTCGAGCACGTTCACGGTAGGAGATCTCCGGCGCAGAAGTCCTGAAATCAAAGGATAGGCTAGGGGCGCTTTTTTGCAACTGGGAACTTGACCAGGGACGGGGCAAAGACCGACGGTGCGGCGGGCGACAGCGACAGGCGAACCGATGCCAGACCAAAACCAGAATCAAGACCGGAATCAAGACCAGGACCAGGACCAGCGGCCGGCGATGATCGTGTTGGACGGGGTGGTCCGCACCTTTGAGCAAGCCGGAACCCGGCTGGAGATCCTGGCCGGAGCCTCGCTGACCGTACGTGCCGGGGAACTGGTGGCGCTGGTCGGTCCCTCGGGAGCCGGCAAATCAACGCTCTTGCACATCGCCGGACTGCTGGAACGGCCGGATGGCGGCCGGGTGCTGATTGACGGCACCGATGCGACCAACCTGCCCGATCACGAGCGTACCCTGTTGCGTCGACGTGAAATCGGCTTCGTGTATCAGTTCCACCATTTGCTGCCAGAGTTCTCGGCCGAGGAAAACATCATCCTGCCGCAGATGATCGCCGGCGTATCTCGTGCCACCGCGCGCGTTCGGGCCCGCGATTTGCTCGACCGAATCGGGCTGATCCAGCGCGCCGATCATCGGCCGGCGCGGCTTTCAGGCGGCGAGCAGCAGCGAGTCGCAATTGCCCGCGCGCTAGCCAATGCGCCGCGAGTCCTAATTGCCGACGAGCCGACCGGCAATCTCGATCACAAGACCGCCGATGCCGCCTTTGAGCTGCTCACCGTCTTGGTCCGCGAGCAGGGGCTGGCGGCGCTGGTCGCCACCCACAACCTGGATATGGCGGCACGCATGGACCGAGTGCTGGAGGTGCGGGACGGCATCATCACCCCGCGCCACGAGTCTTCCTCGCCCGGCCCGGTGCCCGGTGACGGCGGCGAATCGTAACCCTAGGTAGGCTTCCAGCAAATAATGAAAAAATCCTTTACTTCCGCAAGAGCCTTTCCTATTATTCATACAGGGAGGCTATACCGATGGCCGGTATTGGGGTTGAACCACTCCACAGGGTGATGGTCCGGGGTCTGTTCGTAGACCTGGCTGAGCAGATTTTGATCCTGTCCGCCCAACCCGTCCTGGTGCCCATGCCGGGTGCGGCCCTGTGGGACGAATTGCTGCGGCAGC
>CAUYTZ010000265.1:0-2542 GCA_963575695.1 uncultured Gammaproteobacteria bacterium | reverse complement strand
TATAGCACACCCAACCTTTGGTCAATGCGGTTCATCGTGTCGCGCACACCATCCATTTCGGCCTGCAATCTGGTTAATTGATTTTGGACAGCGTCCACTGACTTTGAAGTTGGCAAATATTCCATGTCGGCTTGCAATCTTGTTACTTGATTTTGGACGGCATCCACCGATCAGCGGCGTTTTTAACTCGTTAGCGATGGGTACAGCGACAACGGCCCCACCACCCCGCTCTCCCTCGACCAATGTTTTACTGTGGCTGCAAACAAAAGTGAGTCAGTGGATGCCGTCCAAAATCAAGTAACAAGATTGCAAGCCGACATGGAATATTTGCCAACTTCAAAGTCAGTGGCCGCGTCCTGATCAATCTGGACTGCCAAAAGTTGGTGGAAAACCGGGATGTGCTGTTGCTGGATGACATTCTCGACAGCGGCAACACCTCGGCATAGCCGCCGGCCAGGGCATAACGGGGAGCCTCTTTGCCTGTCAGCCCGAGACCATCGAGGGTTGGCAGGCCTGGGACGTGGCCGGTCGGGCGCTCACCCTGGCCGTGGTTGGACGGCTGGTGGTGCCGGTGATCGACCGCACGCTCGCTTTGACCCAAGCCGGGCTGCTTGGCTTCGATGCCCGAGCCGTAGCCCTGCTGCTGCCGGCGATTGAGGCAGGGCTGTGGTTGGCAATCGGGAGGGTTGCGACTTCCGGAGTTGATGATGAGGGCAGTTAGCGGTGGGTTGGCGGATAGCACCGAAGGAAACTCCTCCGGACCCACACGTTAATCCAGAATGGATGTCGCGATGGAATATATGTTATTAAACTCGTGAATCTAAATTCTCATAGTACGTCGTTATTTATGCGAGGCTAGCCACATGGATCAAATTGCCGAGCAATCCGCTTACTCTCGTCGAACGGTCGTCGCGGCCATTCAGCTGATGGAGCGGCTAAGCCAAGCGGAGTTAACGCGATGCGTCTTAACGTGGGGTGGAATTTTTTTAGATAAAATTGGTGATGATCGTATAAGTGTAACAAGACGCCTCAACAACCTTATAAAACTGATTGATAACGATCAGAAATGCAAGGTAGATGGAGGTGACTTTCTAAGAGATAGAATTGTAGATCAGGTAGTCGCTTGCTATAGCAAGCAAATTCCTGGAGCGGCGCTGTCTCACGACGAGGAAATATTCCGTAGATTACTGGAATATGATGGATTTAGAATTACCGATCGTGACGGAACGCTAAGAAGAATACTTCCTTGTGATGCGCGATCTCCCAACACAGAGGATGTTATTACATCTCGTCTCAGTAAGCATGGGTTTGCTACCGCACAAGGGCACTTGAAACAGGCAATGGATGCTCATAGTCGCGGCGATTGGGCATCGGCGAATAGCCAAATCAGATCATTTTTCGAGAGCCTGCTTGACGAAATTGCCATAAAACTTTATCCATCTTCGTCGTCTCTTCCATCCAGCGAAAACCGAAAATCACTATTAGCTAAAAATAAATTTCTTCTAGAGAGCCTGAATGAATGGGGTGGCGACGGCAAAAATTATATCAATGGGCTATGGAAGCGCCTGCATCCAGCTGGGTCTCATCCTGGTCTGTCTGACGAGGATGATAGCACGTTTCGTATACAGGTGGTCCTACCAACCGCTGATCTTTTATTGAAGCGCCTTGATGCAATAATTGGAACATAAACTACTAATCAGTTGGGCCGCCGGTGGTTTCTTGAGCATGTTGTCCGAAAATCGCCCCTTTTTGACGCGACCAACCACCTGATAATGTGTCATGTTTTCGCACAGCGGCCCAGTAAAGCTGGCCGCTGCGTTTGTGCGTGGCCTGAGTCGCCCCCACTCGGCTGATTCTCCCTGGAGCTTCCCTCATGACCGTCAAGCTGGGCGCGCGGATCGAGGCGGATGTCTCGCCGCTGGTCGAGGCATTGGCCACCGCCGAACAGGCGCTCGACCAGTTCGAAGGCCGGATCGGGGCGGCCAATGACGAGCTGAGCCGGTTGGGCGACGCGGGAACGGCGTCGCTCGGCGGTCTGGCCGATGGAGCCGGACAGGCGGCCGACGCGCTGGCCCCGCTCGGGGCGGCTGCCGAGGCGGTACAGGCGGTGGCGGCTGCGGCGCAGGAAGGTGATGCTGCCTTTGCCGCCGCCACCGAGTCCAGCGGGGCCGCGGCGACGGCGTTGACCGGGTTATTGTCGGCGGTCAACGACAACGTCAGCGGCCTGTCCACCGCCGGGGCTGCCGCCGGAGAGACCCTCGACCGGCTGGGCAATCAGGGCGCCGAGGCGCTGACCTCCTTGGTCGAGTCGGCGCGCGGCGCTTCGGAAGCGGTGACCGGCATGGAACCGGCGGCTGACGACGCCAGTCGGGCGCTGGCGGCGCTGTTCGACACGCTGGGTGACACCGGCGGCATCGACGCTTTCGCCCGCGCCACCGGGGAGGTCGGGGATGCCCTGGCGGACCTCACGGCCGGCGACGAGGAACTGGCGCGCGAGGCCGCCGCCAATCAGCAGCAGTTGCAAACCCTGGCCGATGCCCGG
>CAUYTZ010000264.1:0-5732 GCA_963575695.1 uncultured Gammaproteobacteria bacterium | reverse complement strand
TTCAAGATCAATCGATGGTGGGGCGGTTGACGTCATGCGTCAATAAATGCACATCGCCAAATGTTTTGGAATCCCCCTGAGTCGATTTGTCGCACCCATCGCGGAACCAGCCCAACGCCACCGGTTATTGAGCATTCACGTCACTGCGGCCTCGCCGCAGACCGGGGCTTTGTACTTGATCGACGCCAAAGGAAACCTCCGCTTCTCCACCCGGCGCTTTCCGGCTGATCAAAGTCTCTCCTTTGCGGATCGCGATTTCTTCTCTGCGATGGCGACGCGGGGTAAGCAACCGTACATTGGTCGATCATTTTTTGAACCCGGCCCCGGCCCCGGCCGGCCGTGCTTCCCCATCGCACGACGGATTGACAACCCCGACGGCAGTTTCGGCGGCGTCGCGCTCGCCACCGTTGAAAGCGACTATTTCAGGAAATTTTATAGCGCTCTGGGTTTCAGCGAACATGCGGCTTTCGGCGTTTACAGGCATGATGGCGTAATTCTGGTTCGCTATCCGATGGTTGAAGCGGACGTGGGGCGAGCCATCCCGGCCAGCGCCCCCCTGTTGCAACTGCTCTCGACTAAGTCAATCGGCAGCTTTAGGGCGGTCTCCACTTATGATTACTTTAATCGAGTGGTCTCATATCGAAAAGTTGAAGACCCCGCCACTATCTTGTGGGTTGGCACCACCGAAGAAGATGCCCTGTCCGCGTGGAGACTACGTATAATTCGCAACGCCAGTATTGCCATGGCCAGTATTATTGTTTTAATTTTCTTGTCTAATTTGGCACTTCGCGGGATCCAGCGCGAAGAACAGGCAACGCAGAAACTGGCATCCCTGTTTATACTGTCGCCAATTGGCATGGTTCGCAGCGATATGTCGGGACGATTTATCGAGGCCAACCCAGCGTTTTTTTACATTACCGGACTGACACCCGATGACCTTGGACGCGTGGGGTGGGCGGATGCAACGCCACAAGAGTGCCGCGCGGATGATGAGCGTCAACTGACCGCCTTGCACGAACAAGGACGCTATGGCCCGTATGAAAAAGATTATGTCCATAAGGACGGACATCTAGTTCCGATCAGCCTTAACGGCGCACTGGTAAAAGACGAGTCAGGCGAGACTTATATCTGGTCGATCATCGAAGATATTACGGCGCGCAGGCTCACAGAAGCTAATATGAAATTGGCGGTGAGCGTATTTAACCACACAGCTGAAGCAATTATCGTTACTGATGCTGAGTCTAGAATAATTTCTGTCAATCCGGCTTTCACCGAAATCACGGGCTATAATTTGGAACAGGTGATTGGAAAGAATCCTAATATTTTAAAATCCGAGCGCCACACTCAAGCCTTCTATGAAGAATTGTGGGCGGAGTTGCTGTCCAAGGGCATGTGGCGGGGCCAAATCTGGAACCGCCACAGCGACGGCGAGGCCTATCTGGTCTGGCAGACCATCTCAGCGGTCACCGACCACAACGGTAAGATTCAGCGTTATGTGTCCGTGTCCAGCGACATGACCGAGTTGCATCGAAAGGACGAGCAGATCCGTCATCAGGCCTATCACGACGCCCTGACCGGCCTGCCAAACCGTCTGTTGCTTCAGGATCGTCTGGGCCAAGCGATCGAAGTTGCCCGGTGGGAGATGGAACTAGTTGGGGTGATGTTCATCGATCTGGACCGGTTCAAGGTGGTCCTGACTTACGGACCACGGATGCGCGCGGAAGGGGGGCGCTGGTTTCGGCCCCGTGGCCCAAACGTGCTGGAATGGGTGTTTCCGGAAGGTTTTTTCCTGAGTGCCAAGCTGGCAGCGGATCCAAGCACATTAATTAAAAAGGTTGACCTCTCCAAAATAGATCCCGAACTTCAGGCAACTCTTGCTCGGTTTGGTGGTGCAATTGCGGATCGGTACGGCCTTCCACCGGTCCCAAACACGTCGGTGAACATCTAACGTAGGTCAGCGACCCCCAAAGTCGCTTCGATCTATCCAAAAAGGCTCCCAACTGCTTTGCAGGTGCAAGCGGTAACGCTAGCGGCTTGTCCGAGAGGATCCCAGTCGTACTGACATCAACGCAAAGGAAAATCTTCTTGGCATCTGATGAGGCTGCACTTGACGCCATCATGTCTTGCTAGATTATAGATAAGTTTAATATCAAATATTAATCACGCGCTGTAAAGCGGTTATCTATAAATTCATCAATCACATATTTAGTTAAGTTAACTTGCCAGGCATAAAGTTATTATTCTAAATATTGTTACGTGAATATATTAGGTTCCCGCACATTTTGATGTAATCAATTGCAAGTGCGGTTCGGTGGTACAACTCTGATACCGGGTTTACCGCATATGCTGACCTGCGGTATTGGCACTGCTGATATTGTCGCAAAGTGTTATTTAGAAACGGCTTAATATGGTAATGTTTCCGAAGCGGATAAGAATGAAACAGATTAATATGTGAGACTTCATGCACCGTCTTATTCGTTGATTAACTCGCATCGTTGGCATGCACCATCTTATCAAACTTATCACTTACCAGGAAGACATCTGTCATGAGTAAGCACGTAAACTCGAGTCTTTTGCCTAACTTGGCGATAGCCAAACTGACCAAACCGGATACAGCCACCAGGATCGCTGGCTTTGAACGCCACATCTCCCTTCGACAAGCCGCCACCATACTTGGTTGCTCCGTCGCCACCGTCCGTCGCCGCGTGGTTGAGAAGAAGTTGGTTCCGGTCCAGGACCACAAGGGGGCGCGGATTTTTTTCACCCCTGACCATCTGCGTCGCTACGTCACTTCAGTCACTGGCAGCAACCAACCCGGTGTCTCATGACCCTGAGCAGAAATGAGCAGGAATAACCAAGTTTGATCAACGTCTTATGTCGCACCACAAATGTATGTCCCATTTTTAACAAGGGTAAATCAGGCAGATAAACTTGTGTGTGACAAAGGATGACCACAAATGAGCACGTTTGACAAACAAAAGCCATCCATGATCATCTTGGAGCAGGCTAAAATCCTGACTTTTGATGATGTGCTGAACCGCATCAACCTGGATCAAACCCTTACCCCTACCGTGCGTCAAAACATGATCACAGCCGTATGTCGAACGGCGAAAGCGATTTCGATCGAGGGCCTGTTCCGTATCGTTGACGCGGCCGAAGTTGCTCGCCTGCTCAGCAAGCTGACCGCTGCGAAGATGGGCTTTAAATCCGATCAATCCCTTTCCGCATTTAAGAGTAACCTCAGGCGCGCCCTGCGGATATCTGGAATCAGGGTTACCGACGGTCGGGCCAAAAACAAATTGACCCCAGAATGGAGCGAGTTAATGGAGCGAGTCGATGACCAATGGTCACGCGCCGCCCTCTCAAGCTTCGTCCATTTTGTCTCTGACCAGGGTCTGAAACCTATCGAGGTAACCGCGACGCACCTTGAGGATTTTTGCGCATATCGGATGGAGTCGGCGTTGTCTTCCAAGGCTCGCCAAATCACCCGCGATACTAACAAAGCTTGGCAAAACATCCAGTCCTTGGTTGCGGAGTGGCCGAGGACCAAGCTTACGCCCTCACTCGTCTGCGACTGGTTTTACGGTCTACCCTGGTGCGCCTTTCCGTCTTCGCTGGAATGCGATGTCGAAGCCTTCGTTTCCGCCAACACGGACAATCCATTGGGATGGATGGATGACTGCGGGACACGTAAGGCGATCACAAACACCAACTATCGTAACTGTTTCAGGCGCATGGCTTCCATCATTGTCCAAAACAACTCAGACGCAGATGACATAAACGGTCTAGTTGACTTGGTAACTATAGATCATGCAAATGAAATTCTCCACTTCATGCACAATAGAACACAAAGAAAACATGGTGGACATATAAACTTAATGGCCTTGCTGCTGTATGTATGCGCCAGAGATTATCTTAAGCTTGATCAGGTAATCGTTAAACAACTAAAAATGTATTTCACGTCTACCAAGGCAAAGAACGGAATGGCTAATAAAACCAGAGAGAGACTTTATCAATTCGAGGATGAATCCCTCCTCAACCGCGTCCTTTGGCTCCCAGATACCTTGCTGGGAATCGCCAAGAACAAGCCTGTCGACCTTCACACGGCAAAGCTGGTTCGCGGCGCGGTCTACCTTATGCTGGCGTTCGACATCTCCGCTCGATCTGGCAACATCACCGCGCTTGACATGAACGAGCACTTTTTTCAGCAGGGGGATAGAATTTGGATTGGGGTACCCGGAGAACAGGTCAAAAATAAACAGGATATACGGGTCGAGTTGAGGCAAGAGACCGCATCCATCGTTCGTCTCTATATTGAGGCCTATCGCCCTGCCCACGTTGAAAAGCCGTGCTCATACCTTTTCCCCCGTAAGGATGGCAGCCACTGGTCGGTGTCTCAGGCGTATGAGGACATCATCGACTTGGCGGCCCGCCATGCCGGCTGTGATTTAAATCCGCACCTCATTAGGGCGATTATCGTCAAGCTGATCCTCGATGACAGCCCCAACGCGCTGCCCATCGCCCAGCACAACCTCGCACATAAAACGATGCAGACGACAGCCGCATCCTACCTTGATATCAGCAAGAAAAAAGCGCGCATAAAATATCATGAAATTCTCGATGAACGACGTAAAAGGAGTTAGTCATGTCTAAAAGTATTTCAATGAAATACAAGGATTGGCCGTCAATCGACCGGAATTTGTATCAGAAGTGCATTCAGCAGCATGATACGTCCTTCTTGGCGGTAGCCGGGCCTTCCTCATGGGCGCAAAGTAGCAAAAACTTAGTTGTGTTTAGTTATGGTCGATGGCTTCGGTACTGTGAACAAACTGGCGTCGATCTTGATCATACCGCTCCGACAGAGCGAGTCACGAAGGAGAGAATGACGGCCTTCCTCACGTTGGAACGGAACCGACTCGCGATGACAACCCTGACCACCGCTCTGAGTCGCATCATGAGTTTCCTGATCGCCATTGACCCAGCCTACGACTGGACTTGGCTACGCTCGGTTTCCAGGTATCTCAAGAAAATTGGGCGGTGCATGCCTGTTAAGCATCCAAAATTTGTCCATGCCGCCGATATTTTCTTGTTTGCGCGTCATCTCATGGATCAATGTCTAAGCGAAGATGGCGGACAGATACAAGACGCCAGGGCATACCGCGATGGTCTGATCATCGCTATGATGATCGTAGCGCCGGCACGCATTGGAAACATCTCAGATATTAAAATAAATACGAACATTATTAATGATGGTCGTGGGTGGTACCTACGTTTCTCCGCTTGTGAAACCAAGGAGGACAAAGACGACGAATGGCCTTTATCGCCAGCATTGATCCCCTATCTTGAAATATACATCGAACATGTCCGGCCAGCCCTTATGCGGCCAGACTTAAGAGGAGAAATTGGGTGTGCGCTCTGGATCTAGAAGTAATGAAGAATTGGAGGAGGATTTTCGAAGCTGTGCAAAATTTTCAAATTAATTGGTGGAGGGGTTGATGGTGATCATTTTATTTTTGTCGAAAATGGAGGAATCTGCAAAAATGGCTTAGATTTCGTTAGCCTATCGTTAGCAAAATTCCTTCATTTCCTTCATTTTAAGATCAAAGGTTTTCTTATTTGGAGCGGAAATGTCGTTCAAAAAAGCGAAAATCTTGAAGTTTTTTTATCCCAGCATGGCTTTTTCTAAATATAAGTTAGTATTTTTAAAGTTTTTGACCATTTTTTTGAGGAAA
>CAUYTZ010000263.1:0-2455 GCA_963575695.1 uncultured Gammaproteobacteria bacterium | reverse complement strand
GATGTCATCAATGCGCGGCATGGCTCAGAACTCCGCGGACGCGAGGATGGTGCCGCCAGCCCCGCGCTGGATCAGCACGGTACCCGAGGTCAGGCCGGAGAAGAAGCCGCAGCTGACCCGGCCGTTGTCGGCGGTGCGGTCATGAATGGTGGTGATGCTGGCCTGGGACTGGGTGAAGTCGGCGGTGACGGCGTCGGTGAAAGCCAATGCGGCGGTGGCCTCGTAGCCGGGCACCGCGCGCAGGTCCGGGTGGGACAGCGGAATCTGGATGTTGGTGCCGCTGTTGGCCTTGCCGACCAAGCCGGTACAGGCGCGGAGAAAGCGCGCGACCAGATGGGTTTCCAGGGCCATCGGCCGGCGTTCGAAGGCGGTTTTCGCGGTGCCGGGCTCCAACTGCAGGTCACCCAGGTAGAACCATTTGTTGGAGACCACCCCGCAGGCGGCCTTGATCAGCACTTCCAGGCCGTTGGAGCAGTCACCCAGGTCGGCCACGGCCAGGGTCAAATCGGCGTTGGCGGCATTGGCCACCGACACCGTGCCGGTGGCGATCTGGGTGACGGCACTGAAGTCGTCGGCGGCGTTGGGCTTGTTGACGGTAACTGTGTAGGAAACCGCCGTTCCAACATCGTGATAGGTCCGGGCCGAGACCACGGCGGCAGCGCTACGCAGCCGGAGCGCGTCGCGCGCCTCGATGCGGTGACGCCACCAGACCGCACCACTGCTGTTCAGCGTGGCGCCCTGAACCAGACAGGCATAGCCCGAACTGGTCAGCGCGGTGACGCCGGTCGCCTGCTTGAGGGTGCCGGCGGTGGCGCTGCCGTCGGCGCGCACGGCGAGCAGGTCGACCTGGGCGTACTGCCAGCCGCCCGACAGCGACTTCGATACCCGGTGCGTCACCCGGCAGCAGCCGTTGATCACGGCGTTCTTGACGCCGATGCCGGCCCCGCCGCCGCTGAGCCGGCTGTCGTCGGCGCGGACCAGTTGGGTCGAACTGCCGACGCCCGAGGCCGCCACCGGCAGCCGGGCGATGTCGACGGTGCCCGAGGTGAGCGCATTGGCGTCGTGGCTGTGGGACGCGGCGGCCTTGCCGTCCAGCGCCGCCTGCAGCCCCTGGGTTTCGCCGATCTGGTGGCCGTGGCCGAGCGCGGATTTGCCGTCGAGCGTCACCTGTAGGCCGGTGACGCTGGCGATCGGCTGGCTGCCGGTATGACCGGCGCGGTCGCGGAGCGCGCCGACCGTGGTGCGCTTGCCGCCGCCCTGGACCACCGGCAGCAGCGCGGCGTTGTCGAGCGGGCTGGCCTCGGGCAGTTCCGAAAGTCGGGTTACATCCATCCGGATTCACTCCAACACCAGCACGGCGCCGGCCGCCGTCGACACATTGACCGCGACCGGCCCGGCGAAGCCCGAGCGGTTACCGTGGCGATCGACCGCGCGCACCCAATAGCTCCGGGCCGCCCCGCCGGGCAGGCCGTCGCGGAACCACGTCGAGGCGTAGGGTTCGCCGAGGCGATCGGCGCTTTCGGGCGCACTGCCGGCCGCGCCCTCGTAGACCTCGAAGTGGCTGAAGTCGGGTTCGGCGGCGGCGCTCCAGGTCAGGCGCACGGCGGCGCCCGAGAGACTGGCGGCGAGGCCGGTCGGCACGGCGGGCGGAATGTCCTGGTTGCCGGGCAGCGACAGCGCGGGCGGTGCCGGCATGGTCACCAAGTCTCCAAGCGCGAAGGCGTAGATGTCGGGGTCTTCCCGGTGCAGGGTCAGGTTGACGCCCAATTCCTCGGTCAACTGCCACTGCGCCACCACCATCGGCACCTGGGTCAGGCCGAAACGGCTGAGGGTCAGAGTGACGGTTTCCCCGGCAACCACGCGCAGACCGGCGAGATTGGCCGGCAGTTGCACGGTCAGCTCGCGCCGGCACATCTCCAGCGCGATGCGGGCGATGCGCTGGGCCATGTACGGGGACCGCGTGTACGGGAGGTCCAGGTTCTCGGCGACCTCCTCACCACCGTCGGCGCTCTTGTAGGCGGCGACGCAGACGGGAGGATAGTCGGTCGGCTGCCAGTTCTGGGCCGGCGAGATGAATGTGCCGCGCACCGTGTTGATCAGGTCACGGCGCGAGCGCCGGGGCTTGACCGTGATGGTGTCGCGGGCGTCGGCCTCGGAGAAGCTGGTCATCGGCGGCAGGTAGACCCCGGCGAACAGGCGCCAGCGCCCGGCGGTGTAGGTCAGGCGGCCGGCACACGAGGTCAGCAGCGGCGGCAGCGCCGATTGCGGCGCCTGGGAGACATCGAGCACGCCGTTGCAGGTGAAGCGCTTTTCCTGGCCGTCGGGCCGCTCGACCGTCTCGTCGCAGATGTTGGCGGCGGCGATGAAGCTGGCGACATCGATTTCCTCGAGAGTGGCCGCCAGCCCCCACGGCGCCATCAGGTAATCGAGCACACAGAGGGCCGGATTGTCCGAC
>CAUYTZ010000262.1:0-5956 GCA_963575695.1 uncultured Gammaproteobacteria bacterium | reverse complement strand
ATCCCCGCCGATTGATGACCCCGGTCGAGGTCGAAGCCGCCTTCAATCGTGATCTGCGCACCGTTCTGCCGCCCGGCCGCCGGGTCGGTTACCTGATCATGGACCAGTTGGTCGCCGCCCGCTCCGGACGCGGCTTCCGGCAGGCCACCTCGCGCCGGCTGGCTCAGGGCCGCAGCGCCCAGCCGGTGCTGATGTTCGTGCTGGCGCCGAGCGTCACCCTGAGCAAACGCCTCGACATCGCCAAGGCGGTCGCGGCGGTCGAAGCCGAGTTTCCAGGGCTGATCGAAGCTCATTTTGCGGAGAAAGCCGATGTCGAGCCGCCGTGAATCCGTGTTGCAGGCGCTGCTGGCGGTGCTGACCACCGTTCCCGGCGCCAGCGTCGAGCGGGAAACCGCAATCCCCGAACGGGTGCCCCAGGGCGGCTGGATCATTCTGCGCGACGGTGAGTGGCTACCCTATAGGAACGGCTGGCTGGAGTGGATGCGCTCTCAGGGCTGGCGCCGCTTCGGCCTTTACTGCTGGGATCAAGGCCCTGGCCTTCCCGGCGACTGGGGCGGCCGGTTCGCACCGTCGTTCGAACTGGTATTTCACTTCAACAAGAAGGGCCGTAAGCCGAATAAGATCGTCCCGTGTAAATACGCCGGGCAGGATACTCATCTCCGCGCCGACGGCCATTCAACCGCCATGCGCAAGCCCGACGGCTCGGTTGGCGCCTGGACCCACGCCGGGCAGGCGACCCAGGAGTTCCGGCTACCCGACAGCGTCATCCGCATCGGCCGGCACAAGGCGCGCGGCATTGAGGTCGAGCACCCGGCGGTGTTCCCGACGGCGCTGGCCGAGCACGTGATCGCCGCCTTCACCGATCCGGGCGAGATCACCTACGAGCCGTTCGGCGGTTCCGGCACCGGCATCGTCGCCGCCGAGCGGCTGGGACGGCGCTGCCGGGCCATCGACATCGCCGCCGAATATGTCGATGTCGCGGTGCGGCGCTGGAACCAGTTGTACCCGGATCAGCCGGCCCGGTTGGAAGGCGGCGGCTCATTCGAAGAAACCGCCGCCGGGCGGGGCATTGAACTTCCTGCCGCGTGAAGGCTTCCGCCATGTCCGAGCTTCCAATCGAGACCCGGCCCTTGGACCCCCACCAGGAGCCTGGAGGCCTCGGGTCCCACTTTATTTGGGAAGGTTTGGAGAAACGGCTATGACCAACGTCACCACTTATCGCGATGAAATGATACAGATCACGGTCTCACAGATTGAGATCGGTGGTGCCAGTTATCCGCTTCAGGGAATCACCGCCGTGGAACGACGCGGTGGTACCCTGATGGAAGAAAAAATCTTCTTTTATATCATCCAGTTTTTTGTCGTCGCCGTTATCGCTATTGGCATCTTCGCCGGCTTCTACATTTACAGTCTGCTTGGTGTTTTGCTGACGGCAATGATTGTTATGATCTTGAACCAGAGTTGCCAGTTGATTTTGGTTAATGACCGTGGCCGCCATGTCGTGTTGCGGCACAAAGACGTGAAATACATCATTCTGCTCAAGGGCAAGATTGAGCAAGCAATCGAAGCTTGTCGGGAGCTTCACCCCCCAGACCCCCGGCGAGGGCTTTGCCCTGGACCCACTTCATAAAGAATCGGGTCCAGGGGCCGGGTGCCCCTGGTCGCCAAAGGCAAACTGTACCATCTTATCGAACCCTCGGGAGACTGCCCTATGTCACGACCCCGGCGCCATCTGACCCGGATGTTGTTGTTTCTGGTGATGGTGGCGGGTGTGGCCGCGCTGCTGTGGCAGCCGTTGCAGCACGCCTTCATCGTGAACCCGGCACTCAACGGCCTGATTCTCGGTGTGTTGGTGTTCGGCATTTTTTACATCTTTCGCCAAGTCACTCGTCTGGGACCGGAGACGCGCTGGGTTGGGCACTTCCAATCCGGACGGCCGGGAATCCCGCCGCGCGGCAGCCGGCCAGTGTTGCTGGGCCCGCTGGCCAACATGCTCGACAACACCAAGCGCGGCCGGCTGACCTTGAGCGCCCCGGCGATGCGTTCAATGCTGGATGGGCTGTCCGCGCGACTGGACGAATCACGCGAATTGTCGCGCTATCTAACCGGGCTGCTGATCTTTCTGGGTTTGCTTGGCACCTTCTGGGGCCTGCTTGGGACCATTCGCTCGGTGGCTGGCGTGATCGCCGGCCTTACGATCGAAAGTGGCGACATGGCCTTGGTCTTCGGCAATCTGCAACGCGGGTTGGAAGCGCCGCTCAACGGCATGGGCACCGCCTTTAGCGCTTCGCTATTTGGTCTGGCCGGATCGCTGGTTTTGGGCTTCCTGGAGTTGCAGGCGACTCAGGCCCAGAACCTGTTTTTTCAAGAAATCGAGAACTGGCTGTCCGCCGCCACGCGCCCCGGCGGCGGCGGGCAACTGATCGAAGGCTCGGATCAGCCGATGCCGGCCTATCTTCAGGCGCTGATGGAACAGACCGCCGAAAACCTGGATACCGTGCAGCGTGTGATCGTGCAGGCGGAGGAAAACCGACGCTCCGCTGGGACGGCATTGGTTTCCCTGGCAGAAAAATTGTCGGAGTTGACCGATCAGGTTCGCTCCAGTCAGTCGCTGATGGTCAAGCTGGCGGAAAGTCAGGTCGATATCAAACCACTGCTGGCCCGTTTGGCCGAAGCCGGTGCCGCAGGTGGGCTGGGTATCGATGAGGCTTCGCGGCTGCATCTGCGCAATTTGGATCTGTCGATGACGCGGCTGATCGATGAGGTCGCCACCGGCCGGGCCCAAGCCGTGCATGAATTGCGCAACGATATCCGCCTGATCGCGCGCACCATCGCCGCCCTGGCCGAAGAAACCGAGCAGCGTTAAGCGGTTTCAGGTAACGCAGGCAAAGATAGTTTCTGGACGGTGGCGATATCATGCACAGTAGCCGACGCGGCAGTCATCGCTCCATCAATGCTTGGCCAGGCTGGGTTGATGCCCTGTCATCTTTGATCATGGTCATCATCTTTCTGCTGATGGTGTTCGTGGTTTCACAATTCTACTTGGTCAACACTTTGTCTGGCCGCGATCAGGCGCTCACTCACCTCAACCAGAAGATCGCGGAACTTAATGATCTGCTCAACCTGGAGCGGCGGGATGGGGCTGAGTTGCGCGCCACCATCGCCCAACTCTCGGATGAACTTCAAACCTCGACCGCCCAACGCGAGCGGCTGGGCACCGATCTGGCGACGGTGCGTGAGCAACGGGCGCGGCTGGTCGGACGGCTGGACGAAGCCACCGCTCGGGCCGAGACCGGCACCGTGCGGCTGGCCCAGACCGGCCGCGAGTTGGAGGATGCCTATAAAACCATTGCTGCCGACCGCGAAACGATCGAGCTGCGCTTGCGCGAACTGGCCAGTTTGCAGGCCGATCTGCGTGCCCTGCGCGAGGTGCGTGAGCGCATGGAAGGCGAGATTGCGGCGCTGACCCTGTCGGCCGACGGTCTGCGCAAGCAGGGGGCCATGGCGCAAGCCAAGCTGGAGGCGGAGCAGGCCCAACGGGTTAAGCTGGGTGAAAGCCTGCGCGATCGCAGTCGGGAGCTGGAAAAACGGGTGGCCGATGAAGCCGAACGGACCCTGCTTGCCCAAAAGGAACTGGAGCGGCGCGACATCCGCCTTCGCGAACTGATTGCGACCCTCGAAGCCGGACAAGCAACGATGGCCGCGACGGTGGCCAGGGAAAAAGACCTTACCGAACAAGAGCGGCGGCAAGTGGCGCAACTTACCCGCCAACTGGTGGCGTTGCGCGATGAAATGGCCAAGCTGGCGGCGACGCTGGATACCGCCAACTCCACGACCAAGGAACAATCGGCCAGAATCGAAGACCTGTCCGGCCGACTCAATCTGGCCTTGGCCAGCAAAGTAGAAGAACTGGCCCGCTACCGCTCAGAATTTTTCGGCCGTTTGCGTGAAGTCCTTGGTAGTCGGGCCGATATTCGTGTGGTTGGCGACCGGTTTGTGTTCCAATCTGAAGTGTTGTTCCCCACCGGACAGGCCACACTCAGCGACCCAGGTAAGGCCCAACTGGCGCAACTGGCCAAGACCTTGCAAGCCATTGCCAGTAACTTGCCGAGGGAGGTTAACTGGATTCTGCGTGTCGATGGTCACACCGACCGCCGCCATATTGGTACCCCTCAATTTCCATCGAACTGGGAGTTGTCGAACGCGCGTGCGCTGTCGGTGGTTAAGTTCTTGATCGAACAGGGAATTCCGGCTGAGCGACTGGCTGCGGCTGGGTTTGGCGAGTTTCAGCCGCTGGCCAGTGGTACGAGCGAGGAGATTCTGGCCCGCAACCGGCGGATTGAAATCAAGTTCGATCAGCGCTGATTTTGACAAATAAAGAAGGTGTCCAGGGAATTTATTCACCGGGCGGGTTTGGGCGGCAGCCCAATCGCGTAAGCGATACATTTTCAGCCTGTTAGTCCTCGGACTGCGGCCGCTGGTCGCGCAGCCGGCTCCAGTAATCCAGTCGTTTGCGGATCTCGCGTTCGAAGCCGCGTTCGACCGGGCGATAGAATTCGTGGCGCACCATGCCGTCGGGAAAACAGTTCTGGCCAGAAAAGCCTTCGGGCGTATCGTGGTCATAAGCGTAACCGGCACCGTAGCCCAAATTCTTCATGAGGTTGGTCGGGGCGCTGAGGATGTGTTTGGGCGGCATCAACGACCCGGTTTCTTTGGCCGTGCGCTTGACCGCCTTATAGGTGAGATAGGCGGCATTGGATTTCGGTGCCGTGCCCAAATAAATCACGCACTGAACCAGCGCCAGTTCACCTTCCGGACTACCCAGGCGTTCATAGACCTCCCACGCGGTCAGCGCTTGAACCAGTGCCTGGGGATCGGCCAGCCCGATATCCTCGCTGGCGAAGCGGACCAGTCGGCGCGCGATGTAGCGCGGGTCTTCGCCGCCATCCAACATGCGCGCCAGCCAATACAACGCGGCGTCGGTATCCGATGAACGCAGCGATTTGTGCAACGCGCTGATCAGGTTGTAGTGGCCTTCCTGGGCCTTGTCATACAGTGGCGCGCGGCGCTGAACGGTGGCGGCCAGGCGGGTGGTGTCCAGTACCGATCCCGGCGGCAGCGCGAACAACTCCTCGCACAGATTAAGCAGGAAGCGGCCGTCGCCGTCGGCCATGGCCTTGAGCGCGGCGCGGGCGTCGCCATCCAGCGGCAGTTGCCGGCCGGTGATGGTTTCGGCCCGGAACAGCAATTTCTCGAGCGCGGCCTCGTCCAGGCGGTTGAGCACGAACACCTGGGCCCGACTGAGCAACGCGGCGTTGAGTTCGAACGAGGGATTTTCGGTCGTGGCCCCGACCAGAGTCACGGTACCGTCTTCGACATAGGGCAGGAAACCATCCTGCTGGCCCCGGTTGAAGCGGTGAATCTCATCGATGAACAACAATGTGCCACGGCCGGCGGTGCGGTCGCGGCGGGCGGTGTCGAACACCTTGCGCAAATCGGCCACGCCGGAAAATACCGCTGACAGCGGCGTAAACCCCAATTCGGTGGTATCGGCCAGCAAGTGGGCGATGGTGGTTTTGCCGCAGCCGGGCGGCCCCCATAGAATCATGGAGGCCAGACGATGGCTGGCGACCATCCGTCCGAGCGGGGCATCGGGGCGAAGCAGGTGGTCTTGTCCGACCACTTCGGCCAGGGTGCGCGGGCGTAGCCGGTCGGCCAGCGGCCGTGGCGCCGCCGTGCTGAACAGGCTGCCGCCCTGATCCCTGGTCATGTTTTGTGACCTTCCCAAATAAAGTGGGTCCAGGGCAACGCCCTGGTCGCTCGCAAGGCAATATTTGAGACGGAACTACCAGCTTTCCGGCCGGAATGGCCGTGCCAGCAAGCCGGCGATGGTTTCATCCACCCCAGCCCCCCGGTTGAGAATAGCATCCACCGCCGCACAAATCGGCATGTCGAT
>CAUYTZ010000261.1:0-7799 GCA_963575695.1 uncultured Gammaproteobacteria bacterium | reverse complement strand
ACTGTTGGATGGCATAGCGGGGCTTTCGTGTTGCCGGGTGAGGTTATCGGCGGGAATGATTCGGTTCATTTTCAAAGTCACGTCGCCAGCAATCGGGAATATTCCCAAGCGGGAACCCTGGAGGAATGGCGTGCCGAAGTTTCCGCGTTTTGCGTTGGAAATCCACTTCCGCACACCCTGGGCTCAGGGCAACGCCCTGGACGGCCGACCGTGATTGTCGATCGCCCATTGGGCCGTCTGCTGTTGACTGCGGAGAACGGTGCCGTGCGGGCGCTGGATTGGGTAGACAACGGTAACGCCACGCCCATGACTTCCGCTGCGTCGGAACCGGTTCTAGCCTTGGCGGCGCTACAACTGGCGGACTGGTTTGCTGGTCGGCGACGAGGCTTCGATTTGCCGCTTGAGCCAGGGGGGACTGCTTTCCAGCGCCGGGTGTGGGCGGCGTTGGCGGCGATTCCGTATGGAGAAACCAGAACCTATGGCCAACTGGCGGCGGCGCTGGGCAGCGGGCCGCGTGCGGTCGGCGGTGCTTGTGGTCGCAATCCGATTCCGATCATCGTGCCCTGTCACCGGGTGTTGGCCGCGAGTGGCGGCGAGGGCGGCTATTCCGGGTTTGGCGGCCTTGCCACCAAGCGGCACCTGCTGGAGTTTGAACGCAGCCGCAATGATTGACGCACGCGCCTTCGGCGACCAGGGCTTTGCCCTGGACCCGCCTCATTTGGGATTAAACTTATTTCCTTTCCGGAACAGTGCCACCAGTTCCAGATGTGGCGACCACAGAAACTGATCGACCGCCACCACCTTTTCCAGGCGATAATCACCACCAATCAGCGTTTGGGCATCGCGAACGAAGGTGGCCGGATTGCATGATACCGCCACCACCACCGGCACCGCTGAAGCCGAGATCGCCAGCGACTGAATGCCGGCCCCGGCGCGCGGCGGATTAAAGATCACCGCACCGAACCGGTTCAGTTCGGTTTGATTCAGGGGTTCCCGTTCCAAGTCCCGTCGCTCGGCCGAAACCCCAACCACGCTACGCGCCGCAGCCTTGAGTGCGGTCACGGCGGTACCATCGCCCTCTACCGCATGGACCGAAAATCGTTCCGCCATCGGAAAGGTAAAGGTGCCGCAGCCGGCATAAAGATCCAGGACCGGACCGGAGACGCCGGCCAGCCACTCGACCACGGTTGCGATCAGCGCGGCCTCGCCCTCGGCGGTGGCTTGAAGAAAGCCGCCGGGCGGGGGGGCGACCAGTATCGAGCCGAAATGAAATCTAAGCGGGCGGCGGTAGGCGATTGGTTCCGGCGGTTGCGTTGCCCGCGCCCGCCACGACAGCCGGGCCAAATCAAGGGTTTCGGCGAATGTCGCCAGCCGCTCGCGCCGGTCCAGGGTGAGATCCAGCGGGCCGGTCAGCAACAGATCGATGCCGCCATCCAGAAGGGTTGCAAAACATTCAAGGGTGGTGTTGACCGGCAGCAGCCCGACCAAGTGGTGACGGATCAGTTCCGGCAGCGCCGCCAATTCCGGACGCAATACCGGGCACTGCTCCAAATCAACGATCTGGTGACTGCCGCGGCGGGTAAACCCGACGATCAAGTGGCCGCGTTTGGCCATCAGGGTAAATTCGGCCCGTCGTCGGCTGCCTGCTGGCGAGGTGTGCAGGGCTATGGTGCCCAGGCTAATGGGTTCCCTTCTTGGCCCCCCCATGCGGGCAAGGTCATGGCTTAGGCGGTCAAGTTTCCAGGTCGCCAGCGCTTCCGGCGTCAAATGCTGAAGCGCGCAGCCACCGCAGGTGCCGAAATGGCGACATGGCGGCGCGGCGCGGTCAGGGCCATCGGCCAGCCGTTCGATGACCCGAGCCCGTAATCCGTCGCTGGTAGCCTTTTCGATCGTGACCCGCACCCGATCGCCGGGCACGGTGAAGGGCACGAAGACCTTCTCTCCGTTATGGTTGGCGATTCCGTCGCCCCGGCCGCCGAGTTCAGCAATCGTCATTTCAAGGACAGTCATCAAGCCCCCAGGGTTCGGTTTAGCGTTCCCGGCTTAGCGTTCCCGGCTTAGCGTTCAAGGTAGCGGCGCTCCAGGTGGCGGCGATAAATCGCCACGTTCAGCGGTTGGCCGGTGGCGGATTCAATCAGGTCTTCGGTGGTCAGCAGGCTGGCATGGCCATGAACCTGACGGCGCAGCCAAGCCACCAGCGGACCGAATTCACCCCGGCCCAGCGCCGGCAACAGTTCGGCATCGTCGCGACAAGCAGCGTCGAACATCTGGGCCGCAGTCATCGCCCCCAGGGTATAGGTGGGAAAATAGCCCCAGCCGCCGCCCGGCCAGTGAATGTCTTGCAGGCAACCGCGTCGGTCGTCGGGTGGGGTGATGCCCAGCAACGCGCGCATACCCTGCGCCCACGCTTCGGGCAGGTCGGCAACCGCCAGTTCACCACCGACCATCGCCTTTTCCAGCCGATAGCGCAAGATGACATGGGCGGGATAGGTGATCTCGTCGGCTTCGGTGCGAATAAAACTGCGTTTAACCTGAGTGACGTGGCGCAGCAGGTTGTCGGCGCTCCAGCACGCGCCCTCACCACCGAAGGTTTGCTGCGCCAGGGGTGCCAGATAGGTGATGAATGGACGACAACGCGCCGCCTGCATTTCCACCAACAGCGATTGCGATTCGTGAATCGACATCGAGCGCGCCGTCCCGACCGGCTGAAACAGCCAGTGCTCCGGCCGCCCTTGCTCATAAAGCGCGTGGCCGGTTTCATGAACCACCCCAAACAACGCGGACAGAAATTCTTCCTGAGCATAGCGGGTGGTGATGCGGGTATCGCCGGTTGCCCCGCCGCAAAATGGGTGCAAACTGACATCCAGTCGGCCGCGTTCAAAATCGAATCCGGCGGCGCGCATCAGGTGTTCGCCTAGGGTGCGTTGGGCTTCGAGCGGAAATGGTCCGGGAATTGGCTCGGGATCAGGCAGGCTGTCCTGATGCTCAAGCGCCCGCTCGATCAATTCGGGCAGGAACCCGGCCACCTGATCGAACAGGGCATCGATCACCGCAGTCCGCCCGCCCGGTTCATAGGCATCAAGCAGCGCTTCATAGGGCGATCCGCCCAGCAGCGTCGCCTTCGCCGCGCCAACTTCGCGCTGGCGCTCCAGCACGATTTCCAGCGACGGCCGCAGCAGGGCAAAATCAGAGGCGGCACGGGCGCTGCGCCAAACCATTTCGCATTCGGACGATGCCCGGGACGAAGCTTCGACCAATTCGGCAGGAACCGCCGCCGCGTGCAGCCAGGAGCGACGCATTTCGCGCAGGTTCGCCCGCTGCCAGGGATCAGGTCCGGCATGTTCAGCTTCGGCTTGTGACAGCAAGTCTTCCAGCCGCGGATCGGTTTGCAGCTCGTGCAGCAGCCCATGCAGAGTGGCAGTCTGTTCAACCCGTCCGGGAGCCGCCCCGGCCGGCATCATGGTCTGGCAATCCCAATTCAGAATGCCGATCGCATCCGCTACTGCGGCGATCCGGGTAAAGCGGCGTTCAAGCTGGTGATAGGCGGTCATCGGCGGCGATCTCTGGTTATCGGGGGCAGGTCGAACCATGCCCCAGGTTCGCCGTTGCGGTCACGGCTTTTTCCCCCGCCGGACGCGACGGAGGGGGGCAATCTTTAATTCTCGTGGGAAGATCAGAAAAAGAACCCCGGCCGGAAGTTGGCGGGAGGGCAGAGTAATAACCCGGCCGGGGAGTTGGAGGCTAGATGGCTTACAGTACTGAGGTCTGAGATAGAGCCTGAACCCGCTTCGGCAAGGGAGAAAATCACGATCACTGCTGGTGATTGTCACGGAACCATTGTTGGAGAACCAAAACAGTCCAAAGGGGGTAAGTCCAATTGCGTCCGGCCAGATGCTCGCGCCAGCGCGTTCGTACCGGCCCCGGTTCAACCATGGTCAGCCGGGCGGGATCGAGCAGGTCTTCGGCCCAGTCACGCAGCGGACCCCGCAGCCAGCCGGCCAGCGGCGGCTCGAAGCCCATCTTGGGCCGATCGACCAACTCGCGCGGGACGTAGCGGTAAAGAACCTGCCGCAATAGCGACTTACCGTGACCGTTTTGAAAGTGGAATGATTCTGGTAGCGACCAGGAGAACTGGGCGATGCGGGGGTCAAGCAGGGGGGCCCGTGCTTCCAGACTGGCCGCCATCGAGGCGCGATCGACCTTGGCCATCAGGTCTTCGGGCAGATAGCCGACCGCATCCAGGAACATTGACTGTTGGCGCAATCCCGGCAGCGGTGGTGGTGGACGGTCAAAGGGAGCCGAAACAAAATTCATTCCGTGGGCGATATGATCGCCTTCAGTCCACAACGAAATCAGATCGCGATGTAACAGACCAGCCGAGGCGAAGCCCAGTCTGGCCGCCTTGCGTCGCCAGCGATAACCGCTGCGTCCGGGCAGCATGTGATCGAGCAGGCCGCACCGTCCTAGCGCCGCCGCTGCCGCGCGGACCGGTCTCGGCCAGCGCCGGCCACGCTGCCACAACCGCTCAACTTCGGTGAAGCGGGGATAGCCGCCGAAGACCTCGTCGCCGCCATCGCCGGTGAGCGCCACGGTCACGTAGCGCCGGGTCAACGCGCACAGAATCAATGTCGGAATCTGCGAGGCATCGGCGAACGGCTCATCCCAGGTCGTGACCAGCTTAGGCACCGTGGCCAAACATTCCGCCTCACCGACCCGCAACTCGGTATGCTCGGTGCCCAAATGACGGGCAACTGCGGCGGCATGTGGGCTTTCGTCATAGCGTGGGTCGTCGAAGCCGATGCTGAAGCTGCGGACCGCTTGCCCGCCCATCGCTTGCCCGCCCACCGCTTGCATCATCGCGACCACGGTCGAGGAATCAATACCACCGGACAGAAATGCGCCAACCGGCACATCGGCGACCATGCGCAGCGCCACCGCGTCGCGGATTAGCCGGTCGAGCTGATCGACCGCCTCGGCTTCAGAGCCGGAGAACGGCGTGGCGAGTGCTGCGGCGGCATGGTCGGCCGCAGACCAGAACGGTTCCGGCGTTCCGGCGTGGCCGTTGGCTTCAATCCGTACCCTATGGCCGGCGGGGAGCTTGGCGATGCCGCGCCACGCGGAAAACGGTGCCGGCAGCCAGCCGAAGCGTAGATATTGGGCCAACCCGGCTGGGTCCGGCTCACCCCGCCAACCGGGGTGAGCCTTGAACGCCTTGGCTTCAGAAGCGAACACCACCGTGGCCCCGATCCGGCCCCAATAGAGCGGCTTTTCGCCCAGTGGGTCACGGGCCAGATGCAGCGTACACGTCTGGCGATCCCACACCGCCAGCGCGAACATGCCATTCAAACGCGGCAGAGTTGAATCGATTCCGAAATGATCAATTGATTCCAGTAGGATTTCGGTATCAGAATGACCACGCCAGCAGCCAATTCCGGCGGCATCCAGCGCCGCGCGCAACTCGGCGAAGTTATAGATTTCGCCGTTGAACACCATCACATGGCGACCAGAGTGGGAGACCATCGGCTGATGGCCTTCCGGGGACAAATCCAGAATCGACAGCCGGCGAAAGCCAAACGCCAGACCGGCAGTCGGGTCGGCCCAGGTGCCGCCGTCATCCGGGCCACGGTGAATGAGGCGTTCGGCCATGGCTTCGACCACACGCAAGCGGTGGTCGGGGGGCAGAGCGGAAGTTGAGTCCAACAACCCGGCGAATCCGCACATGAAATCAAGCCCTTTGCCTTCGGCGACCAGGGGCTTTGCCCTTGGACCCGCTTAACTTAGAAGAAAGCTACTCCACCAACTCTTGATACAACGCCTGATACTGCTCGGTGATCAAGGGCAACGCGTAGAGTTCAGCGATTCGCACTCGGCTTCGGGCACCCAGCGCTTGCCGTTGTTCCGGGCCGAGCGTCAGCACCGATTTCCACGCCCCTGCCAGAGCCGTGGCGTCACTCGGCGGCACGATCCGGCCGCATTCGCCGAGAATCGTGCGCGCGTCGCCGACATCGGTGGCCACACACGGCACGGCACAGGCCATCGCCTCGCCCAGAACATTGGCAAAGCCCTCACCAAAGGCCGAGGTCAGGGTGACCAAATCGAGTCCGGCCAACACCGCCGGCATGTCGCGCCGTTCGCCAAGCAGGGCAACCCGTTCACTCAGCCCGACGGCGGCGATGCGGGCGGTAATTAATGGATTGTCAGGGGTCAGCCCGCGTCCAATCAGCACGAAACGCAAGGGTGTTGGGTCGGGCCGGTTGGCGGTGAGATGGGCCGCTGCGGTCAAAAAGGTGCCGTGATCTTTCATCGGGTCGAGTCGTGCCGGTAAGCCGATCAGTAAAGTTTCCGGCGACAGGCCCAGTTCGGCGCGCAACGCGATTCGTGCCGACGGATCGGGCTGGAACCGGTTCAGATCGAAGCCGTTGCCGATCACTTGCCAGCGGCGCGGCTGGTACCCCAGCCGCTGATGTACCGCTCGGCCGGTTTCGGAATTGACCACCACAGCGGCCGGCAACGTCGAGAGCCGGGCCAGGGCGCGGATGACCAGCGCCGACAGCCGCGAATAGCGGCTCATGTCCATGTCTGAACAGCGCAGATTCCACACCAGCGCCGGCCGCTTCGCCCAGGGTCGCGCCAGCCGAACCAAGGCACCGAGCAAATCGGCGTGATAGAGCCAGGTTTGCAACACATCCGGCCGTTCCCGGCGCACGATCATCGCCAGCCGAACCAAGGCACCCAGATCGGGCAGGCCACGACGCATACCAAGCGAAAACAACGGAATGCCGGCGGCGCGAATCGGTTCGGCGAGGGGACCGGGCGGCATCATCGACACCACCACCGAGCGGAAGCGATTGCGGTCCATGCTGGTGACCAGTTTGGCCAGCATGGCTTCAGCACCGCCGGTGTCGAGGTCGGTGATCAGGTGCAGGATGGTGAGTGCTGACAAACCGTGGCCTGTAAGTATATCTTATAAATAAAGTGGGTCCAGGGCAAAGCCCTGGTCAGGGGTTAGGGGGCGAAGCCCCATATGCACTAGATTAAGACATAGTACGTTAATTATCATTGCCTTCGGCGACCAGGGCGCTGCCCTGGACCCGCTATATTTAAGAAATATATACGCGACTAGTTAGCCACAGCCGCCACCGGCACATTATCAATCAGCCGGGCCCGGCCCAGCCATGCGGCCACCAGCAATCGTCCCGGTCGCCCCGTCTTAACCAGCGGCACCAGCGTTTCGGCATCGCGCAATTCGACATAATCCAGCCGCGCGAATCCCGCCGCGAGAATCCGTTGCCCGGTTTCTTCCAGCACCGTTGTCGTCGCCTCGTTACCGCCGGTGGCCAGGCGCTCGGCCGCCGCCGTCAGGGACCGATACAGTTCCGGTGCCACCGCCCGCTCTTCAGCGGTGAGATAGGAATTACGCGACGACATCGCCAGCCCATCCAACTCGCGGATGGTCGGCACCCCTTGCACCTTGACCGGAATATCGAGATCGCGGACCAAACGCTTGATCACCTGCAATTGCTGGTAATCCTTATCACCAAACAGCGCCACATCCGGCAGTGCCTGCAACAGCAGCTTGGCGACCACGGTGGCGACGCCACCGAAATGTTGCGGCCGCGCCGCGCCGCATCGGCGTCGTCGAACCGCTGCCGCGCCACCACCGCCACCATACCCAATCCACAATTAAAAGTCCGCTCCAGTTCGTCGCATTCGATCGCGCCGATCTGTTTCAGCCAGCCGAACACCGGCTGCAACGGCCACGCGCCAGCATCAAGCACCACACCCAGGCCGGCGGGCAG
>CAUYTZ010000260.1:0-1054 GCA_963575695.1 uncultured Gammaproteobacteria bacterium | reverse complement strand
ATCGGCGTCGATGCCGCCAAGGATGTGCTGTTCGCCCGCTTGAAGCTCACCGAACCAGGACCGGGACGGATTCACTTTTCTAAAGATCGTGACGCCGAGTATTTTAGGCAACTGACCAGCGAGCGCGTCGTCACCCGATACGAACGCGGCCGTCCGGTCCGCTCCTGGCAAATGAAGCGCGAAGGCGACCGCAATGAAACGCTGGACTGTTCAGTCTATGGCTTTGCCGCCTTGCATGGCCTGATCTCTATGGGGTTGCAACTGAACCGCGAAGCGGCGGCGCTGGAAGAAGTGCCCCTGAAGTCACCCGAAACCCCAACGACCAGCCGACCGGCTGCCTCTCGAGGCCGGCGGGTGATTTCGAGTGACTATATGAGATAACCAGAACTGGATTTTTCACCATGACCGATCTGGCTCTTGAGCGCTGGCCGGTCGGCCGGTTGATTCCCTATGCCCGCAACGCCAGGACGCATTCAGACGGCCAAGTGGCGCAGATCGCAGGATCGCTGGCCGAGTTCGGTTTCAACAACCCGTGTCTGGTGGACGAGCAGGGCGTGCTGATCGCTGGCCACGGTCGGGTGCTGGCAGCGCGGCGGCTGGGACTGGAAACGGTGCCGGTAATCGTACTGGCGCACTTTCGTTGCTGTTTTTTTGCTCATCGGTCGCTACCTGGACCTGCGCGCCCGTGGCCGGGCTCGTTCCAACGCCACCGTTCGGGCCGTCGGCAATCGCCCGGCTTGAAACAGGCTGTTGAGTGGCGCGGCATGACGAGAGACAGATCACGAAAGGCGTCATGCAGGTTATCCACCAGTGGCAAAGCACTGCTCAAAGCCGTCGCCAAGCGTTGCATTAGATGGGTGGCATACGCAGCGCGTTGAGCCACTGCTCTGCACTAATTCGGCCCCGTGTATCGTCTCTGGAATTTTAGAGGCATCACTGCCAGACAACGTCCGCGACAAATAGCCGCGCGCATAGGCGACATAGTCGATATCCTGGGGATCAACCACGATCGCCCCGAACCCTGTATTTGCAGAAAAAAGGCATCAATGGCACT
>CAUYTZ010000259.1:0-1356 GCA_963575695.1 uncultured Gammaproteobacteria bacterium | reverse complement strand
GCCACCCCGGGTTGGCGGCAGCGGTGGAATTCCTGCACACCGCAACGCTGCTGCACGATGATGTGGTCGATGAAAGCGATCTACGCCGCGGCCAGGCTTCGGCCAATGAAGTGTTCGGCAACAAGGCCAGCGTGCTGGTCGGCGACTTCCTCTTCAGCCGCGCCTTTCAATTGCTGGTGGAAAGCGGCTCGTTAGAGGTACTGGCGATCATGTCGCAGGCCTCGGCGGTGATCGCGGAAGGCGAGGTGCTACAACTGCGCACCAGCAACGACACCACCACCGACGAACAGGCCTATCTGGAGGTGATTAAGGCCAAGACTGCGGAGTTGTTTGCCGCCGCCTGCCGGGTGGGCGCGGTGATCGCCGAAGCCGGACCGGCGGAAAAGACCGCGCTGGCTGATTATGGCCTCAACCTGGGCATCGCCTTTCAGTTGGTTGATGATGTCCTGGATTATTCGGCACTTCAGGCGCAACTGGGTAAGACCGTCGGCGACGATTTCCGGGAAGGCAAAATCACACTGCCGGTGATCCTGGCCTTCTCCCGCGGCACAGATGACGAGCGGGTGTTCTGGCGGCGGACGCTGGAGGAGGTGGAGCAGAGCGAAAGCGATCTGACCCACGCCATCGGCTTGCTGAACAAACACAATGCGCTGCGCGATACCATCGACCGCGCCCGCCATTATGGCGCGATGGCGCGTGAAGCCATGGGTGTGCTTTCGGATGGACCGGAAAAGCGGGCGATGCTGAACGTGATCGAGTTTGCGATCGAGCGCGAATATTAGATGTATCGCTTCCGTGGTTGGGCGGCAGCCCAATCGAGACTCCTGTACGATCAACAAACCCGAACCGAAGGAGACCCCGATGGCTGGGATCATCGAACAACGGCTGGCCGAGCTGGGCCTTGAACTGCCGCAAGCCGCCGCTGCGGTCGCGGCCTATGTTCCTTGTGTGCGCAGTGGCAACCTGCTGTTCATTTCCGGGCAATTGCCGATGTGGAACGGTGAGTTCCGCTGCGTAGGCAAAGTCGGCCGCGACATTTCGCTGGAAGACGCCAACGCGGCAGCGCGGCTGTGTGCGCTCAACCTGTTGGCCCAAGCGCGCGCCGCGTGCGATGGCGATCTGGATCGGCTGGTTCGCTGCGTCAAGCTGACCGGATTCATCAATGCCGAGCCGGAATTCAAGGATCACTCCAAGATCGTCAACGGTGCCTCGGAATTGTTGCAGCAGGTGATGGGCGAGGCCGGACGCCACGCCCGCTCGTCGATCGGAGTCGGCTCGCTGCCGTTTGGGGCCGCAGTCGAAGTCGAGGCGATTTTCGAAGTGGCGTAACCAACAGTTTGTCACGATCGGGCTGCC
>CAUYTZ010000258.1:0-3165 GCA_963575695.1 uncultured Gammaproteobacteria bacterium | reverse complement strand
CCGTGGCTTCGGCCGCAGCCAAATTGACATCAAGCACCGCCACCTTGGCTCCGGCCGCAGCCAGGGCGCGCGCGGTTATGGCCCCCATGCCCGAACCCCCGCCAGTAACCACCGCCGCCATTCCCGCGACCTTCATTTCCGAGCCTCGAAATGACACATGAGACTTCCTTAAATCATTGGGTTCAGCATTAGGCTCGGTTTTCAGGACTTGTCCAAGAACGGCTGCACTTCGAGCCTGACAAGGGACAGCCCTTCGAGCGAGCCCAACCTCGCCCTCTCGCCCGACGGCGGCAATGCCTGGCCGCGGACCACCGACACGATTCAGCCATGGTGGCGAGGCCACTGTGTTTCACGTCACGAGTCTCGGGAAACCATTACAGGGAAAAGCTACCTGCAAGATATTCTTCATTTCTTTGTCGAACTTCCCAAATTTAAAAAATCGTTGGAGGAGTCGAATGGCATTCTCGATCTGTGGATCTATTTTATTCGTTATGCTGGAACCCTGCTGGAGGTTCCTGAGAAGTTGTGTGTAGAGCCGTTTCGTCATGCCTTTGAGATGGCCTTGGTCGCCAACATGACGCGCGAGGAACTGGAGCTGTACGAAAATGCCGGTATTGCCATCACAGGTGCGCGTGGGGCGGTTGAACAGGCACTTCTGGACGGCGAAGAGAAAGGCCGACAGGAAGGCCGACAGGAAGGCCGACAGGAAGGCCGACAGGAAGGCCGACAGGAAGGCATCCAGATCGGCGAGGAGAGAAAACGTGTCCATCGCGTTGATGAATCACGATTTTCCCGCCTCGTCAAGCCTTTATCCTCGCGCATATGGGGCTTTGCCCTGGACCCACGTTCCTTGGGACGAAACCCTAAACTTTCCACAAGAATGAGGACCAGGGGCGTTTCCCGCACGGCGTAAAAGCGGCGCGCCGCCGAATCCGGTTGGAAAGAGAGCGCCATGGCTGCATAACCTTTACAAACCCGGCGCTTCGGTAACGGGGAATAAGGGAAGGCCGATGGCGATGACCGAACGAACCAAGCCCAAAGTGGCGGTATGGAAGTTTTCTTCCTGCGATGGCTGTCAGCTCAGTCTGCTTGACTGCGAAGATGAACTGTTGGCCGTGGCCGAGGCGATTGAGATCGCCTATTTCCTCGAAGCGACCCGGGTAGAAATCGCCGGCCCCTATGATGTGTCGCTGGTCGAAGGCTCAATCACCACCCCGCACGATTTGCACCGTATCCGCAAGATTCGCCAGCAATCGCGGCTGCTGATCAGCATCGGTGCCTGTGCCACCGCCGGCGGTATTCAGGCGGTTAAAAATTTCCGCGATGTGCCCGACATGGTTCAGGCAGTCTATGCCCGCCCGGATTTCATCGACACCTTGCCGACTTCGACCGCGATTCGCGATCATGTCCCGGTCGATATTGAATTGCGCGGCTGCCCGATCAACAAAGTCCAGTTGCTGGAGTTGATCAATGCCCTGCTCAACAACCGCAAAGCGGTGCTGCCCACCCACAGCCAGTGCATGGAATGCAAGCGCCAGGGCACGGTATGCTTGATGGTGGCCAAGGGTACGCCGTGCATGGGGCCGGTGTGCCAGACCGGGTGCGGCAACATCTGCCCCAGCCACGACCGTGGTTGCTACGCCTGTTTCGGGCCGATGGAAACCCCCAACACCGCCGCCCTGGCCAAACGCATGGCCGAATTGGGCATGAAAGAAAAAGACATCGGCTTGGCCTTCCGCTCGTTTAACGCCAACGCCGAGCCGTTCCGTAAAGAAGGGGATGCCCATGAGCACCGCCGCTGAATCGGTGACGATGCCGTCACGGGTGATCAAGGTTGACGCGCTGGCCCGAGTCGAAGGCGAAGGCGCGCTCTATGTCCGGGTTAAGGACAACCTGGTTCAGGATATCAAGTTCCGCATCTTCGAGCCGCCTCGGTTCTTCGAAGCCTTGTTGCGCGGGCGGATGTACACCGACGCCCCCGACATCACCGCCCGCATTTGCGGCATCTGCCCGGTCGCCTATTTGCTCGGTGCCAGCCATGCGATGGAAAATGCGCTCGGTGTGGATATCGAAGGCGGTACGCTGCGTGACTTGCGCCGACTGATGTATTGTGGCGAGTGGATCGAAAGCCATGTGCTGCATACTTATCTGCTGCACGCGCCCGACTTCCTCGGCTATGAAGATGCCTTGCAGTTGGCCAAGAACCACCCCGGCGTGGTTGAACGGGCCCTGCAATTGAAGAAGCTGGGCAATCACATTCTGGAAGTGGTCGCCGGTCGAGCGGTCCATCCGACCAATACCCGGGTTGGCGGGTTCTACAAGGCACCGAGCGCGGCCAAGGTCAAGGCGATGATCGGCCCACTGCGTCAAGCGATCGAGGATTCGGTTGCCACGATTCGTCTGTTCGCCACCTTCACGTTTCCGGAATACGAGGACGATTACACCTTCGTCGCCATGTACGATCCAGAGCGTTACGCGATCGAGCGGGGCCGGATTCGCTCTAACCGTGGCCTCGATATCGAATTGCCGCAGTTCTTCGACCATTTCGACGAAGAGCACGTCGCGCACTCCAACGCCCTGCACGGCGTGGCCCGGGGGCCGCATGGTCCAGCCTATATGGTCGGGCCCTTGGCGCGTTACGCGCTCAATTATGAGCAATTGACGCCGTTGTGCAAGCAATTGGCGGTTGAAGCCGGGCTGGGGCCGGTGGTGCGCAACCCGTTCAAAAGCCTGACCGTGCGTGCGATCGAGGTGCTTTATGCCTGCCAGGAGGCATTGCGGATCGTCGAAGCCTATCAGGAACCGGCTGAACCGTGCGTTGCGCTGACGCCACGGGCCGGGGTCGGCTTTGGCTGCACCGAGGCACCGCGCGGCCTTTGCTTCCATCGTTATGAACTGGATGCGGAAGGCCGGATCGTTTCGGCCCGCATCGTGCCGCCAACGGCACAGAATCAAAAGCAGATCGAAGCCGATTTGCTGGGCGTGGTCCAGGCTAACCTTGATTTGTCCGATGAAAAGTTGAAGTGGCGTTGCGAACAAACCATCCGCAATTACGATCCGTGCATCAGTTGCGCCACCCACTTCTTGAAACTGACGGTGGCGCGAGAGTAGCCTTCAGCGACCAAGGGGCTTTGCCCCTTGGAACCCCACCAGGGGCGCAGGCCC
>CAUYTZ010000257.1:0-5627 GCA_963575695.1 uncultured Gammaproteobacteria bacterium | reverse complement strand
CATTCGCGCCCGCAAAACAAGTTGCTGCGGTGTTGAATGCGCACGAACCAATGAATTCAATTGGTTACGTTCATCTGAATTCAGTGCTAGCGCTTTGTGTCGTGGCCGTGCCATAGTTCCTCCGAACGCCTGTGGTCTTTGGCCTCGTTTGCCACAGTCAGGGGGGCGCTGACTCCCCCTTCTAGCGCTATCATCGCATTTTCTACACAATATGTGGCAATCTGGACTCACCGACGAAGTGGGGTCCGTATTTCCGCCGGGCTGCACTAGGGTGTTGCGATTTAGAATACTTTCCGCCATGATGCTAAATGCAGAATTTTCTGTGCATAGAAATAGAATATTATAGACCTTATTGGCCATAGTCCATCTCAATTTATCTTCAGGAAGATAAACGCCGGAGCGCCAGTATTCTTAGTAATGCAGGGCCGGTTTCACCTGCCGGTCACCGGTCCCGATTGCAAATGACAATCGGAACAGATGACCGGCTGCGGCAGCGAAAACAAGCCCACCCCCAACAAGGTCACCGGCTGATGAGCGGCGTCGGGCGTTGACTGGCATGCGGGGAACCGCCCCAGCCGCCAGACATGTGGGACCGTCCTTGCCCCATGCCTTGCCCCTCTGGGCGGCCTTCCTGTCCCATCCGCATCATCATCATCATTCCTGAACCGGCATCCTTCAGAATCAACCCCCGTTCGTCGGCGCGCTTCTGGAGTTCGGCCCGTTTCGACACCCAAAGCCGCATGCGCTCTTCCGGAGTCCGCGCCTCCCGCATTTTGGTCATCATGGCGAAGCGTTCCTGGAAGGTCATCAACTCGCCCGGCCAGACTTCGCGCGCGTCGGCCGGCGTCGCGACCGCCGCCAGGCCCAGGCTAAGGACGAACGCTGAAACCACTGTCCGATAGGTCATTTTCATGGCGGATCTCCAGGATCGGGCCGGTCCAGCCGGACTGGCGTGTGATCTGTATTCGGCAGACACTCACAAAACTTCGTTCTTCGATCAACCGCTGGCAGGGACCGCTTGGGGGGCGAACGACGCCCGGCTGGGTTGACCCGAAGCGCCAACCGGCGAAGGCGGGGCCGCCTTGGCGGCGGTCGGCGCACACCCTTCCTTGACGTAGTCCCAGAACTCCCGCTGCTGGACGGCGTAGGGATCGGCCTTGGCCTCGTCGGGCTGATCGCCGACATGGCGCAGGCTGGCGACGGACACGCTGATGTCGAAGATGGCGTCACCCGCGGCCAGCGCCGCCGACACCAGACTGAGCGCGTACCACTCCGCGGCCAGCAATCCGCCCAGCAAGCCGCCGCTGAACAGGTTGGTCGGGCCGATCAGCGGCAACACCATATAGGGTCCAGGCGGCACCCCGGCCTTGCACATCGCTTCGCTGACTTCGGTCTGGCGCCGGATCAACCCCAGCGAGGTCGCCGGATCGAAAATGCCGACGATGCCGACCGTGCTGTTGACCAGGAACCGCCCGACCGAAGTCAGCGCGTCCTTGCCGTGCCCGGCCAGCAGGTTGGTGAACATGAACTCCGGTTCGCTGATGTTCTCGTACACATTGGTCCCGGCCCGGCGCACGAAGCCCGGCGTGACCTTGCCCAGCACCCAACCCAGCGGTTCGATCATATAATCGACCACCACCATGTTGAAGCGGAACATGGCGCGGTTGACCGGCTCGAAAAGATCCCGAGGGGTTTCCAGAGTAGCCCTCGCACCCTGTCCAGGGTCAGGCATAGGCTTTTGAGTCTGGGCCAATACCGGCCCAGACAAGGCAACGACAATTCCATAGGCCAACGCAAAAGTTTTTACACTCATCCCAACCCCCTGTAGAATATGATATGTATGAGCGCTGATATGTCTATCTGTATAGGTTGAAAGCTCTGTCCACAACAATTTCGCACCGCTGGTTCAAGGATACTTTGCTGTAGATCTCCGACGCATCAACACTGAAATGGCAACTAATCGTTGTGTTCCCGTGTTTATCTTTGTTGAACTTTGGGTCTTTCAGGAGAGAAATCAAAACTTTCCCCTTGTGACGCAGCCAAGCGATTTGACAATTGCTGTTGACCTTTTCTTCATAATACTGATAACCGTGAGCCTGGGCTGAATACGGAATACCTACAACCAGGGACAATGATGGATCGGTTGTGCTTTGATAAATAACCGCCCCCATCCTGGTCGAATTAATCGCTTGCTCACCAACATATTTCCACAGTCCGTCCGGCAAGTGAACTATAGAGTGGGGGCCTGCCTCAACCTGGATCGCTTTTGCTTGCCCATCGGAGCAAGAGAATGTCGCTGCTTCCTGCGTCCCGGCATTTTGGACCATCTGACCCGCCGATGCGCTGACTGGTGCCAGAGCCATAAATCCAACAGCCGCGAGTCTGGTTAGTTTTTTCATGGCGTCCCTCTTTCGTTTGCCTGATTAAGCTCTACATCACCTCAGGATGTTATCTAAAAACAAACACATAGGCATAGCATGATTTAGTGATTCAGAAGCCAAAGCATTATAGGTTTATGTTTTATAGTTACTTCGGAAAGTTTTTGGAGCTTGCTCCATGCCCAAACCGATGGTTGCCTCAAGAACCGGACGAGTTAACAGGAATGTCTCGAGATCCATGAAAGCATGGTCCTGCCATTGTCTATGGTGGTCAAAACGATTTTCCTACGATCCGTAAAAACCATAATCCCATACCGCAAAAATTGGACCTGGGAAAAAACCGGGGAAACGTAGTGTCATAGCCGGATCTGCCGATGTAACCCAGCTTTTAGAACGGCCTGTATCCGCGATGCCCCCCCCAATTTCCGGATGGCGTTCTCCATATGGAACTCGACGGTGCGGTCGCCAACCCCGAGTATAATGGCGATATCGGCGGAGGTTTTTCCCTGGGCGGCCCAGCTCAGCACTTCCGCCTCGCGCCGGGTCAGCGGCTGCTCCAGCTTACGGCCAAGCAATCCTGGCGGCCCCAATCGTGCTTTGATGATCTCCTCGAGGATTTCGAAGTCAATCGGTTTTGTGACGTAGTCGTCGGCACCCAATCTGCGCCCCTTCAGCATGGAATCCCGATCCGACAGAGCGGTCAGGAATACGAACGGAATTGGACCGAGGCGATCCGACGACAGCGAGGACAGGCGCTCCAGCAGTTCCAGGCCCGACATTTCCGGCATCAGGATGTCGCAGAGCACGAGGTCAGGCGGGTTCTCCAGGATGGCCACGAAGCCGTCCTGGGCGCAGACCGCGCCCTCGACCTTGAAGCCCCGGCGGCCGAGGATGTCGACGATCAGTTGACGAACTTCGGCCTCGTCGTCGATGCAAAGAATGCGGGGGATCATGGATGTCTCCCGTCCTGATTTTGCGGCAGGTCAAGGGGGAGATGGATCGTGAACGTGGACCCGCTCCCCATGGTACTTTCGGCGGTGAGCACACCGTCGTGGCGTTCAATAACGGTGCGGGCAAGATGCAACCCAACGCCGTTGCCTGAGAACTTGAGGGCATTGGAGGCGCGGAAATACCGATCGAACAGCTTGCCGATTTCCTTGGCCGGAATGCCGATACCGTGGTCCTTGACCGCGATCACGGCAGCCTCCCCCTCTCGCCAGACCGAGACCTCGACCCTCGAATCCGATGGCGAGTATTTGAGAGCGTTGGAGAGCAGGTTGTCGACGGCATACTGGAGCAACCTGTCGTCACCTTTCACCGGCAGCCGGACGATCGGACCCGAGAAGTCGATCCGGTCGTTCAGGGAGGCGGCACGATGTCGCCTGCAGATGTCGGCAACCAGCACCCCGACATCGAGTGGACGGCTTTCGAAGTCGAGCATGTCCTGTTCAATCTGTTCCGACAGCAGAATGCCTTCGACCAAATCCAGAATGCGCTTGACCGAAACCCGGATGGCTTCGAGGCGGGGAACGATGGTCTCGGCCGGCTGGCAGTCCGAGGTCAGCAGATAATGACAGTGGCCGTCGATGATGGTCAGCGGCGTTCTGAATTCATGTGAAATTGTCGCGACGCGGACGCGTTGCGTCTCCATCTTTCGTCTTTCTTCTTCAATCATACTTTCAAGTCTTCGCTCCGAAAGTATGCGGTAATGCATGACCAGCAAGCACAATCCGATGGCGACCATCGCGACCGCACGGTTGGCGAGCAGCGCCAGAAGATCCCAAAAAGTCGGCAGCGGCGTAAAACTGCCGATGAACATGAACAAAGCCGATAGGGCACCGAAGATATAGGCACACCTCATGCTGTTCTGGAAAAATGCCAGGGTCATTGGGATGATATAGAGAAACGCGATCAATATTTCATTCTGAGCCGTCGTCAGATCAAAAAGATATATCGCAATGATCATCGCGCCGATCACGGCGCAAAGCACCTTTTGAGGAATACCGCGCATAAACCTTGCGAACCACATTACACCACCTATCGTACACGGACCTGAAATATGGATTATCCGTATCAGTATGGCATGGGGCGGGTTTAAAGCATCCTGGGAGAAATACGGGGGAGAGGATGACTTTCACTCCGTCGGTCTGAATGAAACCGACAGGCGCTTCGCGGGCGCCAACCGCAGCCGTCATCCTTCCGCAGGGGTTCGTGGAGTGTCCGGACAGGATCAGTCGGGCTTCATTGCCCCGGGGCCATAAACCTTCACAGTCAGGCTCGTTACACCGCCATGCTCGAACCCCAACACCAAAGGAAATTCCTCACCCTTCCGCAGAGGTTGTTTCAACCCCATAAGCATGATGTGCAAGCCGCCCGGTCTCATCTCCAACCGTTGCCCGGCATCGATAGGGAGTGCCGGCACATGTTCCATCCACATCACCCCTCCTTGTTCGAAGGAACGATGGATCATGGCGTCGCTGGCGATCGGCGACTGGACGGTCAGAAGGCGATCAGCGGACGGCGACTCGTTGGCTATGACAACGAACACGGTACCCGTCGCTCCTGCGGAAGCTCTAGCCCAAGCAGCTTCCACCTTCATCTCACCTGCACAGGCGATGCTGAGCGAGGAGAAGAACGCAAATGCGGCAATCACGATGATGTGGAGTCTTGTCAAGATAAGCATAACATCTCCCGTCATATCCGATTCTTAAAAGGTGATTCCGTCGTTCTGCGAGGAATTACTTCATCGAGCTTCCTGATATCCACCTCTTCTCATCGATTGCAGCGGGAACCTATCAACACAAATGCTGCACCGATACTAATGGCGATATCAGCTATACCCTGACTCGCTCAGAAGGCGAAAAACGCTTGCCTTCGGGCGGGAATTAGATTCCCCTCGTTACATGATTCGCGGCGGCTTTTTGACGGCAGAGGATCGGAAAGACCTTATCGAGTTGGCCCGAGACGGGTCAGCCGAGCATCGTTTTGGCCGCCGCGCCAATGCGCTTGTGCTCTTGGACGCAGGATGGAGTTGCTTGTCTGTCGGGCAAGCCTTGCTTGATGACGACACGATCCGGACTTGGTTCCGGCTGTTTCAGGAAGATGGCGTTGAGGGGTTGTGGCGGTATTTGTGCGGCAGAGCCTTCGGGGGTTTTTTTGAGTGGCATTGCCATTCTCCAAGGTTTATGTTTGTCCTGGAGAATGTTGTACGTGAAAGGTGGCCGATACGGCCAAATCCCTATGTACGCT
>CAUYTZ010000256.1:0-9680 GCA_963575695.1 uncultured Gammaproteobacteria bacterium | reverse complement strand
TCCGAAACCCTGGCAGAAAGTGAACTTTTCGGCCACAGCAAGGGGGCGTTTACCGGTGCCATAGCCAAGCAGGTCGGTCGCATCTCTGCGGCCCATAATGGCACACTGTTTCTGGATGAGGTGGGTGACATGCCGCTTTCCATCCAGGCCAAAATGCTTCGGTTTCTGGAAAACGGTGAGTGCCAATCCCTGGGACAATCGCAACCACAGCACGTGAATGTCCGTGTGGTTACGGCTACCAATCGGGATTTGGCTTCCATGGTGGCCTCTGGTCATTTCCGCCTGGATCTCTTCCATCGATTGCAAGTCGTACCCTTGTGCCTCCCCCCCCTGCGAGAACGTGGGCATGACGTGGCGTTGCTGGCTAATGCCTTTCTGGCCTTTTTTGCCACCCGGCACGCCGTCGTCGTCCCGATTTTTTCCCGTGCCGCCATGGAGCTGTTGTGTCAGTATCCCTGGCCGGGCAACATCCGGGAATTGCGCAATCTATGCGAACGTGGAGCGATTTTCCATGCCGGACAGGAGATTGGTGCAGAGTTCATCCAGAATCAACTGGCCACCAACACCATACCCACAGCCCCCGGTCACGCAGCCATCGACCCCAACAGCCTCTCTCTGCCCAACAGCGGGCTCAGTCTGGATCTGTTGGAAAGGGACTTGATCCGCGCCGCTCTGGACCGCACCCAAGGCAACCGCACCCATGCCGCAAAATTATTGGATATTAGCCGCGACACCCTGCTCTACCGCATGAAAAAGCATGCTTTGCGTTGATCCCACCCAATCCTCCTATTTCTCTTGATGAGCGACCGACAGTTTGTAGAACATCCCATCCTTGTCGTGCTCCAGAACGGAGAAGCGGCCTTTGACAATGATGGCATCCATGGTGAAACGGACGGGCTTTGCTGCTTCCACCAGTACCATGGATTCCGGACCACCCGGCAGGCAAAAGGCACAAGTCGGTGGCATTTTAGCCAACAGGAATCGCTTCTGGCCCTCCTTCGAGACATCCAGAGGGAACATGAATCCGGCCATTTTTAATGTCTGTCCGTCCAATGCTTTGATCTCACCGGTAAAACGGGGTTTGGGTCTCTCCCACCCCTCGGGGGTGGTAATCTCCATTCGGATTTTGGATTTGGGTGGTTTTTCCTGTTTGGGGTGGATCAACCCCACTTGACCCAGCACCTCCCATCCGAGCAGATCCTTGCCCTTGGGCAGGTCAAATGAGACGGGCGCATCGGCAGTAGAACCGTCCGGGGCCAATAATGGCTGGTGTTCGCCGGGTGTTTGCGCCGGTTGGGCAGACCAACCGTCTCCCCACCACAGAAGCAGCAAGACAGTGAAAAACAGTCGTTTCATGGTCGTATTTCCCTTGATTGTCATCGTTCTGCCAGAATCTTGGCCACATCCAGACGGGAGGCACGCCAGGCGGGCCATGTCGCAGCCAGCCAAGCCATGCCCCAGGCCAACACCACCAGCCAACCTTCCCGAGCCATGAACCGCGTGCCGTCAATGGCGGGTTGCTGATGGATGGCCAACCACCAGCCCAACCCCTGAACCAATCCATGCCCCAACAGCAGCCCCACAATCGCCCCCAAAGTGGCCAACAGCCAAGCCTCGATCATCACTCCAGCCCACAATTGCCAGCGTGAGGCACCCAGCATACGAAAAATGGCCAATTCATAGCGACGATGCCGCAGATTGGCCAGCAACCCCGCCAGCAATGCCCCACCCGCCGCCACGAAGAGCAACAGGGCAAATCCTTGCAAAACCTCTTGTCCAACGCCCATCAGTTGGGTCAAACGGGCGATTTCCATAGGAGGAGAAGCAGCCATCAACGCGGTCTGGCCATTGATCCGGCGCGGCAGGGAGACGGCGGCCAAGGGGGTGCTGTACTGAATCAATGCCAGGGTGACTTCAGGATTTGCAACGGTCTCATTGTGGTCGACGTGGTCATGGTCGGCATGGACCTGCCATACGGATTCAACCGGGGTCAGAATGAGTCGGTCCATCACCGTTCCGGTAGGGTTCAGCACTCCGGTTACGGTGTAGGCCATGTCATCATGGGTATGCCCCCCTTCGGTCAGACCGTGGGAGCCAGAAAATTTCTTGCCCACAGAGAGGCCGGTGCGGGCCGCAACCTCCGCGCCCAGTACAGTCGCCATGGGTTCCTGGTACCAATCTCCCGTTGCCAGGCTAGCCTGGTACAACGCCCCGTAGACAATGGGAGTACCCACAATGCGGAACCCACGAAAACTGTCTCCCATGGCCAGGGGAATGATCTGCCGCACCATGGGATCGTCGGCCAGGGTATGCACCTCCTGCAAGGGAATGTTGCCCGGCGGAACGTCAAGATGAAACACCCCGGCCAGCACCAGTTGCAAAGGGCTCCCCTTGGCTCCAACGACCAAGTCGATATCACGGGCATCCTGCTCCAGACGATCAGACATCTGGCTCGTGAAGGCCAGCAGCACGACCAGCATGGCCACCGCCAGGGCAGAGAGAAATGCAGAGAGAAATGCTTGACCAGGATTGGTCCGCAAATCTCGGGTGGCAAGAAGGGTAAGGTTCATTTCTGCACCCCCATGGTGATCTGGCGAGGGAAACGGCTGTGTACCCGTGCATCATGGGTAGCCACCAGCAGGGCCGCCTGTAGCCGTTCTGCAGCAGTCAGGAGCAACGTCAGCACGGCCTGACAATTGGCGTCATCCAGGCTGGCGGTGGGTTCATCGGCCAGAATTGCCTTGGGATGATTGACCAGTTCGACTCCGATCGAGATTGAATTAAGGTCGGGCCAATTTCGCCAACTCGAAACCCCGGCGTGCCATGCGCGCCGAGTCTCTGCGACATGGCGATAGACCGTGCCGTCTTCATCAATGGTGTAATGAGCGCTGACCCCAGAGCCGGGCGCACACAGCCGTGCCAGCGCCGCCGCCGCCGAAGGCATGCCGGTATAGTGGACCAGCAGAACCGCCACCGCCGCCCCTGGGGGGCGCGGACCATGATTGGGTGACGGAAGATTGATCACGGGCAAAGAAGCTTGGTTTCTTTTGCCTTCGGTGCGACCAGAAGCGTTGCCCCTGGTCGCACTTCATTTCAGAACAGGATGTCGTAAAGGCCGCCCATAACTTTACCCGCGAACGAGCCAACCACGCCCAAACCACAACCGAGCAAGGAATTATTGACCAGCGCGGTCGTTGCCCTCGGCATCACCACCGCACCTGGTCCCGCACTCATGGCGACTGCGGTCAGGCCCATGAACGTGGTCGCGGCCAGTACCGCAGCACCAAAGGCGCAACCCTGGCCAACATCGCGCATCAGCGGCCCCGCTTGGGCCGGAGCCGTCGCCGACAGCATCGCCAACACCGCCAACGTCGCAAAGAGCTTCTTCATGCCGCCTCCTGTTCCGGGCCGTCCCGGAGAGTTTATTGGGTGCGACCCAAGTCCCGAGCCGCAGAAAATCAGACCTTGATCGATGCCGGCAAACCTTGCAACCGGTCATTGCGCCGGGGTGGCAACGGTGCCGACAACCGGTCGTAGAGCCAAATGAAAACATTCGATGCCAGATTCGCGGTGGCGATCAGGCTGCACCCAACCAGCATCGAACCGGCAATCGCTGGGCCAACCGGCGAGGCCACCACCACCAGCTCCAGCGGCACCGAACCGGCAAAGACTGTGGTTAATCCGAACAAGGTGCCGCCGAACACGCACGCCTGACCGATTTCCCGAACCACACCGCCAGCGTGGGCCGGCGATGCCAAACACAGCGCTACGATCAGAGCGAGCAGAAATTTTCTCACCGGCCTTAGACCCCCAGTGCTGCACACGTCCATCGCGACGCCTATTCACCCGGCCGAACAACAAACGCGCAAGCAACGGACTCGCAAGTCGGCAGGGGAAGAAAGAGTGACGCGAAACCCGTCCCCCGTCAAGGGCTTGACACGGTATTTGATTTTCTTGCCATTGCCCCGAATCGCGACTCGACCGGGCTTCAACCATGCCCCCGACCGTGCCCCCGACGTGGATCGAGCGACTCGCGCAGGCCGTCACCGAGCAAATTACAACCGATTACGGTCAAAAAAATCAGCAGACCCGGCCATACCGCCTGGGCTGGTGCAGACCAGATCATGTCTTGGGCGTTGGTCAGCATGTTGCCCCAACTTGGCAATGGCGGCTGGATGCCCAACCCCAAGAAGCTCAACACCGACTCGATGAGAATGATGTTGCCGGCGGCCAGCGTGGTTGCAACCACGATTGGCCCGGCGATGTTGGGCAGAACGTGTCTAATCATCACCCGTACCGCCCCGGCACCCAGGGCTTCGGCGGCACGGACGTAATCGGAACGGCGCACGGCCAAGGTCATGCCGCGGGCCAGACGGGCAACGGTGGTCCAGCCAGCCAGGGCGACGATGGCAATAATCCGGATTAGACCGAGATCTTCGGGCTGAAACAACCCCACCGGCAGACCAAGCCGGCCAGCATCGACCGCCGCCAGAACGATCAACAGGGGCAGCAGCGGCAGGGCGATCATGGCGTCGGTCATGCGCATCAGCAACGCATCCACCCGCCCACCAAGGTAGCCGGAGATCAGACCGATCGTCGCACCGATCGCGCCAGCGACCAGAGCCGCGACCAAACCGACCAGCAACGACACGCGTCCGCCGCGCAATAAACGCACCAGAACGTCGCGGCCCAGTTCATCACACCCCAGCGGATGCGCCATCGATGGTGAGGAGAATCTGAGCATCAAATCAATGGTTTCACCGGTTATGCCCAATGCGGCCTCAACCAGAGGCACCCCTAGAACCGCACCGGCCAGCGGGACCAGAATCGCCACCCCGGCCACAGCGGCCGGCGGCCAGCCTCGCTTAATCATTTATGACCGCCGGGGGACCGCCGTGACCGTCGGGGGAAGCCGCAGCTTCACCAAGTCGTTGCCATATTTGATCGAAATCACTGTGGTATTTGGCGAATAGCCGGAGCAAAGACGGATCGAAATGTGCGGCCGGATCGATTCGATCATCGCCGTTCAAAATAATGTTAACCGCTTCTTCATGGGTAAAGCCCAGTTTATAGGATCGGGCGCTACGCAGGGCGTCGTAAACATCGGCCAGAGCGACAATGCGGGCCGACAACGGAATTTCCTCCCCCTTCAAGCCACGCGGATAGCCGCTGCCGTCCCATTTTTCATGGTGGGACCAAGCGATCTCGGCGGCCATGGCCAAACGTTCGGACGTGCGCAAGATGTTATAGCCATACAGGGTGTGGCGTTGCATCTCGTCTTGTTCTTCCGCGTTAAGCCGGCCGGGCTTGTGCAACACCGCCTTGTCCACGCTCATTTTGCCCACGTCGTGCAGGGCGGCAAAGACATGGATATCCTTACAAAAATCCGCCGACTGCCGCGCCAGTCTGGCCAGGGCGTACGAGTATTCGTTGACGCGCAGAATGTGGTTGGCGGTGTTGGCGTCGTGCTGTTCGGCGGCGCGGGCCAACAGTTCGACCGAGAGCATGAACGCCCATTCGGTCTCTTTCTGTAGCTTAACCACCCGTTCCCGCTCTTCGCGTAATTCGGAGTTGCGCTCACGCAATTTGACGTTCTGTTGCGAAATCCGCTCGACATTATCGGCCAACTGAATCGCGCGACCGACAATGTGATTGACCGGCGCGATCATTTGCTCGTGTTCAATTAGGAACGGCTCGACCGTGCCCGGTTCCAGCCCGCGGCGGTTAATCAACTGAACCACGCCGATGATTCGGCCATGATAGCCGACCAGGGCGAAACAGAGGATCGAGCGGGTGCGAAAGCCGGTGGCGTCGTCGAAACCACGGTTGAAGCGGAACGGCCATTCCGAAGCCAGGGTATAGGCATCGTCGATCAGCACCGGCTTACCGGTGGTCGCGACATAGCCGGCAATCGATTCGGTCGAGACCGGGACCACAAAGCTATCACTGCGGGTTTTGATCACGTCGTTCTGCAACGCCATCGCCACCATTTCCCGCTGCCGGCCTTTCTTGCGCAGAACAAAGATAGTTCCGGCCTCGGTATTGGTTAGAGCACGGCATTTCCACAGCACCCGATCACACAAAGAGTGAACCGACTGCCGGGGGGTGTTCTCGATGAATTCAAGAAACTGCTCAACCAGAGACACCTTGCCACCCCGCATTCCTTGGAATTCAGTCGAAAATCAATGTTTGATTTTCCCGAGCGGCAAATACATTTGGATTTATTGCCCGCGCTTCCCGCTCAACATCCGCGATGAAGTCGTCATCGTGGTCGGGATCGTGGTGAAACAGCGCCAGCCGGCGGGCACCGGAGGCCTTGAACAGGCGCACCGCTTCCTGCCAAGTCGAATGCCCCCAACCGATCTTGGTTTGCCATTCATCGTCGGTATAGGTCGAATCGTAAATGACCAGATCGGCCCCCTCCATCAACCCCAAGATGTTCTGATCGGGGCAGCCGGGGACATGTTCGGTGTCGGTGATATAAACCACTGAATGGCCACCATGTTCTAGCCTCCAGCCGGTGGCACCGTCAGGATGGTTGAGCGGCGCGGTGCGGACATGGAAACCCGACGCCAAATCAAATTCGGCCCCGGGATGAACGTCTTCGAACTCCAACGAGCAACCCATGGTCTGCATCGGCACCGGAAATAGCGGCCGTTCCATCTGGCGAGCCAGAACCGTTTGAATGTCGGTGTTGCCGCTGAGATGACCGGCAAGAACCCGAAAATTAAATCCAGGCTGGAACGCGGGCATAAAGAACGGAAAACCGCTGATGTGATCCAGGTGGGTGTGACTGAGCAGCAGTGTCGCCGAGCGCGTGCCTTCGGCTAGAATGCGCCGCCCAAGCATGCGGATTCCGGTTCCGGCGTCGAGCATAATCACATGCTTTCCGTCCGTTACTTCCACGCAACTGGTGTTGCCACCATAGCCCAGGTGAGAGGCAAACGGGCACGGAATGGTCCCGCGCACACCCCAAAATTTGACCGACAGCGCCATGGCCAGAACCGAGCCCGATTGCGAAGAAGAGAAAAGGACCGCCCAGGGAAAGAGAGTAGTACACCCGTTCGCATCTGTCGATGCAGGGTTGGAAGGAAAATGCGGAGCCGGTTGCTCACCCCAAGGGAAAAAACCTCGCGCGCATAAAAAAATACCGCTTATAGTCCGGCGAAGGAAGAAGGGCCGTCCGGCCCCGACAGCAATCGCGTTCGATTGAGAGCGCCACCAGTGACAGAGATCCGTTTTTACCATCTGCAACGCCAGAGCCTGGAGCAGGTCTTACCCCAGATTCTGCTTAAGGTGATCGAGCGTGACTGGCGGGCGGTGGTGGTGGCTGGATCACCCGAACGGGTGGAAATGCTGACTCAGATGCTGTGGGCCTTTGATCCGGCTTCGTTTCTGCCCCACGGCAGCGTGCGCGATGGCTACGCCTCCGACCAGCCGATCTGGCTGACCGCGCGCGAGGAAAATCCCAACCAAGCCACGGTGTTGATTGTCACCGATGGTGTCGCCGCAACCAATCCGGGCGACTATACCCTGGTGTGTGATCTGTTTGACGGCAATATGCCGGAGGCGGTGGTTGCGGCGCGTGAGCGGTGGCGGACGGTCAAGGCTGCCGGACATGAGCTGACTTATTGGCAACAGGGCGCTCGTGGGGGTTGGGAACGCAAGGCGTAGGCTGAACATGGGAACGCAAGGCGTAGGCTGAACAAAGGACTCGACAAGCTTAAGGTTCCGATTGCTTCTCGGAAGCGAATTGCCGCATGTTCCGTTCAATTCATTCACTTTTTTTGCCGCTTGTGGAGCCGTACCCATGACCGCCACCGATCCGATCCTGTCCGAATTGATGCCCGCCTGCGCCGAAGCGCTGACTGCGGCCGAGCACCTGCTTGACCGCGCCCGCGCCTCGGTTTTGGCTCTGGTTACCGGCACTAACGGCAAGATCGACGCCACGTTGATCGATCGCCATCAGTTGGCCGCGCACGGTTACGCCTGGATGGCGACCTATGTCGAAGGCCTGCGCCAGATGCGCGGCTGGGCGGCGCGGCTGGATGGCACCGGTGAAGCCGGACCGCTGGAACGGCTGATGCTCCAACTCGCCTATAGTGAGTATCTGGCTCAACTGGCCGGCGGTGTGCCGCTCAGTCAGGTTGAAATTGCCCGCCCGCACGATCTGGGTATTCCGGCCGAAGCCGTTGAGTCCTATCTAGCAATTCCGGCGGTGGCACGGCTGATTCACGAAGGCGGGACGACTGCGGTGCGCACCCGCATTGCCGAACTGATCGCGGAACGGCGCGACTTCGGCCACATGGGCGACGAAGACGAAACCCTGTCGATGATTCGCGACCAGTTCCGTCGCTTCGCCGAAGATAAGGTGATCCCGTTCGCACACAAGTGGCATCTGGCCGATCAGTTGATCCCACAAGAGATTCTAGACCAACTGGCTGAATTGGGCGTGTTCGGGTTGACCGTGCCGGAAGAGTTTAGCGGCCTGGGCATGGGCAAAACCGCGATGTGCGTGGTTTCGGAAGAGTTGAGCCGCTCCTACATCGGGGTTGGCTCGCTCGGCACCCGCTCAGAGATTGCCGCAGAACTGATTCGGCTTGGTGGCACGCAGAAACAGAAAGAAACTTGGCTGCCGAAGTTGTGTTCCGGTGAAGTCCTACCCACAGCGGTATTTACTGAACCCAATTCCGGCTCCGACCTTGGCTCATTGCGCACCCGGGCGGTGCGGGAAGGGGACGTTTACAAGATTTATGGTGCCAAAACTTGGATCACGCACGCCGCACGCACCGATATGATGACTCTGTTGGTGCGCACCGATCCTGCGACCACCGATCACCGTGGCCTGTCGATGTTGCTGGCGTCGAAGCCGCGTGGCACTGAAGATAATCCGTTTCCGGCCCCAGGCATGACCGGCAGCGAGATCAAGGTGCTCGGCTATCGCGGCATGAAGGAATACGAAATTGGCTTCGACGGCTTCGAGGTGCCGGTGGCCAACCTGCTTGGCGGAGTCGAGGGCCAAGGCTTTAAGCAGTTGATGGAAACCTTTGAAAGCGCACGGATTCAAACGGCAGCCCGTGGTACCGGCGTGGCTCAGAACGCGCTTGAACTGGGACTGCAATACGCACTGGAGCGTAACCAGTTCGGCCGGCCAATAGTTAAGTTTCCGCGTGTGGCGAACAAAATTGCATGGATGGCGGTGGAAACCATGATCGCGCGCCAGCTTACCTATTTCGCGGCGCGCGAGAAGGATCACGATAGCCGCTGCGACATCGAAGCCGGCATGGCCAAGCTGTTGGCGGCGCGGGTGGCATGGTCGAACGCCGATGCCGCGTTGCAGATTCACGGCGGCAATGGCTATGCCGAAGAGTATCAGATCAGCCGGGTGATCTGTGATTCGCGGGTGTTGAGCATCTTTGAAGGAGCGGCAGAAATCCAGGCTCAGGTTATTGCCCGTGGCTTGTTGACCCGCCGCTAATCGCGATCAAGCAATGCGGTGCCAGAAGCCTCTAGGCTTGGTATTGCTGTACTAAATAAGCTGGGTCCAGCAACTGTCTTCTCGCTCATGCCGAGGCATGATTTTGATCCCAAGGTTTGCCGTCACGAACGAGCGCGTTTAGGATTCCGAGCAGGCGGCGCATAACCGCGACGATGGCAACCTTGGGCTTTTTTCCGGCGGC
>CAUYTZ010000255.1:0-4503 GCA_963575695.1 uncultured Gammaproteobacteria bacterium | reverse complement strand
CCGCGCCCATGCAGAAGCGGGAGGCACCTTCGGCCTGAGCCACCTTGGCGGCGGCGATCACTTCAGCCGGATCGGCCAGCCGTGCGCGAGTAATTTCCACTTCGGCATGATGAGCCGACTGCGGGCAATAGGAACAATCCTCCGGGCAGCCGCCACTTTTGATATTGAACAGGCTGGCGCGCTGAATTTCGTTGGGATCATGAAACTGGCGGTGAATGCGGCCGGCGCGGTCGATCAGGTCGAGCAGTGGCGAGGTCAAAATCGCCTCGATCTCGTCAACTGTCCAATCGGTACGCACCGCCTGATCCGCAGTGGCTGGGGTAGAGATATCAGTCATGGTTTTGGCAACTCTCCTGCCGGCTGGAAGAGCGGTCCGCGTGGAGTGCGGCGCGGTTGGGCCGGCGACCTTCTTGATCCTGATCAGGCCGAACGTTGGCAATTCGGCCCATGACACGCGACGCACAATGCCGGGCCGGGCCGCGCAACGCAAGCGAACACGGTATATGTTGTTTACCTCGCCATAGCCTTTCAACCACCTTACTTTCCGGTCAGTTGCAGAAAGATTTCCTCCAAATCGGTTTCCTCGGTGGTTAGATCGACGATCGCAAGGCCAGCCTCACGCACCGCCGCCAGTAGCGCTTCAACCTTGAAATCGCTGGACCGATAGCGTGCCACCAACCGCCGCGATCCGGACAGTTCAACCGGCAAATTGCGCAGTGCTTCCGGCACTTCGGTCAGATCGCGATCAATCACCAACACCAGTTCCTTGCGGTCGATTCGCCGCAGCAGAGTCGAAGTCGCCTCACACGCCACCACTCGACCACGATCCAGAATGGCGATGGTGTCGCACAACTCCTCGGCCTCGGGCAGATAGTGGGTGGTGAGTAGAATCGTGGTGCCGGCCTGATTGAGCGCACGGACATGACTCCACAACTGGCGGCGCAATTCCACATCCACGCCTGCGGTCGGCTCATCCAGTACCAGCACCGGCGGGGTGTGAACCATGGCCTTGGCCACCATCAGCCGCCGACGCATACCCCCTGAAAGCGTGCGGGCATAGGCGTCGGCCTGAGCGGTCAACCCAACCGTGGCCAGCAGTTCATCGGTACGCCGTTGTTTGCGCGGCACGCCGTAGAGTCCAGCCTGAAGGTCAAGCAATTCACGCGGGGTAAAAAATGGGTCCATATTCAATTCTTGCGGGACCACGCCGATGGCGCGCTTGGCTCCGCGTGGGTCGTGCTCGAGGCTCCGGTCCCAGATGCGCGCCTCACCGGCGGTCTTCAGCACCAGCCCGGCGAGGATATTAATCAGAGTCGATTTGCCGGCCCCATTCGGCCCTAGGAGTCCAAACAGGCTGCCGCGCGGAATCGCCAGATCGATCGCGTCGAGCGCGCACCGCTCCGGGCCACGGTTGGAGCCGCGATAGACCTTGGTCAGGCCGCGCACCTCAACGGCAAACCTGGGGGCAAACCTGGGGGCGGCGATAACGGTGGAAGTTTCGGCCATGGGCACCGGTGATGCGGAGAGAACCGCAATTTGGTTGATCACAACGTGGTGATGGGTATCATCGGCGTCTCTGCCGGTCAATTTTCTCCCTACGTTTTTCGGAGATCCCCCCCATGCAATCCCCCCAGACCATCGAAGTCGATTCGGATCACGCCACATGCAATGGCGGTGGCGGCGCGCTCGGCCATCCCAAGGTCACTATTGCGCTGGCACAAAAGGGCCAGGGCTGGTGCTCGTATTGCAACCAGCATTTCAAGATCAAGGCCGGCGCAGGCAAGGGCGGGCATTGAGCGAAGCTTGCCTTCGGCGACCAGGGCTTTGCCCTGGATCCGCTTAACTTGGTACGGAATGACCATCCCATGACCGCCCCCGCCCTGCCCCGAGTCGATTACCAATACCCCGTTCGTCCATCCGCTGGGCCGCCGCTGGTCCTGGTGGGGGAGGCCCCGGGGGCGGATGAGGTTCGGCTGGGCACTCCGTTTGTCGGCCGCAGCGGCAAGTTGCTTGACCAAACTTTGGCGGCGGCCGGGATCGACCGTGGCGCGTGTTTGGTCGCCAATGTCTTTCGCTTTCAGCCGCCAGAAAACAAGGTCGGGCACTTTTTCATTTCGCGTACGGCGGCCCGACGCGATGGGGTGGCGCTGGATGAACGGTGGGGCAAGTTCGCCGGCTCCAGTCTGTGCCGGGCCGAGTTCTCGGCCGAACTTGATGCGCTGGCGGAAACGCTAACCAGAATCGGCGCACGGGTGGTGGTGGGGTTGGGGCGGACGCCCCTGTGGGCCTTGACTGGGCTGGACGGGATCGTCGCCCGACGTGGGCAAATGCTGCCGTGTCGGTTGTTGGCCGGCGTTGAGGTGATGCCGACCTTCCACCCCAGCTACCTGATTCGCGGGCGCTGGAACGAACAACCGGTGTTCCAGGGTGATTTGGCTTTGGCCTATCACCGCCTAACCATGGCAAAGTAAAAAATAATGCGGGTCCAGGGCGGTGCCCTGGTCGCCGAAGGCTGGGAAGGAACGACGAGACATGAAGCGTTTGGCGTTGATGGTGGCGATGGCTTGGTCTCTGGCCTGCGGCGCGGCTCTGGCCGACCCGGCTATGGACTCCGCGCCTTCCGCCGTGGTCAAGGTTCCGGCCTTCGCCGAATTCGGTCCGCCGCTCTATGGCCCCGACATGGTCCATTGGCCGTTCGTCAATCCGGACGCACCCAAGGGCGGCGCGATCACGCTCGGCGCGTTCGGCACCTATGACAGCCTCAACACCCTAATTCTGCGTGGAAGCTGGCCTGCGGGTCTCGGCATGATCACCGATTCGCTGATGACCGGTTCGGCCGATGAACTGACCGCAGTCTATGGCCTACTGGCCGAAAGCGCCGAATATCCCCAAGACAAGTCCTGGATCATCTTCACCCTGCGTGCCGAGGCTCGCTGGCACGATGGCGTGCCGGTCACGGCGGAGGATGTCGCCTATACCTTCGCCATGATTCGCCAGCACGGACGGCCCTTCCTGCAAAGCTTTTACGAGGACGTGGCCGGGGTGGAGATACTGGACCCGCGCCGGGTTAAATTCAGCTTCAAGACCAGAGACACCATGAAGCCGCTGGTCGCGGTGGCTAAACTGGAACCGATCGCCAAGCATTATTGGGAAAAGCGCGATATTAGCCAAACCACGCTGGAGCCACCGTTGGGCAACGGTGCCTATCGGATCAAGGAAGTTGATGCCGGACGCTCGATCACCTATGAGCGGGTGGCCGATTATTGGGCTAAGGATTTGCCGGTCAACCGTGGCCTGTATAACCTCGACACCCTCCGCTACGACTATTACCGCGATGACACGGTGATGTTTGAAGCGTTTCTGGCCGGCAAGATCGACTATCGGGCCGAGAATCGGGCCCAGCGCTGGGCTACCGGCTATGACACGACCGATGCTCGCGACGGCCGGATCGTTCGTGCCACCTTGCCCGATCACAGCCCGCGCGGTGCCTATGGCTTCGTGTTCAATCTGCGGCGGCCGTTGTTTCAAGACATCCGGGTGCGCAAGGCCCTAACCCTGATGTACGATTTCGAAGCGGTGCAACGGACACTGCTTTATGGCCAGTACCGGCGGATCGCCTCGTGGTTCCCTAATTCCGAATATGGTGTCTCTGGCCCGCCGACCGCCGAGGAAAAGGCGATTCTGGACAAATATCGCGACCACATCGCTCCAGAAGTACTGAACCAAGAGTTCATTCCGCCACGGACCGACGGCAGCGGCAACAACCGCACCAACCAGCGCGAAGCGCTGAAGCTGCTGCGTGAAGCCGGCTGGGAGATGAAAGACAACCTGCTGGTCAATGCTCAGGGCCAGCCGTTCAAATTTGAAATCATGCTGTCAAATCCGGTTCTGGTCCGGGTCAGCGAGCCGTTCGTGCAGGCATTGCGCAAGATCGGCATTGAAGCCAACCTACGCGTGGTTGATACCTCGCAGTATCAGGTTCGCGCCGATGATTATGATTTCGATCTGGTGGTGATCGCGCTTAACTTCTTCGCCCCGCCCGGAACCGAACTGCGTGCCTATTTCAACTCGACCTATGCCGACGTGCGCGGCCAAGGCAATTTCGCCGCAATCAAAGACCCGGTGGTTGATAGCTTGGTTGAGGAACTGGTGAAAGGCCACGACCTGCCGACCATCGAGGCCACCACCCGTGCGCTAGATCGCGTGCTGCTGTGGGGACATTATATGGTGCCGTTCTGGTACAACGACACCCACTGGCTGGCCTATTGGAATAAGCTTAGTTACCCCGTGCGCACCGCCAAGTACGGTACCGGATTTCCGGCGGCGTGGTGGTACGACCCGACCAAAGCGGCGACCTTGAAGCGGTAGGGAACCTGGTGGGGTTCAGGGGCAGACCCTTGGCTGGAGGAAAAACGAGTAGAATCCAGGCTATTCAAGCGGCTGTGTTGCGTTGTTAACACGGAGGTTTGGCAATCGGCGAAATTCTGGCGGCGCGGTTACGGA
>CAUYTZ010000254.1:0-4253 GCA_963575695.1 uncultured Gammaproteobacteria bacterium | reverse complement strand
ATCCGGATCGTAACTTATTTGGCGTTCAACGTATCGGTCGGCTTCGGCCTCTGGTATTGGTTCTGGCCGGTGTGATCCCGCTCGCCCTGCACCATGTGGTGCGCAAAATGGATATTCACCGTACGATCGAAACCGTGATCGGCACCGGTCCCAAGATCGAAGTTCCACAAATCTGCCGAACGCGACAACCACAGCCGGTTGGGCCAATTACGTCGCCTTTGGTGCCTTCTACCCAACCATGACCAAGGTCTCGGACTATCGGCCAACGCCAGACCTGCTGGAGTGGTGGAATGAGGTGATGGTGGTGCCGGCGGTGGCGATCGGCGGCATTACACCTGAGAATTGCGTGCCATTGGTCCAGGCTGGGGCCGATTTCATTGCCGTGGTCACTGGGGTCTGGAATCATCCTGAAGGGCCGGCCGCCGCCGTCCGCGCCTATAACCATGCGATCGCTGCGGCGCTTGATCTGAGGGACTGAAAATATATCGCTGATGCGATAGGGCTGCCGCCCAAACCTGCCTGGGGCCAGCCTGGGGAATGAATTCCCCAGACCCCTTTCTTTTTTGTTAACTTGCTACCGGCCTGTCAACCATGCGCCCGTCGCGCAATTCAAGGATTCGGTCCAGGCGGCTGAAAATCTTCTGGTCATGGGTGACAACCACCACCGCCGCGCCCTGTTCATTGGCGACCTTACGCAACAGATCCATGACCGTGCCAGCACGTTCGGAATCCAAGGCTGCGGTTGGTTCATCGGCCAGGATGATTTGCGGCCGATTGGCCAAAGCCCGGGCAATCGCCACCCGCTGCGCCTGACCGCCCGACAATTTGGCCGGATAGGCGTGCCCCCGGTCGCCGACCTCCAGATACTCCAGCAATTCAGTTACCCGCCGTTGAGCCTCGATCCGAGGCCAACGAGCCAGTTCCAGCACCACCTGAATGTTTTCAGCCGCAGTCAGGAACGGAATCAGGTTGTGAAACTGGAAGATGAAGCCGATTTTGTCCAGGCGGAGCCGGCGCAAGTCGCGCCGCCGCCAGCCGCCATCAAACACGGTTTCGCCGTTCAGCGCGATCTTTCCGGCGCTGGGTTCGACGATCGCGGCCAGGGCATTCAGCAGCGTGCTTTTGCCCGATCCGCTCGGACCGATTAACCCGACCACCTCGCCGGCGGCGATGGTTAGTGAAACACCGCGCAAGGCATCGACTCGGGTTTCACCCTCGCCGAAGTGCTTGGCCAAATCCTGAACTTCGATCATCACGGCGGTTCCGGCCATAATCAGCCCCCCAGCGCTTGGGCCGGATCGATGCGCAGCGCCAACCGAACCCCAAGCAGACTGGCCAGCGCGCAGACCCCGATCACCACCAGGCACAGTCCCAACGCATCTTCCGGCAACAGCAGCACCCGACGCGGAAATTTGTCGGCAACCAGAATGAGCAGCGTGGCCCCCAGCGCGAATCCAATCACGCCCATGGCCAGCGCCTGCTGAATGATCAACCCGATGATGGTTCGATCCGGGGCCCCAATCAGTTTCAGCGTGGCGATTTCGCGCATTTTGTCCATGGTCATGGTGTGAATGATCAGGGCGATCACCACCGCCGACACGGTCAGCAAGGTCACGGTGAACAGACCGATCTGACGCCGGGCCTTGTCCACCACCGAAGTCAGCAACAGCGACTCCTCCTGCTCCTGAGACAGAGCGGTAAGGTGCTTCCAACGCTCGATCCCGGTCGCAACCGTCGTCGCGGACACGCCGGGCCGAAGCCGGGCAACCACGGCGTTAAGGGTGTCGCTGGGGCTGGGCTGGCCACGCTGGGCCTGATTGCGCGCCGCAGCACCTTCCAGATCGAACTGGATCTTCTGGGCATCGCGCAAGGTGACGAAGGCGACCGCGTTGCCGCCGGAATCGATCACCCCGGCGGTCAGACCGACGACGGTGAAGTCATTGCGCCCCAGCCGGACCCGGTCGCCCAGAACCAACCCGGTGCGACGATCGGCGATCAGTTCGTAATGACCACGGCTGATCGCGCGGCCTTCGGCCAGCCGTTCCGGTTCCCCCGGCCGCCCGGGTTCGATTCCGATCAAGGACAGCCGCAACGGCTGCCCGCGATGCACGACCTCAATGGTCTGAATGGTCAGCGACCCGGCTGCGGCCACGCCATGAAGCCGGGCCACGGTCTCACGGGTGTCGCCGGGAATCCGCGAAGCTTCGGCGAACGGCCCCCGTCGTCCGGCTTCCACCACCCACAGGTCAGCGGCGGGAGCACGCACCAGGGTTAGCGCATCATCGACCAAACCACGGTAAATTCCGATCATCGACAACACCACCCCCAGCAGCAGGCCCAGGCCGACGCAGGTCAGCAGGAAGCGGCCGAGATGATGGCGAATGTCGCGCCAGGCAAGGTTCATGGCTTGGTTCCAACCGTCACCGGCAGACCGGGACGAAACTCGGGCCGGGGTAGCGCGACCACCTCGGCTGCCGCCGTAATTCCCTCCACAACCTCAACCCGACCATCAAGCGTGCGGTGGCCAAGCGACAGTTTGTGTCTGGCCAAGGTGCCGTTTTCGACCGTCCAGACCACGCCGCTCCGCCCATCAAAGCCTTCGATCGCGTTGATCGGGATCAACAGCGGGGCGGTCAGGGTTGCAACCGTAACCAGAACCTCGGCCTGTTCGCCCAAGAAGAACGCCTCAAAAGGCCGGTCGAAGGTGATATAGACCTTGCGTTCCTCGCTGACCCGGTCGTTTTCGATCTCGATCCGGGCGATCTTGCCCTTAAAATCCGCGTGCGGCTGTGACCGCAACCGGATCGCGGCCGCTTGACCTTCGCGCAGCGCGCCGGCCAGGGACTCATCGACATAGGCCAAAACCCAAACCGTTTCCGGGGCGACCAGGGAAAAAAGCGTGGTCCCGGGAGCGGTGACGCTACCCAGTTCCTTGGCCCGGCTCATGACCAAACCCTCAAACGGCGCGCTCAAGACGAATTTAGCCAGCACCTGGCGCTCGAATTCAACCTGAGCCTGGGCGTCGGCGATGCCGCTAAGGGCGGCTTCGACATCGCTTTTGGCCACGGCCAAATCAGCGGCGGCGATATCCAGATTGGCCTGAACCTCTTCCGCAGCCTCGGTCGAAACCGTGCCGTGTTGAACCAGAGTCTGCCGCCGCCGATTCGCGCTGCGTTTTTGTTCCAGAACCGCAGCGGCCCGAACAACCTTGGCTTCGGCCTGAACCTGGCTGGCCAGCGCCTTCTTGATCCCGGCTTCCGCCCGCGCCAACCTGGCCTGTTGTTCGCGACTGTCAAGCCGGGCCAGCATCGCCCCTTTGCGCACGCGGTCGCCGTGATCGGCGGCCAGCTCGACCACGGTCCCCGTCACCTCGAACCCGATCCGGGACACCACCCGCGCCTCGACCGTGCCCAGGCCATAAACCTGGATCGGGACCAGCGGCCCAGAAGAATCGGCGCTGACGCTGACCACCTGCACCCCAATCGGGCGGGTCTTCAGCCACACTCCGCCGCCTGCGACCGTGGCCACAACCAGAACCGCCACCAGCGAACGGATGAGCGACATCGCCGAAACCTTTCCTGGCTACCGAGATCAATTCCGCGCTTGAGCCTCGAACTGGTCGAAGGCTTCCAATGCCTGGGCCCCATAGATTGCCGAGGGCCCGCCGCCCATGTAAACCGCCATCGCGATCACATCCAGCACCTCGGCCCGTGTGCCACCCAGGTGAACCACTTCCTTCGCATGAAAGGCGAGACAGCCGTCGCAGCGGGCGGCGATGCCCAGCGCCAACGCGATCAGCTCCTTGGTCTTGGTGTCGAGTGCGCCCGCTGCGGTCGCGCCCTTGGCCAGGGCCGAAAAGCCGGCCCAGGTTTCCGGCGCGCCCTTGCGCGCGTCGCCCATCAGCGGCGTGAGTTCCTTGGCAATTTTGATCCAGTCCTTGTGCATGGCAAGCCTCTCGGGGTTCAGTCAGCGTATATGCGAATATACGAAGCCATAGTTACCCTGTCAAGCGACTCTTCCGCTTACCCCCCCAGCAGTTCTCATTGAGGTACCACCATGCCGCTGTCAATTCCCACTGGCAATAGCGTTTCTCCGGATAGCTGTGCGAATAACTTAAAAAACATCTTTAGGCATTTGCGGCATCCCCCGTTACCGATGGCGCAGAGTAACAGTAGGGAGGGCGATGTCATTAAGTTGACCCTTGGGAAGTTCACCCTTGGGAAGTTCACCCTTGGGCTGCCGCCCAAACCCGC
>CAUYTZ010000253.1:0-2230 GCA_963575695.1 uncultured Gammaproteobacteria bacterium | reverse complement strand
ACGACAACGAAGCCGATGCCCTCGCCATCCTGCACTGGGCGCTCGCGCAGGGAGGGCGGTCATGATGACCCGAAATCGTCTTCCCAACCGCCGCCCGAACGAGACCACGACGCTGGTGTTCGGCGGCATGAGTTTCGCCGTCACCATCGGCTTCTTTCCCGCCAACGACCGTCCGGGCGAGGTCTTCGCCTCGGGCGCAAAATCGGGCTGCGACCTGGATTATCTGCTCGACGATGCCTGCGTCGCCCTCTCGCTGCTGCTCCAGCACGGCGTGCAACCGGATGCCCTGGCGAAATCGATGGGCAGAAGCGGCGACGGCACCACGCCCGCCTCCATCATCGGCGCCCTGGCCGACCGGCTCACGGAGGTGCGGCCATGACCTTGCGCTCTTCGCTCGGCCGGGTCCAACCCCGGCAACCACTCGATGACGGGGAGTTGGCGGCCATGCGACGCGCCGCATGGCGCCAGCAGGGCATGTTGGCCGTCAGCACCGACGACCCCCGCCTGACTTGGCCCGAACGCGAACTGGTCAACCAACTCGGTAACAAGCTCTACGGCAGCCGGAAGGAGGCCGGTCATGGCTGATCCCTGGACTCCCAAGCTGGTCGAGGCCCGCATTGAAGAAGCGGCCGACACCTTGCGCCGACTGCCCGAGGAACGGGGGCGCACCGCCCGATCCTCCTGGCCGCCGATCATTCGCGAGTTTCATGACGCCTACGGTGTCGAACCCGCCCGCCTGCGGCTCGGCCCGCCTTCCGCCGCCGCCATCGACCGCATGGATCAGACCCTGGAGTGGTTGCGTTGGCTGGAAGCCGACGACGCCCGCATCGTTTGGCTCCGCGCCTGCGACGTCCGCTGGAAGGTGATCTGCTGGCGATTGGGTGCCGACCGCAAGACCCTGTGGCGACGCTGGGTGGTCGCTCTGACCTTGATTGTCGGACGGCTCAATCGCGGCGGAACACCCCAAAGCCGCCGGAACCGACTCCCGACCAGTCCGCCACAGACGGCCACCGGCCTCTAACGTTCTGATCTAACACGAAACCTCCGCCACACTTTTCCGCTCCACAAAAGCAACAGGATTTGACATGATTCACAGCATGATCGCGGGACGTGCGCACGGGCGCTCCTCCCGCTCCCATCCCGGACCATCCCCCGACATGACCGACGCTCTCCCCACTGGCGAGGCGGCGCTTTGGCGCGCCGTCGTGCTGCAGGCGTTCCAGGACGCGACGCTCGGGTTGCACGCAGCGTCGGCGCGGCGCAAGCCCCGGCGGCCCTCGGCAACCCGGCGGACGCACGCCCGTGCCGCCCGCGACTGGCTACTCGGCGGTAGCGTCCACCTCCACCGGGTCTGCGACATGGCCGGGCTCGATCCCGAGGCGGTACGGAGCAAGGCCAAGGTTGCAATCGCCAAGGCTGACGCAATGTTTCTCGAAGTCGAGAGCAAAGCAGCACAACCGAGTTCGCAAAATCAGGCCGGAAGAGAACGTTTTTCCCACCCACAATTGGTAGGGGAAAGGAACGTCGGCACGGCCAGGCCGTTGAAAAATGGTTCCTTCCTGGTCCACAACCAATGAGGGCAGACTCAGCCCTCGACCCCGTTCGTCTGAGACCAAAAAAATGCGTGAACGGGTGAACGCATGAACGGGTGAACACCCTGGACGGAAGAGCGTCACCATGATCGAAGCCGGAGAAAGCCAGCGCCAGTTCGCCCAGCGGGTTTGCCTGGCGCCCAGCCGGGTCAACAAGCTGATCAAGGAGGGCTTGCCGGTCCTGCCGAACGGCCGCATCGACACCGAGGCCGCCATCCAGTGGTTGGAGGACAATCTCGATCCGGAACGCCGGGCGCGCGCCAAGCAGGGATCGGCGGGCGCGGTGACCGGGACCGCCGCTCCCCGGCCGGCTCCGGCCAGACCGGGTCCAGTCACTCCAGCCGCATCGGTTCCTCCGGTGCCGTCACCGGTCGCTCCGGCGTCGGCGTCGGGTGCGCCGATGGCCGAGGTGCGGCGGCAGCACGAGATCGTCAAGGTCGCCCGCGCCCGCCTGCGGCTGGAAACCGAGAAGGGCCGGCTAATCAACCGCGACGAGGTCAAGGTCGCGATCTTCAACCGCGCCCGCCGCGAGCGCAACGCCCATCTGGGCTGGGCGCTCCGGGTGGCACCGCAACTGGCGGCGGAACTCACGGTCGACCCCGCCCTGATGTTCACCGCGCTCGACCGGCATCTGCGTG
>CAUYTZ010000252.1:0-27809 GCA_963575695.1 uncultured Gammaproteobacteria bacterium | reverse complement strand
ATTGGCCAAAACCCGTCTGAGCATACTGTTATGAGGGGAATGGCTAGGCATCGTGAGGGCAGGGAATTTCCGGTGGAGATCTCTATTTCTCAATGGCAACGGCGTAATACGATCTTCCATACCGCTGCCATTCGGGATATTACCGAACTCAAAATGCTGGAGAATCGGGATCTGCGGGCCTATGTCAATCGGATTGCTATCAGTGCCTTGCTGGAAATTGGCATTGAATCCCTGGGTCTGGAGCGCAAGTTGGAGATTGCCCTGGAAATCATCCTCACCGTTCCCTGGCTGTCTGTTCAGTATAAAGGATCGATCTTTCTGGTTGCCGACAATGACCAACTGAAAATGGTGGCACAAAAAAATCTGCATGCGCACCTGCTCCAGGCGTGTCGCCAGATACCCTTCGGCTTCTGCTTGTGTGGTAGGACAGCTCAAAGCAAACAGATTGTGTTCTCGGGGCAGTTGGATGGACGTCACGACATCACCTACGACGGTATCCACGATCATGGCCATTATTGCATCCCCATTTTATTGCAGGGAAAGTTGTTGGGGGTGCTCAATCTCTACGTGGACTACGCGCATCCTCATGATCCAGAGGAGGAGGCATTTCTTACTACCATTGCCAATACGCTAGCGGGGTTGATAGACCGGGGTCTGGCGGATGATCGGGTGCAACACATGGCCAACCACGACCCACTGACCGGCTTGCCGAATCGAATGCTCTTCCATGAACTGTTGGATCATGAGGTGCGTCGTGCCGCACGCTACCAGCAAACCCTGGCGGTAGGTTTCCTTGATCTGGACTATTTCAAGGCCGTCAACGATACATTGGGACACGAGGCTGGCGACTTGTTGTTGAAGGCTGTCAGCAACCGAATCAGGCAACAACTGCGCGATTCTGATTCCTTGGCGCGATTGGGAGGCGATGAGTTTACCCTGATTTTGCCAACCATCGGCGACCAAAATGATGCTATTGCCGTCAGCAACAAGATTGTCCAGGCACTGAGCGAGCCGTTCATCATTCAGGAACAGTCGTGCCAGATTGGTGCCAGCATTGGCTTGAGCCTGTTTCCAGATCATGGTCAATCGGTTGACGTGCTGCTCCAGGCGGCTGACTGTGCCATGTACGTTGTCAAAAAGCAGGGGCGCAACGGCGTTGCCATTTTTACCGAGGATAGGCTATGACCACCGACTGGGAGACGCTGCCCGGAGCGGGTGCTGGTGCCAGGAGTTGGAGTAGGGGCTTAAGCATGTATGTTTGTGTATTCAATAATAAGGTCATTAAGAGGAGAAGTTATGATGCATGAAGCGATGATGTTGCAGCGGAAAATGGACATATCCTCCGGAGTGTTCGTCTGCCTTCGTAAAATGAAATCTTGTCGGCAAATCGAGGTGGTCGAGTTGATGCTCGGGGTTGGCAATCTGAGCCATTGTTACGCCAAAGGCCTGCTGCTTGCCAGCAAGCCGGGCGACCTGATCAAACCACCAGCTAAACCAGATCGCAGCCAGGGTTCATCCGAGCGGATTGATCGATTGGAGAACGAAATCAGGTCGCTGCGCGATAGCATCGGCAATGTTGAAGCCAATTATGGCCGAGAAATTCTTAATTTGGTTACGGTTCGCGGTTTTTTATCAAAGTTGTTGACCAATGTAGAAATTAGGAGTTACGTCAATTACCGGCATCCGGAAATTGAAAGAGAGTTCCAAGTGATTATAGACAGTAAGTCGCTCGACATGTCTGGAGGAGATACGGGATGAACTTTGATTCTAGTTTTTCTCATTTCACTGAGGCGCTTGATCCCGGCAGCGGCGGTCTCGCCGAGTTGAGGGGGAGAAGCGGGATGAGTCCGGATTCCGTTCTTGATCATTTCACTGCGGCGCTTGATCCCGGCAGCAACGGCCTCGCCGAGTTGAGGGGAGAAGCGGAATGAGTCCGGATTCCGGTCTTGATCATTACGTTGCGCCGATCAACACCGGCAGCAGCGGCCATAATCATTACGTTGCGCCGCTCGACACCGGCAGCAGCGGTCTTGATCATTTCGCTGCGCCGCATGATCCCGGCTGCAGCGGTCTCGCCGAATTGGGCGGCGTGCGCTGCTACGTCACAGAGGTCACGCCCGAACTCGCCCTAGCCTGGCTGAATACCTTACCAAAGCCGATCGACCCTAACCCACTCAGCCTGAGTGTTTACGTCCGAGACATGAAGGCCGGGCTGTGGCGACTGAATGCGTGCCCGATCATATTCGGCCAAGACGGGGTGTTGCTAGATGGTCACGTCAGGCTGCATGCGTGTCTCGCCGCCGGCACCAGTTTTAGAAGCCTGATCGTCGAGGGCATCAGTGCCGACCGTTTCCTGACCATCGATGAAATGCGCCGGCGGTCGCTAGCTTCGATTCTGGCAATTCGCAAGGAAAACTCTGGCCAAGCGCTGTCGGCTGTACTTCGTATGGTTTGGCAATATTACTTTAATCCAACGGATGATGTTCGGCGAAGAGCATCGGTTCGCGAGTTGCTGTTTATGCTGGATGCGCGCCCCGATTTGCGCGACACTGTCAACCGCGTGCCCTACGTGCAATCCGGGCTGCCCAGAAGCACCGCTTGCGCTCTCTATCATCTGGGATGCAGAGTCGATAAACCCTACACTGATTTGTTCTTCCTGCGCTTGAACGATCTGACCTTGACCGACTCGACCCTACCGCCCGTTTTGCTGCGCCAAACGATCGCACGGCTGTCCCAGGCCGCGAGGCGGGATGCCAAAGGGTGGTTCATGGCGGTTGGGATTAAGGCATGGAATGCCGGCCGGTCCGGAACCATCTTGCGTGAGTTGTCCTGGAAAGCCACGGATAAAAGGGAAAGACAGCCAACCTTTGAAGGGCTTGGTGAAGATGATGGCTCGGACTTGGTTGAATCTTACGAACATGGTGGCGCGCCGCCCGCCGAGGAAGGGGATCTCAGGACTTCGGTTGAGTTCATCACCCCTGAAGCCGCGCAGTATTTACTGAACAACAACACCAACAACCGGCCAATGCTGTCAGGAGTGGTTGATCGGTATATGAGGGACATGCTGGCCGGTCAGTGGAAGCTAAACGGCCAAACGATCAAGATCGGTCGCTCAGGAAGGTTGCTTGACGGCCAGCATCGTTGTCAAGCCTCGGTTGACAGCGGGTGCTCGTTCCCGGCGATCGTGGTGCATAACGTCGACGACAACGCGTTCGACACTCTTGACCTCGGAACCAGGCGTCGATTCGCCCAGGTGCTTAAAGTGGGCGGTGAGCAGTATGTCACGGCGCTCGCCGGGGCGGTGAGGACGGTATTTATTTATCGATACAAGTCCGGCCGATTGAGATCTGAGACGCCGACCAACACGGAGCTGCAGAATCTCTATCGGAGTCATCCGGAAATCAGAGAAAGCGCAAAATTCATTCTCGATCTTAACCGTCACCTTCTTGAGCGCTCCGCCTCGATTGCCTTACACTTCGCTTTCTCGATCGAAAGCCGCGCCAAGGCGGATGAATTCTTTCAGCGTCTGGCGGATGGGATAAACCTGACCGATGGTCAGCCAATATTGTTCTACAGGAATCGACTGATTGACAGTCGCGAATCACCGGCCCGCCGTCTGTCACTCGAACACCGGATCGCTCTGGCCATCAAGGCTTGGCGAGCACATGTGGATGGCCGCATGCTACGACGGCTGTTTTGGGCCGAAGCAACGGAATCCTTCCCGAAGCTGGTTTGGTTGCGGGACAAAGAAGGAAACTGTCAATTAGAGGATGACATTGAGGATATATTTGGCTAACATTTTAAGCTTGACGGGCGCATGTGGATGGCCGCACGCTACGACGGCTGTTTTGGGCCGAAGCAACGGAATCCTTCCCGAAGCTGGTTTGGTTGCGGGACAAAGAAGGAAACTGTCAATTAGAGGATGACATTGAGGATATATTTGGCTAACATTTTAAGCTTGACGGGCACATGTGGATGGCCGCATGCTACGACGGCTGTTTTGGGCCGAAGCAACGGAATCCTTCCCGAAGCTGGTTTGGTTGCGGGACAAAGAAGGAAACTGTCAATTCGAGGATGACATTGAGGACATATTTTCCTAAGATTAACTCTTTAATAGGTCTTTTTATTGACGAGATCTGTTGATTTCAGCTTAAAGGCTATTGAGCGAAAACACCAGTGTCATTCGTTTTGGCCAACCCTTGCCGTCATCGGGCGGCAGCTTGAGCGGCTGCGCCGCCCTGACCGCCTTCAGAAACGACTCGACCGCCTCGACTCGGTAGGTCTCGCCACGCAGAACCATGGCCCCGTAATTGGCGATCACGGCCGCCGGATTCCACGGCGTATCCTTGCTCATCGGCCCCTCTAAAGTTCCATCTTGTACAATTGAAATCTCGGCGGTCAGTCGGTTTTTGGAAAAATAAAATCGTATAATTTTGTCTTCTCTATCATACTTTACCCATATTTTAGCATAACCTTTATCATTGTGTTTTTTACCATTTTAGAATATGCTTCAGATTCTTTATTTCATTATGCAATAAACTATATGCTTCAGATTTAACCTTACCATTTTCTTGATATTGTATTTCAGGTTCAATATTTTTTTGAAAAGACTATCTTTTATTTTTTTTGCGTTTTTATTGAAAAAGTGCTAAAATACATCAATAAAATCAATCACTTATTTTTGTGTTTTTTGTGTTTTTTGGACCCCGCTACTATAGTAGCGCGATATTTTATGCATTGAATAAGTGATTGAAATCATTATAGTTCGATTATTTTTGCGTAGAATTTATAATCATCATTCCAGTGTTTAAAATTGACCATTATGATATCATTATTAATTTCCGAATTGATTTTAATTAATTTAGCCACCTCCCAACTATATTGAAATGAACCATTAAGTTCAGTTAGCATATATGCTACGAAAAGCACCAATGCGTTATTAATTTCTCCTTGAATGCTCAGATTATCATTTACCTTAATTATCATAATGTTTATCCGCTACATATGGTTTAAAGTATTCTTCCCATTTTTTCTCATAAGGATTTCCTTCTACAGATGCTTCAAACATTTCATATATAACCTCTAATGTTTTATCATCCGGTCGTTTGGGAAGAAATTTAGAAAGATTTAATATCCCATATTTTTCTATATCAGATATTTCCCTGTCTGTCAAGTATGAATTTTTTCTATCCCAGGCTGATGTTGTATAATTTGCCTGACCCCCTTGGTCATTTTTACGAATATTAAAATTAGTTCCATTTGTAATTGATGTTGGCTCTAACTCTGTTTCAGATATGAGTGATGATTTTAAAATTTTGAATAATTGTGGGCCTAATATTAAACGCCTAATTGGATTTTCAGGAGAAACGTCTTCCTTAATCGGATTAACCCTAATGAATCCTTGAAAGAAATAAGTTCTTTTTTTCCAATACTTATTTGCTAATGTTTCTAATTTATCATCGCCAGTATCTTTTGCTGATTTATACCATCTTCTTAATTCTTCCATTACTGGACATTTAAGATTACAACCACCTGCGAACTCATTTGCATCTGGATTAAACATTTCTATACACGGAACTTGCAGTTTAACTTGTTTATTATAATTTTCTCCTAATGTAGATGGAAACTCCAAATTAATCATTTGTCTTTCTACCCAGAAAGATGAATTATTTGCTTGATTTCCATCTTCTAAAAACCTAACAGTGCATTGTTCTTTTATTTTCATATTCCAAAATCGATATAATGAACCATCGATTACTGATTTGTTATTTGTTTGTGGTGCTAATTTTGACCGCATTTTTGCTAAATCTAAAGCCATTTATGATATCTCCTTGAGCTGATTATTTCTTTGTTATTGACTAAAAATGTTTCCATATCTGTTATAATGTAGTCTTTATATTTCATATGATTATTCAGAATATAACAGTGATTATACACTGTTAAAATATATGTCCCTTTACGAATTACCTTAAAAATAATGAAATCTGTTTTGCTCTCTTTAATCAATTTATCTATCACTGTATTTTTGATGAATAATTTATAGAATTGGAGTTCTTTGCAAAAAGTAATGGTGAATAAATTGGAACGTCCTTCGCCGATAATCCCTTCTAAAATTTTGATTATATCTTTTTCGATATTACATCTCCTCCTTTCTAATATTTAGTTGATATGAAAAATACAAAAAATATTTTTCACCTCTTGCATCATATATGCTCTCATCTCTCATCTCTCATCTCTCATCTCTCACCGTGCTGCTAATGGGCGACTGATTGAGCGCCATAGAGCGCCATAGAGCGTCCTGAGTTCTCTCATCGCTTATCTCTCTGGCAACATAAACTTCTCTAACTATCTGCAAATTCACTACATTCCCGGCACTGGCGAACTGGCGGTGTTTTGCGGTGCCATGGTTGGGGCTGGGCTGGGTTTTCTGTGGTTCAACGCCCCACCGGCGATGGTGTTCATGGGCGATACCGGCTCCTTGTCGATCGGCGGCGCGCTGGGCGCGATTAGCGTCATTACGAAGCACGAACTGGTACTGGCGATCATCGGCGGCTTGTTCGTGTTGGAAACGGTGTCGGTGATCGTGCAGGTGGCATCGTTCAAATTGACCGGAAAGCGGGTGTTTCGTATGGCACCCTTGCATCATCACTTCGAGAAGAAGGGCTGGGCCGAGCCGACGATTGTGATTCGGTTTTGGATTATTGCCTCAATTCTAGCCTTGATCGGGCTTTCGACGCTGAAGTTGAGGTAGAGATGATTGATCTTTCCTTGCTGCGTGGTCAGGTGGTGGCGGTGATGGGCCTGGGCAAATCCGGGCTGGCCACCGCTGAGGCGCTGGTGTGCGCGGGGGTTGAGGCCTGGGTGTGGGACGACAACGCCGACCGACGCGCGCAGGCGGCGGCGCTCGGTGCGCGCGTCGTTGATCTAACTGCGGTCGAATTGACGGGTGCCGATCTGGCCGGCGTGGCCGGGCTGGTGCTCTCGCCCGGCATTCCGCACACCTATCCACAGCCGCATCCGGTGGCGGTGCGGGCGCGGGCGGCCGGGGTGCCGATCATCGGTGATATCGATCTGTTGGGCCGGGCTCAGACCGAAGCCACTTACGTCGGCATCACCGGCACCAACGGCAAATCGACCACCACGGCCCTGATTGGGCACTTGTTGCGCGCCCTGGGTACCGGCCCAGTCGAGGTCGGCGGCAATCTCGGTACCCCGGTGCTGACCTTCGCTCCACTGGGCAAGAACGGCCTCTATGTGCTTGAAATGTCGTCTTATCAGTTGGAGCTGACCCCTTCGGTTCGGTTCAAGGTCGCGGTGCTGCTTAACATCACCCCCGATCACTTGGATCGTCACGGCGGCATGGATGGCTACATCAAGGCCAAGAGCCTAATTTTCGATACTCAGGGGACCGGTGACACCGCAGTGATCGGCGTCGATGATGAAGGGTGCCGGAAGATTTACCAGGAGTTGAGCACGCGGCCGGGGGTAAGGGTGGTGCCGATTTCGGTCGAGCGCGCGTTGCCCGGTGGGGTGTGGGTGCGTGACGGTCGGCTATTCGACCATACCGGCAGCGGCGTGGTCGAAGTAACTGATTTAAATGGGATTCAGACTCTGCCCGGCAGTCACAATTGGCAGAATGCCGCTGCCGCCTATGCCGCCTGTCGGGCGCTGGGGCTGGAAACGGATAAGATTCTGGCCGCGATGGCCAGTTTTCCCGGCCTGGCTCATCGCCAGCAACGGGTCGGGGTCGGTAACGGCGTGGTCTATGTCAACGACAGCAAGGCGACCAACGTCGATGCCGCAGCCAAGGCCCTGGTCTGCTATCGCCCGATCTATTGGATCATTGGTGGCCGGGCTAAGGACAGCGGTTTGGATGGGCTGGAACCGTTGATGGAACGGGTTCGCCACGCTTACGTGATCGGCGAGGCGACCGAACGCTTCGCCGTGTGGCTGACCGCTAACCGGGTCTCGTTCGAGCGCTGCGGTACGCTCGACAAGGCGGTGGCCGCAGCGGCGCAACGGGCCGAAACCGAACGGTTGCCCGGAGCCTGCGTGCTGTTGTCGCCGGCCTGCGCCTCGTGGGACCAGTTCACCAGTTTCGAACAGCGGGGCGAGGTATTCGCTGATCTGGTCGGGCAGCGAATCGGTCCCGAGTCTGTGCCGGGTGCGGCTGGTGGGGCGACATTAACTAAGCCAACGGAGCAAGATGAAGGGGCACGGTCATGATCGAAAAGCCTTTTCGCCCCTCGCTTTATCGTCGTCGGCTGAACATGGTTAACGCGGCCCCTTCCCTGCGGGTGCGGCCTATGCTATGCGCTTTAGGCGTTCTGAAGCCTCGGACCGAAGGCGCGCCAGCAACGACCAAGTGCGACGAAGGCACGCCAACGATGGCCGAGTCCCAACTCTCCCATGATTGCACGCTACCCTATCCAATTGTGAACAACAAGGGGGAGTCGCGGGTGGGGAAAAGCATGGCCGGGAATATGCGACCGCTAGGCCACAGTGCGGGAGAGCCGAAATGATGACCTTCGATCGGACTGATCATTCGGTGTTCGGCCGCTGGTGGTGGACGGTTGATCGCTGGCTGCTGGTTGCCCTGGGCATGTTGATCAGCTTTGGTATCGTGCTGATCATGGCCGCCAGTCCGTCGGTGGCCGAGCGTATCGGCTTGTCTAATTACCATTTCGTCCAGCACCATTTGTTGATGCTGGGGCCGGCGTTGGTGCTGATGCTGGGCGTGTCGCTGCTGGAACCCAAGGGTATTCGTCGGCTGGCGCTGGTGATGTTCATCGGTGCCCTGATCATGGTTGCGTTGACCATGGTTATCGGGGTGGAGATCAAGGGCGCGCGGCGCTGGATTCACTTGCCCGGGCTGTCGTTGCAGCCATCCGAATTTCTTAAGCCGTCATTCGCGGTGGTCGCGGCGTGGCTATTTTCAATGCAGAAGACCAAGCCCGGCTTTCCCGGCACCCTTCTGGCGATCGCGCTTTACACGGTGGTGATTGGGCTGTTGTTGCGTCAACCGGATCTGGGCATGGCGGTGGTGGTCAGTGCGGTCTGGTTTGGTCAGTTCTTTCTGGCTGGCCTTAATTTTATTCTGGTGATCATGCTCGGCGTCGCTGGCGTGGTGGGGTTGTTTGTGGCCTATTTGACCTTTCCGCACGTCGCCAGCCGGATTAACCGTTTTCTCGATCCTTCCAGCGGCGACAGCTATCAGGTCAACCGCTCGCTCGAAGCGTTCGCCAACGGCGGGCTGCTCGGTACCGGTCCCGGTCAGGGCACGGTCAAGATGCATCTGCCCGATGCCCACGCCGACTTCGTGTTCGCGGTCGCGGGCGAGGAATTGGGGTTGTTGTGCTGCCTGGCGCTGGTGGCGCTGTTTACCTGCATCGTGCTGCGTGGCTTCGCCCGTGCCTTCAACGACAGCAGCCTGTTCGTGTTGTTGGCGGTGGGCGGGTTGATGCTCCAGTTCGGGCTTCAGGCTCTGGTCAATATGGGTTCCAGTCTGCATCTGCTGCCGGCCAAGGGTATGACTCTGCCGTTCATCAGCTATGGCGGCTCGTCGTTGCTGGCGGTGGCGCTCGGTATGGGCATGGTGCTGGCCTTGACCCGCAAGCGCTTCGGCGTCGCGGATAACGGGTAATTTGTTGAGTTGGTTGGTTGAGTTGGCCGAGAGAGCAAGGAGCTGTGTCATGACCCGACGGGAAATTTATCCCCAACGACAGGCGGCGCGGCCGGTGGTGCTGGCGGCGGGCGGTACCGGTGGCCACCTGTTTCCGGCCGAGGCGCTGGCGCGTGAGTTGCTGGATCGTGGGATTCCGGCGGCGCTGATTACCGATCGTCGCGGCCGCGCCTTTGGCGGCAGCCTATCTGAAGTTCCGGTGCATCGGATCGATGCCGCCACGCTCGGCGCTGGGTTGGTCGGCAAGCTACGGGGTACGGCCTTGCTCGGGCTGGGCCTGGTGCAGTCGTTGTGGTTGTTGCGTCGGCTGCGGCCGGCGGCGGTGGTCGGGTTCGGTGGCTATCCCTCGTTGCCGACCGTGGTTGCGGCGCGGCTACTGGGCATACCGGTGATGCTGCACGAACAAAACGCCGTGCTTGGTCGCGCCAATCGGCTGGTCGCGGGTGGTGCGCGCCGGATTGCGATTTCGTTTCCTGAGGTGTCGGCGGTGTCGGTGGAGTTGCGTGGTCGGCTGGTCACGACGGGTAATCCGGCTCGGCCAGAGTTTGCTGCCGCGCGTGACTGCCCTTACAGCGCGTTCAACGATGCTCGCGGCACGCTGCGGCTGTTGATTCTGGGCGGTAGCCAGGGCGCACGGGTGTTCAGCGAAGTGGTGCCGGAAGCGGTGGCGGCGCTGCCGCTGGATTTGCGCTTGCGGTTGTCGATCAGCCAGCAGTGCCGGCCAGAGGATCTGGCCATGGTCCGTGCCGCCTATGACCGGGTTGGGGTGATCGATGTCGATTTGTCGGCGTTTTTCCGCGACGTGCCGCAGCGGCTGGCCGCTTGCCATCTGGCGATCTGTCGGGCTGGGGCTTCGACCGTGGCCGAATTGACCACGGTTGGTCGCCCGGCGATTCTGGTTCCTTACCCCTATGCCATGGACGATCACCAGACCGCCAACGCCAAGGCTCTGGTTGCAGCCGGGGCGGCGTGGCTGGTGCCGCAGCCGGAATTCACTCCGGCGGCGCTGGCTGCCTGTCTGGTGGCGCTGTTCGCTCATGTCGATGAACTGGCGCATGCGGCGGCGGCGGCGCGAGCCTGGGGGCGGGTCGATGCTGCGGCGCGGTTGGCCGACGCCGTGACCGGGCTGTTGCCGGATATGCGCATCGCCGCTGGGGCCGGTTCGGTTGAATTTCAGGTCGCCGACCGTGCCGATATTTCGTTTGACGATGAACAAGCCCTGGTTTTGGGCATCCCACTGACCGTCGGAGACGCCGTGCGATGAGAAGTTTGCCCCATTCAATCGGCACGCTGCATTTTGTCGGTATCGGCGGTATCGGCATGAGTGGTATCGCCGAGGTGATGAAAAATCTTGGCTATTCGGTGCAAGGCTCTGACATGGCCGACAACGCCAATGTCAAACGTTTGCGTGCGCTGGGTATTCCGGTTGCGATCGGCCACGATGCCGCCCATTTGGGTGAGGCGGCGGTGGTGGTGGTGTCAACCGCAGTCAAACGCGATAACCCAGAGGTGCGCGCGGCGCGCGAACGGCTGATTCCGGTGGTGCGGCGGGCGGAAATGCTGGCCGAGCTGATGCGGCTGAAGGCGTCGGTGGCGGTAGGTGGCACTCATGGCAAGACCACCACCACCTCGATGATCGGCTGTCTGCTGGAAGGGGCCGGGCTGGACCCGACCGTGATCAACGGCGGCATCATCAATGCCTATGGCACCAACACTCGCTTGGGTGAAGGTGAGTGGATGGTGGTTGAAGCCGACGAGTCCGACGGCTCGTTCCTGCGTCTGCCAGCGACTGTGGCCGTAGTTACCAACATCGATCCGGAACATCTCGACCACTACGGCACCTTTGATAAGGTTAAAGCCGCGTTCGATAGCTTCGTGCAGAATATTCCATTCTACGGGACCGCCGTGCTGTGCCTGGACCATCCCGAGGTTCAGGCGATGATTCCGCGCGTGTCGGACCGGCGTATCGTTACCTATGGTCTCAGCCCGCAGGCCGAAGTCCGTGGAGTCAATGTTCAATTGGGTGCGGGTGGGGCCCGGTTTGATGTCATTCTCGCTCGCCGCTCTGGTCGGACAACGTTGACCGTGGAAGGCGTGATTCTGCCGATGTACGGGTTGCATAATGTTCGCAACGCGCTGGCTGCGATCGCGGTTGGGGATGTGCTGGGCATCGATGCCGAACGCATGCGCGATGGGCTGGCCAAGTTTACGGGCGTTAAGCGCCGTTTCACCCGCACGGGTGAGGCCGGCGGTATTGCCGTGATCGACGATTATGCCCACCATCCGGTTGAAATCGCAGCGGTGTTGAAGGCGGCGCGGACTGCGGTGCCTGGGCGGGTGTTGGCGGTGGTTCAGCCACACCGCTATTCTCGGTTGCAAAGCCTGTTTGAGGAGTTCTGCTCCTGCTTCAACGACGCCGACACGGTGATTGTGGCCGATGTTTATTCGGCTGGCGAGGTGCCGATCGCCGGGATTGATCGTGATGGGCTGGTTGAGGGGCTGCGCGAGCGCGGTCATCGCCACGTCGTGCCGCTGGCCGGGGCGGAGGCGCTGCCGCGGCTGGTGGCGGAACTGGGGCGGCCGGGGGATTTGGTCATTTGTTTGGGTGCGGGTAACATTACGACGTGGGCCAATGCCTTGCCGGCTGAATTGAAGAAGGTGCTTCAAGGTTAGTCACTAAAGCTAAAGTAACGCAGGTCCAGGAGCAATGACATCCACATTTAAGGTTCTGATCGCGTAAGTGCCCCCACCCCAACCCTCCCCCACATGCGGGGGAGGGAGGGCAAACGGGATCCGGACTTTGGACACGCGCTTAATTAGAAGGGACAGGAAAGTATGACCACGGCACCAGCGATCATGAACACGGATTCAGACCGGCTGATCGGCCGGCTGCCGTCCGTGCGCGGTCGTTTGGCCGAAAACGTGCCTCTGGCCCCCATGACTTGGTTCCGGGTTGGCGGCCCGGCCGAAGTGCTGTTTCGCCCCGCCGATACCGAGGATCTGGCCGCGTTCTTGGCCGCTTGCCCGGCCGAAATTCCGCTGACCGTGATCGGGGTCGCCTCTAACCTGCTGATTCGCGACGGCGGCATTCCCGGCGTGGTTATCCGCCTGGGCGGACGGTTCGCACAGGTCGCGTTCGATGGCACGACCGTCACCGCTGGGGCTGCGGCACTGGATATTAACGTTGCCTTGGCCGCTCGCGATGCCGGGGTTGGGGGGCTGGAATTCCTGTCCGGGATTCCGGGTATGATAGGCGGCGCGCTGCGGATGAATGCCGGTGCCTTCGGCCGTGAACTTGGCGATGTGCTGGTTTCCGCCGAAGCGCTTGACCGTCAGGGTCGGGTTCACCGGGCGGCGGCGGCCGAGCTTGGTTTGGGTTATCGCCACTGTTCGTCCCCGGCCGACTGGATTTTTACCGCTGCGGTGCTGCGTGGCCAACCAGCCGACCAGGCTGAAATCGTGGCTAAAATCGAAGATATCGCGCGTCGCCGCGCCGACTCTCAACCCGTGCGGGCCCGGACCGGCGGCTCGACCTTTGCCAATCCGCTCGGAATTCCATCCGGAATTACGCCCGGAACCAAGGCTTGGGAACTGATCGACCGTGCCGGCTGTCGCGGTTTGGTTCGCGGTGGGGCGCAGGTATCGGAAAAGCACTGTAATTTTCTGCTCAATCTGGGCGAGGCCACGGCCGCCGACCTGGAGTGGTTGGGCGAAGAGGTTCGGACCAGGGTCCATGACGTGTTCGGCATCTGGTTGGAGTGGGAAATCAAGCGGGTCGGGGTCAACCCTTCTGTGCAATGTGAGGGGCAGGGGCAAGGTCAGGAGCGGACACCATGAGCGGCAAGAACAAACAAGTTGCGGTGCTGATGGGGGGCTGGTCGGCCGAGCGCGAGGTGTCGCTGATTGGCGGGGCTTCGGTGGTTAAGGCCCTGATCGAAGCCGGCTACCGGGTGAGCGTGGTCGATGTTCACCGCGATCTTGACGCGCTGCTTAAGGCGCTGACGCCGCGTCCGGATGTGGTGTTCAACGTGCTCCATGGTCGCGGTGGCGAAGACGGGCACATCCAAGGGGTGTTGGAGTTCCTGCACATCCCCTATACCCATTCCGGGCTGCGGGCGTCGGCGGTGGCGATGGACAAAGCCCTGACCAAACAGATCCTGGCTAACGCCGGGGTTCGCTCGCCGCGCGGCGTGGTGCTCAGTCATAAGGATTGGCTTAGTTTGGGCGACGATCATCATCCGTTGCCGCCGCCCTACATCGTTAAGCCGGTCGATGAAGGGTCTACCTTCGGCGTGCGTTTGGTCCATCCGGGCGAGCGGCCGCCGTTGGCCGCAGATGAATGGGTGTTTGGCCCGGCGGCGTTGGTCGAAGAATTTGTACCTGGGCGCGAACTAACGGTAGGCGTGATCGGCGATCAGTCGCTGGCGGTGACAGAAATCGTGTTTGGTGGCGAGATCTATGATTACGGTGCCAAATACACCGCTGGCGGCTCGCACCACGTTATTCCGGCCGATCTACCGGCCGAGGTTTATGATGAGGCGCTGCGGCTGGCGCTGGTTGCGCACCGGACCTTGGGGTGTCGCGGCGTCAGCCGCAGCGATTTTCGCTATCACAGCGATATCCCCGGACCGGAAGGGCTGTACTTCCTGGAAATCAACAATCAGCCGGGTATGACCCCGGTGTCGCTGGTGCCGGAACAAGCCCGTCATTGTGGCATTTCCTATTGTGATCTTGTCTCGTGGATGGTGGAGAACGCAGCATGTCAACTCTGACCCGAGGCTTTTCTTCCTTTTTTGGCTGCCCACCAACCGTTCCCACCGCGCAAAGCGCGCGTGCGCCGGGCAAGGGGCCGCAGGCCCGTCATCGGCGGCGGCGGACGCTGTTGCCGTCATGGTTGCGACGGCTGCCGCGTGGGCTGGTGACGGTCGGGCTGCTGGCGGCTTTGCTTGGCACTTGCGGCGGCACCGGCTTTCTATTGTGGAAAAGCGGGCGCTTGAATGGTCTGGCCAACACTGCGGGCGAGGTTCTGCTCCAGGCCAGCGCCGTCGCGGGGCTCAAGGTGGATGAGGTGCTGGTCGAAGGTCGGATCGGCTCCGATCGCACTCAGTTGCTCAACGCGATCCAGGCCAAACGTGGCGATCCGATTCTGGGCATCGATTTGCACCAAGCGCGCGCCGATCTGGAAAAACTGCCGTGGGTGGTGTCGGCGACCGTTGAACGGCGGCTACCGGATACGCTCTATATTCGTCTGACCGAGCGCAAGCCGATGGCGTTGTGGCAGCACGACCATAAGCTGGTGCTGATCGATCGCGACGGCAATATATTGTCCGACCAAGGAATTGAGCGTTTCGCGCGTCTGCCGATTGTGGTTGGTGCCGACGCTCCGGCCAATGCGCCGGCGCTGCTGGCTATGCTGGCGGCGGAGCCGGTGATCGCGGCCCGGGTCGAGGCGGCGGTGCGCGTCAGCGGTCGGCGCTGGGATTTGCGTTTGGATAACGGCATTGATGTTCGGCTGCCGGAAACCGATGTGCCGGCGGCGCTGCATCGTTTGGCTGGGCTGACCGCCTCCGAGTCGTTGTTTGATCGCGATATTGTGGCGATCGACCTGCGGCTGGCCGACCGCATGGTGGTACGGACGAATGCCGTCGGCCAGAACGGCTCGGCTCAAGGTTCGGCTCAAGGCCCGGCTCCGATACGGCGCAAGACGCAAGGCGAGAAGATCTGATCCGGATGGCGGCCGGAGGGGGCGTGGTTTGATGTGGACGATGGTTGACGCAAAGGGCACCACCATGATGAAAATCGAGCGGAAGGCGTGCAACTGTCCGGAGCGGCACCGGGGAGTACGAGGGTGATGGCGATCAACGGTGGCAAAAAGGGACGCAAGGCGCACCGAGGTGGGGTGTTCGCGGCGCTGGATGTTGGGTCAAGCAAGGTCTGCTGCTTCATTGCCCGCGCTGATGATGCCGGTGCCGCGCGGGTGATCGGGGTTGGCCATCAGAGTTCGCATGGGGTGCGAGCGGGCGCGATCGTGGATATGGAAGCGGCCGAAGCCGCAATCGGCAACGCGGTGCATACCGCCGAGCGGATGGCGGGCGAAACCATTCATTCGCTGCTGGTCAACGTTTCTGGCGGACAGCCAACCTCGCGCACAATTACGGTTGAAGTGGCGGTGACCGAGGCGGAGGTTAGCGACACCGATTTGAGCCGGGCGATGGCCCACACTCGGGCCCAGTACCAGGGTGGCGACAACGAATTGCTACATGCGATCCCGGTCAATTATGCCCTTGATGGCAGCCGTGGTATCCGCGATCCACGCGGGATGTCCGGCGATCGTCTGGGGGTGCATATGCATCTGGTTACTGCCGGAGTCGGACCGATCCGCAACCTGACCACTTGTATTTCCCGTTGCCATCTTGACATCGATGCCTTGGTGGTCTCGCCCTATGCCTCCGCCCTGGCTTGTCTGGTCGAAGACGAAATGGATCTGGGTGTGACCTGCATCGACATGGGGGGCGGCACCACCACCCTCTCTGTGTTCCTGGAAGGGAGCTTGGTCCACACCGATTGTCTGCCGGTTGGCGGCTCCCACGTCACCAACGACATCGCCCGTGGTCTGACGACGCCCGTGGTTCTTGCCGAACGGATGAAGATTTTGCACGGCCACGCTCGCGCGACTTCGGCCGACGAGCGGGAAATGATCGACGTGCCTCAGGTTGGGGAGGACGAGTCCGGTCATGGCAATCGGGTGCCGAAATCCACCTTGGTTGGGATTATTCAGCCGCGGTTGGAGGAGATCTTTGAATTGAGTCGCTCGCGGCTGGAACACAGCGGCTTCGGTCGGATTGCCGGCCGGCGGGTGGTGTTGACCGGCGGTGCCAGCCAGTTGCCCGGCACTCGCGAATTGGCGCAGGAGGTGTTGGATAAGCAGGTGCGGCTGGGGCGTCCGGCACGAATTGGCGGTCTGGCCGAGGCCACCGGCGGGCCGGCGTTTTCGGTCGTCGCAGGTCTGTTGTTGCATGCGGTGCGGCGACCGGCTGAAATGGCCCTGCGCATGCCGCTGATGCCGCCTCCGGCAGGGTTGTTTGGACGAGTCGGGATCTGGCTGAGAGAGAATATTTAGGTCGGAGCCAAGGGTTGGATCGGCGTGAACGCTTTGATATCGCACATGTTTTTTCGGTCTAGGGCCGTGACCGTCGTCGCGGCTGAACCATCGGGGAATTTGACTGAGTGTTGGCCGTGCGTGGTTATGCCACTGCGGTGATAAATGGGTGGTTCGTGATCGGTACTGGGTTATAGGGCAGTAGGTTAGGGGCTGACTTTAAGGTGGTGGCTTAAGCGTGTTTCGTGACGCGCTCAACGACCACCGAGTCGGGCTGTTACCACCGCTGCGGCCGGGGACGTTATTCGGCGATTGCGTCGGAAAACAGTCGGTTGTGGGTGGTGAATGGTATGACGCTCCAGGAGGAACGCCCTGGAACGGCGAAGGAAAAGACGGGGCACCGGCTCAAAAACAAGTTAATCGGTCGGCGAAGACAAAAGCCCAAAGTAAATGACCAAAAGGTGAAGACCAAACGGTCAAGCGGAAGCGGAAGCGAAAGGGGAATGGAGGCTGTCATGATCAATCTGACCTTGCCCAGGATCGAGACTGAGTTGAAACCGCGAATTACCGTGTTTGGTGTCGGTGGCGCCGGCGGCAACGCGGTCAACAATATGATCAAGGCTAACCTGGAAGGCGTGGAGTTCGTGGTCGGCAACACCGACGCCCAGGCGCTGAATGGTTCGCTGGCGCAAAAGCGCTTGCAACTGGGGGTGACCATTACCCGCGGGTTGGGTGCCGGGTCGCGGCCGGATGTCGGCCGAGCGGCGGCCGAAGAACAGTTCGAAGAGGTTTCGGCGTTTCTGGACGGTGCCAACATGGTGTTCATCACCGCTGGCATGGGCGGTGGTACCGGTACTGGTGCCGCACCGGTGATCGCGCGTGCGGCGCGGGAACGCGGACTGTTGACCGTGGGTGTGGTCACTAAGCCGTTTCATTTTGAAGGCGCACACCGGATGCGTTCGGCCGAACAGGGCATCGCCGAACTCCAGCAGTTCGTTGATACTTTGATCATTATTCCCAATCAGAACCTGTTCCGTATCGCCAATGAAAAGACAACATTTGCCGATGCTTTTAAACTGGCCGACGAAGTCCTTCACGCCGGCGTGCGCGGAGTCACAGATCTCATGGTCATGCCTGGCCTGATCAATCTAGACTTTGCCGATATTCGTTCGGTGATGACCGAGATGGGTAAGGCGATGATGGGCACCGGCGAGGCCGGTGGTGAGCGGCGAGCGATTTCGGCCGCTGAGGCGGCGATTTCCAATCCATTGTTGGATGACGTGTCGATGAAGGGCGCGCGCGGGGTGTTGATCAACATCACCGGCGGCTACGACATGACTTTGTTTGAGGTTGACGAGGCCGCTAACCGTATTCGTGATGAGGTTGATCCCGACGCCAATATCATTTTTGGTTCGACCTTCGACGCCTCGATGGAAGGGGTGATGCGGGTGTCGGTGGTTGCCACCGGCATTGATGCCCAGTTGGCCCGTCAAGCCGCAGCCAAGGCGGCGCAAGCCCAGGCTGAACCGCCGCCGCCGCAACAGACGGCTCGCCAGCAGGTTGCGGCCCCAGCCAAACCGGGTATTCCTGGCCGTCCGGTCCCGCCGCGGCCGCTCGATTACCATTCGACTCTGGTTGCCTCGCCGATGCCGGCCGCTCCCGCTGGTCAGCATGGTCAGGGTGGTCAGGGATCGGCGGCGATGGGTGGCGGGCGTGGCCATGATCCGGATGCGACCATGGATCTCAACCAGTTCGCCCGTGAAGCCGGCGGTGGCATGCCGGTCGGTGGTGGTGGTGGCGGCCAGCAGCGTCGTGATGGCAGTTTCATTCCGCCGCGTCCGGCTGAAGCCGGGCAACGTCCGCAGCAGCAAATGGCCCCCCCGGCCCCGCAACCACCGGCTCGGAGCGAAGCCGAGGATCGCAACGTGCGCCGCGGCATGCGGTTGTTTCCGTGGTTGGGTGGTGGTGCCCGTCGCCGGGATGAGCCGGAAGCGGCACCCGTGCCGCCGCAACAGGCTCCGGCCGTGCGCCATGGTACGGGCCAGTCCCCGGCCGATGCTCATGGTGCCGGATCTCATGGTGCCGGAGCGCCGCGCATGCCGCCGGCCGACGAGGACGTGCTCGACATTCCGGCTTTCCTCCGTCGTCAGGCTAACTGATCGGGGGCAGGTCGACAACCTTAGTTTGGATGTTTGACGATCCGCTTTCGCTTCAACTGCCCCCTTGTCCCTGTTTTTGCCACTTGCAAAGCAGGGAGAGGGGGTTTTCTTTTGCTGCATCGCAACGAGATCGAGAAAAATGAAACAGTCGGTAACAATCTCCGGCATTACCCAAGCGTAACAATTAGAAACAATGAGTGATTTGCCTCTTGATCCCGACCCTGGTAGGTAGCCAAAACAGTGGTTGACGATCCTTGTTCAACGGCTTCAAGCAAAATCGGTCTTCAATAACGAAGCCGTAGCCAAGCCAGGCTGAACGATGATGAAATTCGAGGGTAGCAGGATGAGCGAAGGACTGTTTCAGCAGACGCTGAAGAATCCGATCCACTGCACCGGCGTTGGCCTTCATTCAGGCGCGCGCGTGTCGATGACCATTCGGTCCGCAGCGGTCAACTCGGGGATCGTGTTCCGTCGAATCGATCCGCGTGGGGACCGGGCCGAAATCGCCGCCCGTTGGGAAAGTGTCACAGAGACCCGCTTGTGTACCGTGATCGGTAACAAGGAAGGGGTCAACGTCGGCACGGTTGAGCACTTGATGGCCGCGTTGCGGTCATTGGCGATCGACAACGCCCTGATCGAGATCGATGGCCCGGAAGTGCCGATCATGGATGGCAGTGCGGCACCGTTCGTGTTCCTGATCGAATGCGCCGGTATCGTCCAGCAGAGCGCGGCGCGCAAGGTGATCAGGGTTCTGAAACGGGTTTCTGTTGGTGACGGTTTGCGTTCGGCGACTCTGTCGCCCGGGGCCGGCTCTACCTTTAGTTTCGAGATCGACTTCGCCAGTGGGGCGGTTGCGGCGCAGGAAGCGTCGTTCGCCCTGACCCGTGGTGGTTTCAAGACCGAGGTTTGTCGGGCCCGTACCTTCGGTTTTTTGCACGAGGTCGATCAGTTGCGCCGGCTGGGCTTGGCCCGGGGGGGCTCGCTCGATAACGCCATCGTCATCAATGGTGATAAGGTGATGAACGAAGGCGGCTTGCGTTATCACGATGAATTCGTTCGTCACAAGATTCTGGACAGCATTGGCGATCTGTACTTGGCTGGACGGCCGATCATTGGCCATTTCCATGGCCGCCGTTCTGGTCATGCGCTGAATTACAATCTGGTCCGTGCGTTGTTGTCCGACCCGGAGGCGTGGGCACTGACGGATCTGTCCAGTGCGGATGTCGTGCCGTTCGGTCTGGTCCGGCCGATGTCGTACCCGCCGCAGCAGCGTCTGGCCGCGATTGCCTGAGTCGTGCTCTTTTCTTACCAGTTGGGTGAGGAACGGCGTGACGTGTTTTGTTGGCCGAGCGACGGTGGGCAGTTGAGCACATTCACGATCAGCACCTGAGTGATGTATTTTGCGCCGATGACTTGGCGGGCCAGTGCGGTGATCTGTTCCCGAGCTTCCTTCAGCCCTTCGCTGGAGGTGGAAACTGGGTCGCCACCCCGGGTGTGGGTGCCCAATTCGGTCATCATTTTGTCGCGTAGGCGGGGGGACAGATTGCGCACCCGGTCGGCCGCTGCGGTGTCGGGCACTTCGATGACAACGGTCAGCATGGCACCGCCGGTCAGATTGCCGTTGCCGTCAGGCAGCGGCAGGTTGATTGGGTCCATGCGCACGTAGATTGGTTCGGCCCCCGTACGTGTGCGGGCACCGGGATTGTCGTTGACGCCCAGATAATAACCGCCGGAAATTCCGATCGCGAACGCGGCACACAGCGCGATTATGAACGACAAAAACGGCAGTTTGGGTTCTCGGGATGGCGGTGGCGTCAGGAGATCGTCCCACTCGCCCGCCGCTTGACCGCGACCAAATAGCTTCCGGTCCGGGTTGTAATCGGACGGTGGTTGAAGGTGGTCGTAAGGGCCGTGAGCGGCCATGGTCAACCTCCGCTTTCAAGTTGAATGCGTGGCGGTAGCGCCGCCGGGATTGAGCGGCAAGCGAAGTCTGGTCAGGAATGCGGGCTTGTCGCCGTCAAGTTTCTCGAATGAAACCGTCCCGAAATGGTCCCGGATCACGGACGCGGTGACGCTGAGGCCCAACCCGGCGCCGCCGGTTTCCCGGCTGCGCGATTGATCAACCCGATAGAACGGCCGGAAGACATTATCCCATTCGTTTTCCGGAATGCCGGGACCACGGTCCTGGACCGTAATCACCAGCCAGTCGTTCTCGGTCAGGATCGAGACCTCGGCCTCCTCGCCATATTTGACTGAGTTTTCGATGACATTGGTCAAGGCCCGTTTCATCGCCAGCGGTCGGCAGGGATAGGGCAGTTTGCCTTCGTGCTCGAACCGCACCGGTTGACCGGTATCGGCCATATCGTCGCAAATACTTGACAACAGGCCGGCCAGATCGACCACCCGTTTGGCTTCGCGCTCGGCCTGATCGCGGGCCAGGAACAAGGTCGCCCGGAGCATCGCCTCCATCTCGGACAAGGTGGCGAGGAACCGGCCCCGTTCCTCGTCATCTTCAATGAACTCGGCCCGCAAGCGCAGTTGAGTGATCGGGGTCCGCAAGTCATGGGAAATCGCGGCGATCATTTGGGTGCGGTCTTCGACGTATTCGCGGATCTTGCGGTTCATATCGTTGAACGCGCGGGCGACCACCCGGCTTTCATGCGGCCCGCTTTCAACCAACGGCGGCGCGTAAACGTCGCGGCCCAGGGTTTCCGCGGCCTGAACCACCTTGTTGAGCGGCGTGGTCAGATGACGCACCACCAGCAGCGAGAACAGAAAAATCGCCGCGGCCATGATCGTCACCGAAATCGCAGCATGACCAAAGACCGGTGGATGGCGATCGAAGGGATGGCAGATGAAGGTCACCTCTTTGCCACCCGGCAGAACCAGATGAACCGTGATTTCCCGGTCCATGGCTTCGCCGTGCATCAAGCGGATGATCATCATCTGGGCGTTGAGCGCAAAGCGGTAAAGGCCTGACAAATCGCTATCTTCACCCCATTTATGGGTCGAAACCGCGATCACCTGCGTCGGCGTACCGGCCAGGAGGCGGGAGAGCCGTGATCTGAGATCCGGGTCGTTGGCGAAGGTCTGGGGAGCGGAAGTTTGACTAGCGGAAGTAATTTTAACCTGGAGCAGGGAATCGTTGACCGTGGACAGGATTGAAGGGTGATAAGCCTCGGGAACTTCCAGCAGTAACCGGGTGATCGTGGCCATTCTGCCCAGAGCCTGTCCTTCGTTAGTCAGGGCCATAACCTCCATCTTCTCGCTGGTAAAGACCACGATGCTGGCGATGTGCGACAGTGTCAGGCCGAAGAACAGGGTCAGCAGGGTTCGCGCGGCGATGCTGTCGGGAAAACGTTTGATCATTCGACCAATACCTTGGGTGTGAACATATAGCCTTCGCCCCAGGCCGTCTTGATCAGCTTAGGATTCTTGGGGTCTTCCTCGATCTTCTTGCGCAGGCGCATGACCTGGGTGTCGATGCTGCGGTCGAAGACCTGGGCGGACCTTCCCCGCGCCAAATCAAGTAACTGATCACGATTGAGCACTTTCTGGGCATGTTCAACGAACGCCATCAGCAGATCGAATTCACCACTGCTCAACGGCTCGACCATGCCGTTGCCGTCCACCAGTTCCCGCCGCGCCGTGTAAAGTGTCCAATCGGCGAAGCGGATTACGGCGTCGGCGGCGAGCCGGGGTTTTTCCCGTTCGCCCTTGGTTCGCCTCAGCACCGCCTTGATCCGCGCCAGCAATTCACGGGGATCGAAGGGTTTGGCGACATAGTCGTCCGCGCCCATTTCCAGCCCGATGATGCGGTCGGTCTGCTCGCCCATCGCGGTCAGCATGACGATTGGAACATCCGACGAAGCCCGCAGGGTGCGACACAACGACAAACCATCCTCACCTGGAAGCATCAGGTCGAGCACGATCAAGTCGATTCGGGCCTCATTCAAGGTCTTGTGCATTCCCCATCCATCGGGCACAGTGGTTGTTCTGAAGCCACTCTTGTCCAGAAACCGCGCCAGCAGGTCACGGATTTCACGATTATCATCGACGACCAGGATATGCGGCTGCCTGTCCATGTCCAGAATGACCGTTCGACGGTTCCTCCATGGGCCTGAGCATACGGCAGACGGTTCGCCGGTGCTTGCGGAAAATTGTCACAACTTATGGCAAATTCCGATTTTGTGACGGATTGTCACAATTTTCAGGGGGGCGGCCTGATCTCCTCAACCCTGCTCGACACCTTGATCACGCCGGTGGTGTTTTGGCTGGTCGGACGCAAGCCCGTGGAAAGACTGACCAATGACACGGCGACCCAGGACGGATACTGATCGGCGCGCCTGTCTTGGCCCGCAGCCGGCCTGATGCTTGTCATACTTTCGTGACAATTAGACGGTACAGAACGGGCTGCCTTTATGCTTCAGCCGAAAAGGACATGCCATGCGTATTCATCGTGTTGCCGCCCTGACCCTTGCCGTGCTGACTTTCGGCCCGCTGACCATCGCCCTGGCCCAAACCCATGGCCCGTCCCACGATCCCGTTCCGGCCGCAACGGCGCAGACGCCGGCCACCGTCGGCAAAGTGAATGCCGTGGACGCCAGGCGGCATACGGTCAATCTGACCCATGACCCGATTCCGGCGCTGGGCTGGCCGGGCATGACCATGGATTTCGGCGTAGCGCCTTCCGTCGATCTCGCCGCTGTCAAGCCGGGAGACACGGTCAGCTTTACCGTATCGAAGACTCCGGATGGGTTCTATCTGATCGACACGCTCAAGGTTGTAAAATAACGAATTCAAGGGAATCCCTGTGATGAAAGCGATCACGATCCTGATCTCTCTTCTTCTGTCTCAAGCCGTTTCATCTGACGGTGCCAGTGGTAAGGTGGTTCTGCTGTCTGGAGGACAGAAAGTGGAAATCCCCTTGAAACCAGCCGGCACCAACCGTTTGAGCGGTTCGGGATCGGTTGCCGGGGGTGACAAAGTGAGCGCGGTGGTCACGGTGGAGCGGGTTGGCGGGTCACTGTCGGTGCGCATTCCGGCCAGTCATTAATGTTCTTTGAATCTCGGAGCACGCCCATGGCGTCGTCGTCCACAGGGTTTCTGGCGCTGGTCTTGTTGGCGCTCTGGTCGGTCGAGGGACAGGCGCAATCCGCGTCTCAACCCTCTTCTCAGGCCCCGGCTCACCGGCATTCGGCCGCGCATGCCGCGGCTCCGGCCAAGGGGGCTCCGGCCAAGGGCGCGGCGATCGGGGCCTCGGTTGAGGAACTGCTGGCGATCGTGCGCACCATGAATCCTGAACTGGCGGCGTCGGCGCTGGAGGCGGAAGCCGCGGCGGCGCGGGCCGAGGGTGCCGACGCCCTGCCCGATCCCAAGTTTCAGGTGCGGTTTGAAGACATTCCGCGCACTCCGGGCGGTGCGCCCCGGCCGCGGATCAACACCTATAAATTTTCGGTGCAGCAGGACTTTCCGCTGTGGGGCAAGCGCGGCCTGAAGCGCGAGGTGGCGGAGGCGGAAAGCCGGCAGGCCGAAGGCCGCACCGCCGCGCTGCTGGCCGAATTGACCCTGCGGGTCAAGACCACCTACGCCGAATACCACCAGATTCACCTGGCCTCTGATCAGACCGACGAGGTGCTGAAGGTCGTCCGGACTCTGGGCCAGTTCGCTCAGGTCCGCTACGCTCAGGGGTTGGGGTTGCAACAGGACGTAATCTCGGCCGAAAGCGAACGGGCGGTCATGTCCTCGGAGAAGATCCGGCTTGATGGCGACCGGCGTCGGGCCAGAGCACGGCTGAATACCCTGCTCGGACGGTCGGCGGATGGTGCGCTAGTTGAAACACCCCGGCCGCGCCCAATTCCCAAAAGCTTTGATTACCAGGATCTTCTGGAACGGGCCATCGCCGCCAATCCCCTGCTGCGCATCGAACAGGCTAAGATCCAAGCTGCCGACCACACCCGCACGCTGGCCGACCGCTCATGGTATCCCGATGTCGGGGTTAGTCTGGGTGCGGTGCAACGCGGCGGCACGATCGAAAGCTACGAGGCGATGCTGGAGGTCAATGTCCCCCTGCAATGGGGGCTGCGGCAGTCTCAACAACGTGAAGCGGCGGCGATGGCCGGCGCGGCCCGCTCAAAGTTGGAGACGGTGCGTCTTCAGGTTGAATCCGACTTGCGTGAGGCGGTCATCGGACTGGAAACCGCCAGCGGCATGGCCAAGGTGTTGCAAGACACGGCGATTCCCCAGGCGCGGTTGGCGGTCAGTTCCGCGTTCAAGAGCTACGAAACTGGCCTCGGCGAAGTCACCCCGATCCTGGATGGTGTGCAGCGACTGAAGCGAGTCTTCGTCGAATTGCTTAAGGTTCAATTCGAACAGCAGGCGCGTCTGGCGGAAATCGAACGTTTGATCGGGGGTGAGCTATGAACCGGCTTGGAATGTCTTTGGTGGTTTTCATCCTGGCGCTTACCTTTGGCTTTGTTGATCCGTTCCCGGCGATGGCCCAAGGTGCCCATGCTGGCCACGGCTCGACGGCACCTGCCATCTCTCCTTCGCCGGTCGCAGACAAAACTGGGCGCAAGATTCTGTACTACCGCAATCCCATGGGCCTGCCCGACACCTCGCCGGTGCCGAAGAAGGACGGCATGGGCATGGACTATGTCCCGGTCTACGAGGATGAAACCGCCAGCGATGGTACTGTACGCATCAGCCTGGACAAGGTGCAGAAGCTAGGCGTACGCACCGAGGCGGTCACTGTACGCTCGATGATCCGTGCTGTACGTGCGGTCGGCACGGTGCAGGTCGATGAACGCCGGTTGCAGGTGATTGCGCCCAAATTCGAGGGCTGGATCGAGGTGCTTCACGCCGACACCACCGGCCAGGCCGTCAAGCGCGGTCAGCCGCTGATGGAGGTCTATGCGCCGGGACTGGTGCTGGCCCAGCAGGAATATCTGGTTGCCGCGCGCAACGTTCAGGCGCTCAAGGACGCCGACCCGGAAAGCCGCGCCGCCGCCCGCCAACTGGCGGACAGTACGCTGACCCGTCTGCGCAACTGGGACATTACCGAAGACCAGATCCGCCGCCTGCAGTCCAAAGGCGGCGCCAGCCGTACGCTGGCGCTGCATTCCCCGGTTGATGGCGTGGTGCTGGAAAAGGCCGCGGTCAAGGGTATGCGCTTCATGCCCGGGGAAATGCTCTACCGGATCGCCGATCTTTCGACCGTGTGGGTGATTGCCGACGTGTTTGAACAGGATGTTGGTATGATCCAGCAAGGTCAGAAGGCGGAAGTCAGCCTCAACGCCCTGCCGGGCCGGGTGTTCTCCGGCACGGTTTCCTTTATTTATCCCACCCTCACCGCTGAAACCCGCACGGTCAAGGTCCGGATCGAGTTGCCCAATCCCAAGGGTGAGTTGCGTCCGGCGCTCTACGCCACGGTCGAACTGGCGGCTCCGGTTGGTGGTGGCCAGGTGCTGGCGGTTCCGGATTCCGCCCTGCTCGACAGCGGCACCCGCCAGATGGTCCTGGTTGAGCGTGGCGAGGGCCTTTATGAGCCGCGCGAGGTCAAGATCGGCTCGCGCTCTGATGGCTATGTCGAAGTCCGTTCCGGTCTTAAAGCCGGGGAGAACGTCATCGTCCGCGCCAACTTCCTGATCGACGCCGAAGCCAACCTGCGCTCGGCGCTGGGCCACTTCGAGCACAAGAAATAAGGGAGCAACCGGACCATGATTCCCGCCCTCATCCGCTGGTCGGCGCGCAACGTCTTCCTGGTTCTGCTCGGCACGCTGTTCATCGTCGGGGCTGGGGTGGTCGCGGTCAAGCGCATCCCGCTTGATGCGCTGCCCGATCTGTCCGACGTTCAGGTCATCCTCTACACCGAGTTCCCGGGCCAGGCACCGCAGGTGGTCGAGGATCAAGTCACCTACCCCCTGACGACCGCGATGTTGAGCGTACCGCACTCCAAGCTGGTGCGGGGGTTCTCCTTCTTCGGGGCCTCGTTCGTCTACATCGTGTTCGAGGACGGCACCGACATTTATTGGGCCCGGTCGCGGGTGCTGGAATACCTAAACTTCGCCGCCAAGCGCCTGCCCGCTGGCGTCACCCCGACCCTGGGACCGGATGCCACCGGCGTCGGTTGGGTTTACCAATACGTGGTTCTGGCCAAAAATCGCACGCTTGCCGAGTTGCGTACGCTCCAGGACTGGTATCTGCGCTATCAACTGGCCAAAGCGGAGGGCGTGGCCGAAGTCGCCAGCGTCGGCGGCTATGTCCAGCAATACCAAGTGATTGTTGATCCGCAGCGACTGCGCGCCTATGCCATCCCGCTATCGCGCGTCACCCAGGCGATCCGCTCCAGCAACCTGGATGTCGGCGGCCGGGTGGTCGAGATGGCGGAAACGGAATACGTGGTCCGTGGCCGTGGTTACTTGCGCGGCATTCCCGATCTTGAACAGATCGTGCTGAAGGTCGAGCGCGGCACGCCGGTGCTGCTGCGCGACGTGGCGCGGGTGGAACTGGGACCGGACGAGCGGCGCGGTCTGGCTGAACTCAATGGCGAAGGCGAGGTGGTCAGCGGCATTGTTCTGCAACGCTTCGGCCAGAACGCGCTGGATGTCATCCGCAACGTCAAGGCTAAACTGGTCGAGATCTCCGCCGGCCTGCCCGAAGGCGTCTCGATCGAGGCGGTCTACGACCGCTCCGATTTGATCCTGCGCGCGGTCGAAACCCTCAAGAATACCCTGATCGAGGAAAGCCTGATCGTCGCCCTGGTCTGCATCGTGTTCCTGATGCATGTCCGCAGCGCCTTCGTCGCCATCCTGATGCTGCCGGTGGGCGTGTTGATATCGCTGATCATCATGCAGGGTCTTGGGTTGAC
>CAUYTZ010000251.1:0-2617 GCA_963575695.1 uncultured Gammaproteobacteria bacterium | reverse complement strand
TGGGTCAGCGCCATGGTTGTGCCGCTGTTCACAGTCACCGTAGTGACTGCGGTCCCAGCGCCGATTACGCCATTCGAGTCGAATGACGCACCAGTGCCGAAAACGACTGCGCCAGTGCCATCAATCGCGCCTGCATAGACGTGAGTGGCGTCATACTTGCCGCTGAAAGTTAGAATCGCGCCGCTGGACAGGGTGGTCCCGCCGCTACCGGCGGATAGGCCAGCATTGGCGACCACATTCGATTTATTGATCGTCACCGTCTGGATATAAGCGGCGTTAGTGAGGGTAACGGTGCTGCCGGTCGCGATCGAATTTGTGCCAATAGTCAACGTCTTCAGGGCATTGGTACTATCGCCCAGACCATACAGCACCACCTTTGCATTAGCATAGCTGAGGTCGGTATCGAGATTGACAATACCGTAATTATTACCGCTGGCGACGATGTTGCCATCGACCGGTGTCGATGTCGCCCCTCCGGCGATCGTTCCCGCCGAAAGATTTAAGGTCGCATTCGCCGCACCCAGGGTAACCGCTGTGGCGGTTCCGGCGGCCTGCCCGGTGCTGACATTCGACGTGCCGGTCAAAGTCAGGGTGACGGTGTCGGTGCCGGGGGTTGAAGAATAAATACCGCTGCCGGTTCCGCCGATAAAGACCCCCTTGGCATAGAGAGTCATGTTGTTCAAAGTGGTGCTGGTCGCGTTTCCGGACACCTGGACCGCTCCCAGGCGATTGGACGCTGTGCCGATCGTAGTTGGTACCGCTGTTACACCACCGCCCCAGAATTCAACCTGCCCCTTACCGTCGGCGGCGGTAATGTTACGTGGGGCTTGCGTTAGCTGTGTACCCCCCCCCCCTGCAAGTGCAAGCGTGCCTGCGTCTTTCCCAATGGCAATGGTATCCCAAGTGGACCGGCTGCTTCCGACCCCGCCCAGCACAACATCACCGATAATCTGTCCGCCACCCTGCAACTCAATAAACACCCGCCCCGAACCCGACCGGCCGCCAACGCTTAGGTCGATGGCCGTGGCGCTCGCCGATACCGCTGAGGTGTTCAGATCATAGTGCGCGATGATCGCCCCTTCGCGCACGGTGATGGTGCTGTTGTTAGTGATCGTGCCACCAACCGAAATTACCGGACCAGCCGCCGCGCCCGCAGTCTGGCCATAGATGGTCGCGCCGTTCTTGGCGTCGATGGAAAACTGAGTAGCACCATTGATACTGATCGCGGTGTCGTTGCCGTATGCCAGTATCCCTGCATTTGCTGTCGCAACCGTAAAGCCATTACCTGTGGTTCCCGCGCCACCCACCGTCAGATTGACCGTGCCACCGCTGGAAACAGTGACCGCGTTACCGGTGAGGGAGTAGATCTGGCCACGGACGACGCTAACGTCGACACTGCCGCCGCCCGAAACCGCGATTGCCGGCCCACCATCCCCTCCACTTCCAGAGGAACCACTGTCGTTGGCAATGATGCCGCCCGCACTCGCATTGCCAGTGGCACCGACGGTGACGACATTACCAGTCCCTCCGGTTACCGCGATCGTCGCTAGGGTGGCGGACCCATTATAGATTTGGCCGCCCCAGTTTGGGTCGCTGCCAGTATAATTCAGAGACCCGTCCACATTGACATGAACGGACGCGCTCCCGGCAAGGGTATAGGCAGAGCGATCTCCCACTGCAACTTTACCAAGGCTTACAATAGCGGGATTGGCACCCAAATTGATTGCCGTAGAGCTGTTGATTGTCACCACTGACTGCGCCATCGCGCCGCCCGACAATGCCAGTGCAATGACCGCCCCGGACGCTCCGCAGATCAGCCTTGCCTTCAGACCAATTCTATTCATCACCACTGATCTCCCAGCCTGGACCGTCTAAATCTCGCGCACCGAGCACCACGCTTTGCCAAGCAGGTGCAGCTTGCCACACACAACCTACCACCACGGCTTGAGCCTTTGCAAGCTATGGGCATTGCGTATGGCAGTGCCGAACCCTGGGCAGGGCAGCAATTTAATCCACTGTTGCAATCTCGTGACAAATGGAAAAGCTGACCGGAACCCGTTCAGACCGTCGGGGGCAGGCCAAACCCGTCATTATGGCGCATGCTATAATATTTCAAGTAGGCCACCTCTCTATCCGCGAGCGATGTGGGATTCTCCAACCCCAGTGTGGTAACCTTCACGTCACTCGCTCCTTGCCCTGACTCCCGGCAGTTCCCATGCGCTTCCTCAATCCCAAAACCGACTTCGCGTTCAAGAAGATCTTCGGCTCGGCCGTGGGCGGCGGTCTAGTTCCCGTAGCTCGCCTAACGTCGGTGGATCTATGACGTAACCGACCCAACCACACGACAATTTGTTCAAAGGCTTGCTCGACCAGCCGGTAACGGCCGGTGCATTGCGCCCGTGAACGGTTGCCGCCCCAGATCACCCCCCTTCTGACCGATGACCCACCCGTGTTGGTGGACGGTGAGTTCGTCGCCGAGGCCTTGCAAGGTCGCCAACGCGACCGACTCTTCCTCGCCCGGCTCAAGGATGGCGGTGAGGTACTGCTTTACGTGTTGATCGACCATAAGAGCACGCCCGATCCAGGGATTATTTTGCAGTTGCTGGGCTACATGGTG
>CAUYTZ010000250.1:0-1325 GCA_963575695.1 uncultured Gammaproteobacteria bacterium | reverse complement strand
ATGGCTCCGTTCCATGACCGCAGTGCCGAAGATATCGACCGCCTGATTGAGGCCGCGCTCGACGGCTACCGTGCCCACCTGCTCCAGGTCGCCGGACAGGCCAAGAAGGCTGCGGATGATCTCAACGATCCGATTCCGTTTTAAGGTAACGATCATGATCGACCTGAACCATGGCTCTGGCTACCGCCCGCCTTCGGTGATCGAGGCGATCAACGGCCGGATCGATGCTGCCATGGTCGCCGACAATGCCGCCCAGCCGCCCAGACGTTACTTGGGCGCGTCCCGGCTTGGGGTGACCTGTGCGCGTGCGCTTCAGTTCGAGTTTACTTTGACGCCCAAGGACCAGGGACAGGAGTTCGATGGCCAACTGCTACGGATCTTCGCCGTCGGCCATCGCTTCGAGGATCTGTCGATTCTTTGGTTGCGTGCCGCCGGATTTGACTTGCGCACCTACCGTCGCGACGGCGGCCAGTTCGGCTTCAGCGTCGCGGGCGGCCGGATCAAGGGTCACATCGATGGCGTGATCGTTCGGCCAGCAGCCGGGTGATCAGGGCCTCCCGTCGGTCTAGCGCCGGCTGCACGGTGCCGGTCAGCAGCGAATAGCGCAACCGCTCCAGCAGCCAGAACTGCGCCTTATGGGCCAGGGATAGATGGGCCAGAGGCTGGCAGGAAGGCGAAGCTGCGAAGCGGCATTCGCCTCGGTCTTGGTCATCGGCCACAGCCCCAAATGACGGAAGGAAAGGGAAGCGGCGTTACGAAGCCACGGCCAGAACATGCCGTTCAACCTCGCTGCCGTCATTGAGGCGATCAACCACCCACAGTGTCGGGCCGGTCTTGCAAAACAGGGTTGCCCGGTTGGTGTCGCCATCGCTGCGGCCAATCAGCAGCAACCCACCATCGGCGACCCAGCCGGCCAAGGTGCGCGCCGCAGCTTCAACCGTTGCGTCATCAAAATAGGCCAGATTCAGGACATTCATGACCCGGACCACATCGAACGGGCCGCCGCCGGGCAGGACACCCCCGATCATGTCGCCCTCTTCAAAGCGCACCGCGTTTCCCGCTGACCGGGCGCGGGGACCGATGAACAAGATCCGCTGATGGCGTAGCAGACGGGAACGGACCAGCCATCGCGCTAACCGAAACAGTACCGATGCGAGGGACGAGCCTTCAAGCTGGGCGTTGGAAAAGCTAAGCGGCCCGCAATCGACCTGATAGATGAAATCGCCATCACTCAAAACGACGACCGTCCACAACCAGAACCGCCAGAGATCGGCTTCCATATGCTTATCGATGCCAGTCATAACGACCTGAACTCCCCGCCGAGT
>CAUYTZ010000249.1:0-17884 GCA_963575695.1 uncultured Gammaproteobacteria bacterium | reverse complement strand
TCCTGCTTGGCCTTCAGGAACCGGTCAACTTGGTTTCCCCTGTGGTCCAGGCTATGGTCGTGCCTGTTCCGCCGGCCGCTGTCAACCGTGGTCAGTAATCCCAGCGATCCTAAACCTTCGGCGACCCGGGCTTTGCCCTGGCCCCACCAGGAGCCTGGAGGCCCCCCTAATTTTGGGACGACTTTATGATCCGCTTCCTACGGTGGTGTCCTGCGGGCCGACCGAGGCTGGAAAGGTGCATGTCGAAATCAAACCACAGCCGCCAGCCCCACAGCCGCCAGCCAATGCCAGGCAAAGCGGACCCTTGCAGGTCTATGTTGGTCAGACCGTCAGCTATACCATTACCAGTGAGCGGTTCGGCCACCTGATGCTGCTCGATGCCACTCCCGATCGCAAGCTTACCCGGATTTACCCCAATGAGTTTTCAAACGGCACTCCCGATGGTGCCGACCCGCATGTCGGTCAGGATCGGCCGCGAACCATTCCCGATGGCCGCTCCGGCTTTCAGTTCAAGGTTGAAGGGCCGGTCGGCCGGGGCCTGCTGGTCGCTCTGGTGCTCAACGATAAGGCTGACGTTAATTCCATCGTCCGCGAACTCTCATCCCCTGTAACCCTGGCCCAGCCGGCCGACGCCGAGCGTTGGCTCACCGACTTGCTGTGCCGGTCCCCTGGCCGCTGGTGGATCGATAGACAAGACTACGAGGTCGTTATGTCCGCAATGCCGCCCCGCCGCTAACCCACGCCATTAATTCACGCCTCACCGCCGCACTTCGACTCGGCGGTCCGCTTGGTCGCGCTCTGGGGGAGACCCCCAGCCCCCCCCTTCTTTCTGTTAATTCACAAAAGAAGAAGGGGTCCGGGGAATTCATTCCCCGGGCGGGTTTGGGCGGCAGCCCAATAGAGCTACCTGGGCAGTTACCTCTACTGTTTGGTTGTTTCGCCAGTTGCGGCCCAATCGGTGATGAACCGGTAGGTTCCGTATGAGCCGGCCAGGAGGCCGATGATCGCGCTCCCCACGAAGCTGCTTTCATGTTGGCCGAACTTATCGTTCTTAACAAACTGCTGAATGTGCGAAGGCGAAAGCAACATATCTAGGAAATCAGCCTCGAACCACACCGAAGAGATCGCGATATACGCGCAATAACTGGCTGCGGCGGCCCCCACGGCCCCCAGCGAGGTATACAATATTTTCCCGCCCGAACTGGTGATCGGCCAGGGATCTTGCCCCTTGGAAAATTTGTGGGCCAACCAGCATCCAAGGGCCACCCCTATCGCGGGCAGAAACACAAGCGGGATCATCCAGCGATCACTGAACGAGCGCCAATTGCTGGCCAGAACAAACGCGAAAATCGTGGAAAGGACGAGTCCAAGCAGTAGGTTTACCATCGCGAAAAGAAATTGCCTCATGGTCTTGATTCCTGTGGAGTATGGATGGAACTTAACACTCAAGCATGACCGGCTAGAACTGCTTCGACCTCAGCCGGGTCAACGTCGTGAGCAACGAATGATTGGCCGATACCACGCGCCAGAACAAAAGTTAGGCGGCCGTCGCGAGTTTTCTTGTCGTGGGCCATATGTCCGACGAGTTCCGCCGGCCGCCATGGCACCGTCGGCAGGTCGCCGGGGCCGGTCGGCAGCCCGGCTTGAAACAGGTGTTGGCGCACGCGCAAGGCATCCGCCGCCGGAGCCAGCCCCAGCCGAACCGACAATTCAAACGCCAGCACCATGCCCACCGCCACCGCCTCGCCATGGTGGAGTCGGTCGTCGTAGCCACAGGCGGTTTCCAGCGCATGGCCGAAGGTGTGGCCGAGATTGAGCAGCGCGCGGTCGCCGCTTTCGCGCTCGTCGGCCCCAACCACCGCCGCCTTAGCCCGGCAACTGGTGACCACGGCCCGGGTACGGGCGGCGTGATCGCCCTTCAACAGCGCGGGGCCATGAGCCTCCAGCCAGTCGAAAAATGCCGGATCGTTGATCAGACCGTACTTGACCACCTCGGCATAGCCGGCGCGCACATCGCGCACGGGCAACGAATCCAGGGTGGTGATATCGGCCAGAACCAGCTGCGGCTGATGAAAGGCCCCGATCAAGTTCTTACCGTGGCGGCTGTTGATGCCGGTCTTGCCGCCGACCGAGCTATCCACCTGGGCCAGGAGTGTGGTCGGAATTTGAATGAAATCAAGCCCACGCAAGGCAATGGCGGCGACGAATCCGACCAAGTCGCCGACCACACCGCCGCCCAGCGCCACCAGCATCGTGCCGCGATCGATGCCGCGTCCGAGCAGGTTATCCAGCACCTGTTCCAGGCGGGCGAAACTTTTGGCCCCCTCTCCGGGTGGCAGCAGCAGTGCCGGGCCGGTGGTGGCCACGCCGGCCGCAACCAGCGAGCGTTCCAATGTGGCCAGATGCAGCCCTGCCACCGTCTGATCGCTGATCACGATCACCCGGCGTTTGTCGGCCATGGCGGCAATGCGCGATCCAGCTTCGGCCAGCACACCTGTGCCGACCACGATATCATAGCTGCGTGGGCCTAGGTTCACGCGCACGGTTTCGGGTACAGTTTTGCTCATGGTTTTCTTGGCTCCGTGTCGGATCGTGGCTCCGGTGCCGGCCGCTTCGGCACACCGACTCAATGCTGGACCGACTCAATGCCGGTTGGCGGCAGGTGTCAAATCGATTATGTTGATCGGCTGGTTATGTTGGTTGGCGGCAATCCCTGATTTCTTTCATCGCAAGTGTTAGGCTCAATGTCCGATTGCCAAACTCACGAAGCCATGACCGTGTTTGATCGCACCCTGGTTCGTCGTCATCGCGATCGTGCCGCCGCTGGCCTGGATCGATTCGGCTTTCTTAAGCAGGAAATCGCCGAGCGGCTGGCGGAACGGTTGAGCGTCGTCCGGCGTCGGTTTCCGCTGGCACTCGATCTAGGGAGCCATGATGGTGCCATGCGTCGGGCCTTGGCGACGAATCCGGCGGTTGGCACCGTGGTTTGCTGCGATCTGTCGCCGACGCTGGCCGGTAAGGCGGGGGGACTGGCGATCACGGCCGATGAAGAGCGGCTGCCGTTTGCCGAAGCCAGCTTCGATTTGGTGATTAGTGCGCTCAGTCTGCACTGGGTCAATGATCTGCCGGGTGCCTTGATTCAAATCCGGCGGGTGCTCAAGCCGGATGGCCTGTTCCTGGCGGCGATGCCGGGCGGGGCGACTCTGATCGAGTTGCGGCGCAGCTTAATTGATGCTGAATTGGCCGTGCGCGGGGGCGCGTCGCCACGGGTGTCGCCGTTCGTCGAACTGCGCGACGCCGCATCGCTGTTGCAACGCGCCGGCTTTGCCCTGCCCGTGGCCGATACCGAGACTCTGACCGTGACCTATGCCGATCCGTTTAGCCTGATCAAGGACTTGCGCGGCATGGGCGAAACCTGTGCCACCCTGGCCCGTGACCGCCGACCACCACCGCGCGGCCTGTTCACGGATATGGCCCGGCGTTATTTTGACGGCTATGCCGAGCCGGACGGCAGAATTCCGGCGACATTCGAAATTCTGCATCTGGCCGGGTGGGCACCGGCACCCAACCAGCAGCAGCCGTTGGCTCCGGGCAGCGGTCAAGTGTCGCTAGCATCGGCTTTGGAATAATTCTGATTAATGCGGGTCCAGGGCCAAGCCCTGGTCGCCGAAGCCAAATGCGTTACTCATTTTACTTTGCCGTTACTTTGCCACCGAACGCACAGCCGCCGCCAACGAGCCGACGAAGCCGAGCACGTCTTCGACCAGCCCCGGCCTGGCCTGGTCCTGATCATCCAGATTGGCCGCGATCCGGGCCACGATCGCCGAACCGACCACTGCGGCTTCGGCGCAACGGGCATTGGCCGCAGCCTGTTCCGGGGTGCGGATGCCAAAACCGATCGCGATCGGCAATTCGGTATGACGACGTAGCCGAATGACCGCCGATTCGACGGCGCTTTGTTCGGCTGAGGCGGCACCGGTGATGCCGGCGACCGAAACATAATAAACAAAGCCACTGGCATTGTTCAGCACCACCGGCAACCGAGCGTCGTCGGTGGTCGGGGTGGTTAGGCGGATAAAATTGATTCCGCCGGCACGGGCCGGCAGGCACAAATCGTCGTCTTCTTCTGGCGGTAGATCGACCACAATCAACCCGTCAACCCCGGCGGCACGGGCGTCCTTCAGGAACCGGTCCACACCGTAACGATAAATCGGGTTGAAATAACCCATTAGAATGATCGGGGTATCGTCGTTCTGTTCACGAAACCGGCGGACCATCTCTAGTGTGCCGGTCATGCGCGCCCCCGCCTTCAGCGCGCGCAACCCCGCCGCCTGAATCGCCGGGCCGTCGGCCATCGGATCGGTGAACGGCATCCCCAGTTCGATCAAATCAGCCCCGGCCGCCGGCAAGCCATTCAGAATAGCCAAGCTGGTGTCGAAATCGGGATCGCCGGCGGTGATAAAGGTGATCAGCCCGCCCCGGCCAGCGGCCTTCAGGGCTTGGAAGCGGCGGGCGATCCGTGGTTCGGCGGCGGAAAAATCGCTGCTCATATCGTGGTCCCCAAGGCTTGGGCGACGGTGAAGATATCCTTATCGCCGCGACCGCTCAGCCCGACCACCATCAGGTGATCCTTGGGCAGCGAACCGGCGATGCGCATGGCGTGGGCCAGGGCGTGGGCCGGTTCTAGCGCCGGCAGAATGCCTTCGGTTTCCGCAGTCAGGCGGAACGCGGCCAGGGCTTCGTCATCGGTCGCCGAGACATACCGCACCCTCCCAAGATCATGCAGCCAAGCGTGTTCCGGGCCGACGCCAGGATAGTCGAGCCCGGCCGAAATCGAATGGCCTTCCAGAATCTGGCCGTCGTCGTCTTGCAGCAGATAGGTGCGGTTGCCGTGCAGCACCCCGGGCGCACCCCCGGCCAGCGAGGCGGCGTGGGCGGGGGTGTCCAGCCCGTGGCCGGCAGCCTCCACCCCATACAGGGCCACTTCCGGATCATCGAGGAAGGGATGAAACAGGCCGATGGCGTTGGAGCCGCCACCGATGCATGCCACCAAACTGTCGGGCAGTCGGCCTTCCATGGCCAGCATCTGTTCGCGGGTTTCCTCGCCGATGATGGTCTGAAAATCACGAACCATGGCCGGATAGGGGTGTGGACCGGCCACGGTGCCGATCAGGTAATAGGTGGAGTCAACGTTCGTCACCCAGTCGCGTAGGGCTTCGTTCATCGAATCCTTAAGCGTGCGCGCACCCGAAGTTACCGGCCGGACCTCGGCCCCCAACAGACGCATACGGAAAACATTGGGCTTCTGGCGCTCGATATCGACTTCGCCCATGTAAATCGTACACGGCAGCCCGAACAAGGCGCAGACCGTGGCCGTAGCCACACCATGCTGTCCGGCACCGGTTTCGGCGATGATCCGCCGCTTGCCCATCCGTTTGGCTAGTAGAATCTGGCCCATGCAGTTGTTGATCTTATGCGCGCCGGTGTGGTTCAGTTCCTCGCGCTTGAAATAGACCTTGGCTCCGCCCAACCGGGCACTAAACCGTTCGGCGAGATAAAGCGGGCTGGGCCGTCCGACATACTGCTTAAGGTAAAAGCGCAATTCGGTGCCGAACGCTGGGTCTTCCCGTGCCGCACGCCACGCCCGTTCCACGTCCAGAACCAACGGCATCAAGGTTTCGGCGACATAGCGCCCGCCATGAATGCCAAAATGACCGTGGGCATCGGGGCCGGCACGGAACGAATTGGCGGGATAGGTGTCGGAAGGGGTGTTGGCCACGGGCTGGTATCCGCCTGGAAAGGAAGGAAGCACCGCGTTACCTTGGCCTTACGGAACGGCGAATTCAAGATAAAGTGGGTCGAGGACGAAGCCCTCGTCGGGGGTTTCGGAAGTGCCCCCCCGCAACGCATGAGGAGCAGCCGTTGATTAACCGGAAACATGTGCTGGTTCTGGGCGGAACCAGCGAAGCCCTGGAACTGGCCGCTGTGTTGGCCGGGCGAGAGGATGTTAAGCTGATTTCCTCGCTGGCCGGGCGAACCCTCGCCCATCGCCTGCCGCCGGGATCGGTGCGGGTGGGTGGGTTTGGCGGAGCCGATGGTCTGGCCCGCTATCTGCGCGACGAAGCGATTTCGGTCGTCATCGACGCCACCCATCCGTTCGCCGCTACGATTTCACATCACGCCCGAATCGCCTGCACCGAAACCGGCATCGCTCGGGTTCAGGTGGTGCGGCCGCCCTGGACGCCTGAAGCCGGCGACCGATGGCAGGAGGTCGCGGACATGGCAGCGGCAGCGGCGGCTTTGCCCGGCCTAAGCCGGCGCGCCTTCCTGGCCATCGGTCGCCTGGAATTGGGTGCCTTCGCCGGACTGGCCGGGGTTCGCCTGTTCCCGCGCATGGTCGATGCCCCAACCAAACCGCCATCGCTGATTGATTTCGAACTCATCTTGGCCCGTGGCCCGTTTTCGGTCGCCGATGAGCGGGCCTTATTCGAACGCCACGGGATTGATGCGCTGGTGTCGAAGAACAGTGGCGGCGAGGCGACCGCAGCCAAGCTGACTGCGGCGCGGCAGTTGGGTCTGCCAGTGATCATGGTTCGCCGGCCCCCACCTGCCCCCACCCACCCCACCGAGTCGAGGGGGGTGGTCGATTCGGTCGCGGCGGCGCTGGCGTGGCTAGACCAGTGATGCGCTGGTCCAGCCACGCAACCTCACATTTTAAAGTTTTCAGCCATAATGTGGTTCGAACGGCCCCTGGAAAAAGGCGGTGCGCAAGGCACCGATTACCCGGTCTTGTTCGGTTGAAATCAGATAGGGGTGCATAGGCAAACTGAGTACCTTGCGCGACAACTCTTCCGCCACCGGCACTTTGCCGCCGGCCACCGGACAATCGTGAAACGGCGGCAAACGGTTGAGCGGCACCGGATAGCAAATTCGCGTGGCCAGCCCCCAGGCGCGACAGGCGGTCAGCAACTGGTCACGATCATCGGCCTTGATCGTATAGTGCGACCAAACCGAAGTAGCCCCAGCGGCCACCGTCGGCACGGCAATAAAATCGGCCAACGCAGCCGCGTAACGCTCCGCCACTTGCAGACGAGAACTCAGTTCCTCGGAAAAAATCGACAGTTTTTCTAAAAGCACCGCAGCTTGTAGTGTGTCTAGGCGTCCGGCTTTGTCATACTGGGCGTGCTCGGCCCGCTCAACCCCAGACTCGGGTGCCAGCAGTCCACGAATCAACCGCTCGATGATTGGATCATCGGTGAACACCGCGCCGCCATCGCCATAGGCTCCCAGCGGCATGGTTGGAAAAAAGCTGATCGCGGTGGCGTCGCCGAAGGTGCCGACCCGGGCCCCGTCCAAAGTAGCACCAAAGCCGTGCGCACCCTCGCAGACTACGAACAGCTCATGCGCGCGTGCCGCAGGCAGAATCCGACGGTAATCGGCGGGATGGCCGAACAGATCGACCGCAATCACACCGCGTGGGGCGACCCGGGCGGCACGCGCGGCAGCGACTCCCGCGGCGATGCCGGCCGGATCGAGGGTGAAGGTATCGGGCAGAACATCGACGAATATCGGCGTGGCCCCCAGTAGGACCACGGTTTCCGCCACCGAAGGGTAGGCGAAAGCCGGCACCAGCACGCCGTCGCCCGGACCAACCCCGCGCGCGGTCAAAATCAGCATCAGCGCATCGGTGCCACTGGCGCAAGTGATGCACGCCCGCGCACCGACGATCGCCGCCAACCGCTGTTCCAACTCGGCGATTTCCGAACCCAGAATAAACTCTCCGCGATCGACCACCTTCATGATCGCCTGTTCGATTCTACGGCCCAAGCGGCGACGCTGGGCCTTGAGATCAATGAATAGGACGGGATTGTGACGATTTGAAGTCATCATGGCCACGGATGGGTTTCGCCGACGGCTCTGGCTGTCTATCATTGCGCTGCGGATGCGGCCAGAGTTTTTACGGTTCGTTAAGTTTAGCCAGGAGGCCACAGCGATGCGGAACAAGATCGTCAGTGCCGATGAAGCGGTGGCCGTGATTCGTGACGGCGACACTTTTTGCAACTCGGGGTTCGTCGGCAACGGCACACCGGACGAATTGCTGGCGGCGCTAGAGCGGCGGTTCCTGGCCACCGGCCACCCGCGTAAACTGACCCTGCTGTTCGCCGCCGGCCAGGGCGACGGCAAAGAGCGGGGTTTGAACCGCGTCGGTCACGAAGGACTGCTCAAGCGGGTGGTCGGCGGTCACTGGGGACTGATTCCCAAGGTCGCCAAACTGGCGCTGGACAACAAGATCGAAGGCTACAACCTGCCGCAAGGCGTGATTTCCCACCTCTACCGCGACATTGCCGCCGGCAAGCCGGGGGTGATCACCAAGGTCGGCTTGCGCACCTTCGTTGATCCGCGTTTGGAAGGCGGCAAGATCAACCCGATCACCAAGGACAATCTGGTCCGTCTGCTTGAGTTGGATGGCGAGGAGTGGCTGTTCTACAAGGCGTTTCCGGTCCACATCGCTTTTCTGCGCGGTACCACCGCCGACCCGGACGGCAACGTGACCATGGAGCGGGAGTCGCTGATTCTGGACAATCTGGCCATGGCCCAGGCGGTACACAATTCGGGTGGGATGGTCATCGTTCAGGTCGAGCGCATCGCCAACCGCGGCACGCTCAACGCTCGCCAGGTGGTGATTCCCGGCGCGCTGGTCGATTGCGTGGTCGTGGCCCGGCCGGAAAACCACATGCAGACCTACGCCACCGCTTACAGCCCGGCCTATGCCTCGGAAATCAAGGTGCCGCTGGATACGCTAGAACCGATGGAACTGGACGAGCGCAAAATCATTGCGCGGCGTGCGGCAATGGAGCTGCCAGTCAATGCGATTATAAATCTTGGTATCGGCATGCCGGAAGGCGTCGCTGCGGTCGCGGCCGAAGAAAATATGCTGGAGCGGATGACACTGACCGCCGAGCCAGGCGTGTTCGGCGGCATTCCGGCCGGCGGACTGAATTTCGGTGCCGCAACCAACACCGAGGCGATCATCGCCCAGAACCAGCAGTTCGACTTCTACGACGGTGGCGGGCTGGATCTGGCGGTGCTGGGCATGGCTCAGACCGACGCCACCGGCAACGTCAACGTCAGCCGTTTCGGTCCCAAATTGGCTGGAGCCGGTGGCTTCATCAACATTTCCCAGAACACCCGCAAGGTGGTGTTCGTGGGTACCTTTACCGCGCAAGGCTTAAAGGTTTCAACCGGCGGCGGCCGGCTGACCATTAACCACGAAGGCCGTCAGCGCAAATTCATTCAACAGGTCGAACAGATCACCTTTTCCGGGACTTATGCTGCGGAGCATGGGCGGGAGGTGCTCTATATCACCGAGCGTTGTGTGTTCAAGCTGGTTCCGGGTGGGTTGGAGCTGATTGAAATCGCGCCAGGAATTCAACCGGAACACGATATTCTGGCGCATATGGCGTTCCGGCCGTTCATCCGCCAGCCCAAACTGATGGACCCGCGCCTGTTCCGTCCCGAACCGATGGGCCTGCGCCAAGCGTTGCAAGTCGTTAAGCTGGAAGACCGCATTACCTATGACCCGGCGCGGGATCTGTTGTTCATCAATTTTGAAGGCCTGCGCGTGCGCACGATTCAAGATGTCGATGCGGTGCGTGAAGCGGTGGAAAGCCGCTGCCGGGCGGTTGGGCACAAGCTAGCGGTGGTGGTCAATTACGATGCCTTCCACCTCGACCAGGAAGTGGAAGCGGCCTACGCCGACATGGTTCTTTATCTGCAAGAAACCTGGTACGCCAGGGTGTCGCGCTATACGGCGAATGTCTTCTTGCGCATGAAGTTAGCCCAGGCTTTTGCTGGGGGGGCCGAGGATGCCGGGGTCTACGAAACTGGCGATCAAGCGCGGAATGCCGTGCGTTAACCGTTAGGTTTCCAATCATGTTTTCTCGCACCTATCATCAACTCCTGCGTCGCTTGGCTCTGGCCGCAGTGGTCATTTCGGCCGGAGTCGGCGGTCTGACTTGGTGGCATGAAATCGAGCGGATGGATGATGCCATCGTTGCGTTCGCGGTTGATGAAGCCGGAACCTTCGTTTCGCTGCACCAAAATGTCTTTAATCCGGCTCGCGGGTTAGAAGGGGGGACGACCGATGGGGCCTCGGCGCTTTTGTCCCAGTTTCTTGCAACCCGGGCGGAGCATGGTGCGGGTCATTTTCACATTGCCGAGATTTACGATACCCAACGGCGGAAATTTGCCGAAGCGACCCACGGTGAATACGAGGAGATTGAACAGGCATTCAACCGCATTGTTCATGTTTTTCCTGAGCACCATGATGCGACCTACGACAAGATTACCCTTGGGCCGAATCTTTATATCCGCGTAGTTACCGAAGCGCGTGATGCGGCTGGTGCAGAGATTGGATTCTTCGAAGGTATCTTTCACGTTTCCAACGAACACTTGGCTGGAATCAGGTTGGGGGTGGCCAGGACCGTCGTTGTGGTCATCGCCGGGGTCGCGCTAGCAACCCTGCTGCTGTTTCCAACCATCGTTACGCTTAATCGCAATTTGGTTGCGGCTAACCAACAACTTCTAAGCGCAAACCTGGAAATGCTGGAGGTTCTGGGCGGAGCCATCGCCAAGCGCGACAGCGACACCAACGCTCATAATTATCGGGTTACGCTCTATGCCGTGCGGTTGGCGGAAGAGGCCGGGTTGGCCCCCGAAGCGATCAGGGAACTGATCAAGGGTGCGTTTCTTCACGATGTCGGCAAAATAGCGATCAGTGATTCTATTTTGCTCAAGCCGGGAAAACTGACCGCAGCGGAGTTTGAGATCATGAAGACCCATGTTAGCCATGGCCGGGATATCGTCAGCCGTTCGAAATGGCTGCAAGGTGCCGCAAGCGTGGTTGAAGGCCATCATGAAAAATATGACGGCAGCGGTTATCCCCATGGTTTGCGCGGGGAAGAAATTTCGCTTTTGGCCCGGGTGTTCGCGATTGCCGATGTATTCGACGCTTTGGCTTCTCGGCGGCCGTACAAAGATCCAATGCCACTGGATAAAGCGATGGCGATCATCGCCGCCGATGCCGGCAGCCATTTTGACCCGCGTCTGACTGCGGTCTTTTCCACCATTGCCCCGAAACTACATGCCAGCCTAACTGAACGTGAAGAGGCCGGGCTAACCGAGGATTTGCTGGCGGTGGTCAGCAATTATTTTGCCACTATTTAATCGAACCACCAGAAATTAAGGGGCAGTTTAGCGCCGCTGTAAGCCGCGCCAGATCAACGACACCACCGACTCTCCGGCGGCCTTGCGGATCGCTTCGGCCAGCAGCACGCCCAGGACAATAGCCAAGGAATAGCGTATCAGCCACCACACCAGATTGATAAAAAATGTCAGAGGGGGAAACGAAACAACCACTAAAATATGCAGAATGATTAGGCCGCAGATTGCAAAAAACAGCCAGCGTATACCAAGAAAATAGGCCAAGGAAATCAGCAAAGAAAGAATGAGAACCGACATCGGTTTGCCTACATCTCGGTTTTACTGCCACTAATTTCCGGCATATCCGCCCTGGAGACTTAAAATCTTCCCTCTGCGCGGATACCGTAACAGACGAGTTTGGGCCAGGTTCTCCACTCACTCCAGTCCCGTCACTGAGTACTACATCAATTTAGCGACGACGACAATCATGCTTTTTCCCAACCCGTCATCCCATTTAGAGTTTTATTGTGATTTTTTGGTGGCGTGTTGCTTGAGCATCACCTCGACTTTCCCAAATCAAGTGGCTTCCGCGGCGGATATCCCCAACTGGTAGTTCTGATCCCGAATTAAGGCGAGGGCAACTGCGGAAACAGCGCCGCCCAGTTGCGCGCGAGCCATGCGGCTCCCGGGGCGGCGGTGGAGCCGAAAGCGCATCCTGCCCACATGGTCGCAGCCAGCACCGGCAAGGCCACCACCGGTGTCGAGACGCCGGGACTGCCGGCAACCAGAATCGCGGTGCCACCGAAAAGTACCGCCAGCCCGCCAATACCGATGCTGGTGGCCATACAGCCAACCCCTTTTAATTCCTCGGTGGTCAAGGTCAACGACCCGATATGGGGGAATATGCCGCCGAACAAATTGGTGATGCTGGCCAGTTCATCGGCCACCGAGGTTGCCGCCGAAGCGGGACCAACGGTGGTCAATGTCAGCGCCAATGCCAACCCCAACGCCGCGATTCGGGGGTAAGCAAAGCGGGGTTTGGGGCCATTACCGTGAACGTGGTCTACCATAGGTGTCTCCGACTTGGGCATGGTGCCTCCGGCCGCGAGTTTGCCCTTTCCCCACCCCCCACGCTAGTTCCATTCCGTTTCCACCCTTGGCTTTCGCTACCAAGGCAGGCATGATGCCGGCAGAAAATCGAGCGAAGAGGTGCCGGTGAGCAATCTGACGCTGTACTTGGCCTATCTCGGCACGTCGATCGTGCTGCTGGTGGCCTTCGTCGCGATCTATGTCGTGATTACCCCCTATAACGAGCTGTCGTTGATCAGGGCCGGCAACCGAACTGCGGCGATCAGTTTGGGTGGAACCCTGATCGGTTTTGCCCTGCCGCTGACCGCCACCGTCGCCCACGCCTCCGGCTGGCTTGATCTGGTGCTGTGGGCGACGGTCGCCCTCGCCTGCCAGTTGGCGGTGTTCGGCCTGGTTTCCAGCCTGATCGGCCATTTCAGCGAGGGTATTGAAGCCGACAAAACCGGTTACGGCATTATCCTGGCGGCAATGTCGATCGCGGTCGGACTGCTTAACGCCGGGGCGGTTACGCCCTGACCCGGTTTCGTCTCGGCCCGCGAGCCATCGATTTCTGTGCGATCGGTCTCGGCCCGATCACGTCCCCCCTTGATCAAGGCCCCACCGTTACCCAGATAACGGCGACCAAGGTCCACCCCGCTAACTTCACCTCAATTAGAGGAATTGCCCATGTTCTCGTTCCTGAAGTCTTTTGTTGGCGTCAAGGGTGAACAGCTCGGCCGCGACATCGTGTCGGCGATCGTCGAAATGGACCCCGAGTCGGCGACTCAGGCCCAACTTGACCAGATGGAGAAGGATCTCGACGCCGCCGGTTTGGTGATTCAGAAAATCCGCACTGATTATGAGCGCGAAGTGCGGGAAGCGGACGCCGCCAACAAGCGCTACGCCCAGATGATGTCTGCGGCCGAACTGCTGCAAGCCAAGCTGGAAAACCCAGCGGTGGCCGACAAGGCCGGGGTCGAAGCCAGCATGGGCAAGCTGATCGAACAGTTGGAGCGTTTCAAGCCGGAGATGGAGCAGGAAAACCAGGACGTGGTTGAGGTCAAGGCGTTGCTCGACGACGCTCAGGACGCCTACCGGGCCAAGGCCGAGGCGCTGGCCCAGGCCAAGCAGAAGCTGGACCGGGCCAAGCACGATATGCATCGGGCGACGATGGAAAAAGACCGGGCGGAGGAAAAGGCTCGGCGCGCGGCCGAAGTCGCCGGTCTGCGCAGCGGTGGCGGCAACAAGCTGAATGTCGCGGTTGAGGCCATGCAGCGCAAGGCCGACGAAGCCCGGGCCCAAGCCGGAGCGGCCAAGCTGAAAGCGACGACGTTGAACAACGTTGGCCTGGGTGGGATCGAAAGCGACAGCCACATTGCCGAGGCGATGAAGACGGCGGCGGGCGGATCTCCGGCTGGGGCTTCGATCGGCGACCGTCTGGCCGCACTCAAGAAGAAGTAAATCGAAAACCATGGTGAGCAGATCGCTTCGACTGGGCGTCAACATCGATCATGTCGCCACCATCCGCAATGCCCGCGGCGGGAAACATCCCGATCCGCTGCGGGCGGCGCGGCGGGCGGCGGCGGCCGGGGCCGACGGCATTACCGCTCATCTGCGTGAAGACCGCCGCCACATCTCAGACGGCGACATCGAACGGCTGCGGGGCGAAATCGCCCTGCCGCTGAATTTGGAAATGGCCGCCAGCGCCGAAATGCTGGCGATCGCCCTACGCCACAAGCCGCGCGCCGCCTGCATCGTGCCCGAGCGGCGGGCGGAACTGACCACCGAAGGCGGACTGGACGCGGCCGGCGCACAGGTTCTTCTGCGCCCGCTGGTGGCAGAGTTGGGAGCGGCCGGGATTCGGGTGTCCCTCTTCGTCGATCCCGATCCGCACCAATTAGACGCCGCGTGCATCTTGGGTGCGCCAGTGGTGGAGCTGCACACCGGGGCCTATTGCGACGCTTCGCCGGGGACTCATCGGCTGCGGGAATTGGAGCGGCTGCGGACGGCGGCGGCTCACGCCGAGTCGCTGGGACTCGAATGCCATGCCGGCCACGGCCTAAGCTTCGAAACCGTCGGCCCGGTGGCGGCGATTGCGACCATCGTTGAACTTAATATTGGCCATTTCCTAATCGGTGAGGCGATTTTCATCGGTCTAGAGGGTGCCATCCGGCTTATGCGCGCGGCGATGAATGCGGCCCGCGCTGGTACGACACCGGGAGACCGGATTTGATCATCGGCATCGGGAACGATCTGATCGATATCGGCCGGATCGAACGGACTCTGGAACGCTTCGGTGATCGTTTCCTGGAGCGGGTATTCACTGATGGCGAGCGGGACAAGGCGGAACGGCGCGCACACGGCGGTTCGGCCAACCGCGCCGCCAGCTATGCCAAGCGCTTCGCCGCCAAAGAAGCCTGCGCCAAGGCGCTGGGCACCGGCTTTTCGGCCGGGGTGTTCTGGCGCGATCTGGCGGTGATTACGTTGCCGGGCGGCAGGCCGGGGATGGAATTGTCCGGTGGCGCATCAGTTCGTTTGCACCAGCTCACGCCACCGGGCATGATCGCAGCGATTCACCTGACCTTGACCGACGAGCCCCCGCTCGCCGCCGCAGTGGTGGTGATCGAAGCCGTGCCCAATTCCCTTTGACCGTTCCACTTTCCGGCCTGAACCCAATGACCGAAACCGCCACCACCGTCACCGTCACCGAAGCCGTTACCGGCAAAGCCGCGCGAGGCCAGGAATACCAAGCCGGTCTGGGTGACACTCTGCGCACCGTGATCTATGCCGTGATCATCGCCTTCGGCGTACGCACCTTCGCCTTCGAACCCTTCAACATTCCCTCGGGATCGATGATTCCGACTCTGCTCATCGGGGATTATTTGTTCGTATCAAAATATTCTTATGGGTACAGCAAGTACACCATCGCATTCGGCATCGATTTGTTTAACGGTCGTTTGATGTTCACCGCGCCGCAGCGTGGCGATGTCGCGGTGTTCAAACTCCCGCGCGATAACAAGACCGATTACATCAAGCGCATCGTCGGCCTGCCCGGCGATCGCATTCAAATGAAACACGGTGTTCTGCATATTAATGGCGAGCCGGTAAAATTGCAGCAGATCGAATCTGCCCTGGTGACGAACAGCAGCGGCCGTGAAGCACGGGTAGCCCAGTATATTGAAACCCTGCCTGGGGGCAAGGCCCACCGTATCCTGAAGGAAACGGTCAACGGACACCTGGATAACACCCAGGAATACCTGGTTCCGGCCGATCATTACTTCGCCATGGGTGACAACCGCGATAACTCGCTCGACAGCCGCATCGCCCCGATCGCAGGGGGAGTCGGCTTCATACCGGTAGAAAATCTCGTCGGACGGGCTGAAGTTCTGTTCTTCTCGATTGCCGATGGCACCCGCTTCTGGCAGTTCTGGCGCTGGCCGTTCGACATCCGCTTTCAGCGCCTGTTCGACGCCGTGATCTAAGTGATGAGCGATCCGGCAGCGGTTCCGGCAGTGGCTCTGACCGTGGAATTTGACAACGGCTTGTCGGCGCTGGAGGTCATTCTCGGCCATCGCTTCGTCCAACCGGCGTTACTGGCGGAAGCCGTGACTCACCCCAGCGTTGCCGGCACCTGCCGTGGCGAGGGTACCGCCTCTGGCCTGCCACCGGGCCAGATCTATGAACGATTGGAATTCCTTGGCGATCGGGTGCTCGGACTGGTGATGGCGGAATGGCTGCTGGAACGGTCGCCAACCGAAACCGAGGGCATGTTGGCCAAACGTCATGCCGCCGTGGTTCGGCGCGAGGCGCTGGGCCGGGTCGCGGACGAGCAGGGCATCGGCCGTTTTCTGCGCCTGTCGCGCGGCGAGGAACAGGGCGGCGGACGCGGCAACCCAACCATTCTGGCCGATGCCTGCGAAGCGATGATTGGCGCACTCTATCTTGATGGCGGCCTGGATGCGGCCAGAGGGTTCATTCGCGGTGCCTGGGCGGAGATGATCAGCGGCCCGGTACGGCCGCCGACCGATCCCAAAAGCGAATTGCAGGAATGGGCTCAGGCCCGCGGGCTGGCCTTACCGCGCTATACCGTGGTCCGGCAAAGCGGGCCGGCGCATGCGCCCGAATTCGAGATCTCAGTTGCGGTTGATGGTGTAGCCCCGGCCAGCGGGGTCGGTCCATCGCGCCGAGTGGCGGAAAAAGCGGCAGCAATCCATTTGCTGCGCGAGGTAGGAGTGGTGGTTGATGAGTGAGTCGATGGCTGCGGACGAAGAACTCTTGGCAGAGGATGCAGAGGAAGGGGGTTCGGAAGAGGGGGTAGCCGTGGATGAGGCGGACCGACGCTGCGGCTTTATCGCCCTGGTTGGCGCGCCCAATGTTGGTAAATCGACTCTGCTCAACGCTCTGGTCGGAACCAAGCTGTCGATCGTGTCGCCCAAGGTGCAAACCACGCGCGCCCGAGTGCTGGGGATCATCATTGAAGGCACGAGCCAACTGGTGTTCGTCGATACCCCGGGCATCTTCGCCCCGCGCCGCCGGTTGGACCGGGCCATGGTCGCCGCCGCTTGGCAGGGTGCCAATGACGCCGATTTGGTCGTGGTTCTGGTTGATGCCGCACGCCGCCACCCGATGGATGCCGACACGCGCGGGATTCTAACCCGCATGACCCAATCCGGACAACCGGCCGTGCTGGTGCTGAATAAGGTCGATCTGATCCGACGTGACCGCCTGTTCGCGCTTGCCGAAAAACTCAATCATGAACTGCCATTCGTGGCCACGTTCATGATTTCGGCCCTGACCGGGGACGGTGTGGCCGATCTGCGCCTTGATCTCTCTCGGCGGGTCGAACTGGGGCCATGGCTGTTTCCTGAAGACCAGTTGTCAGACATCCCGCTGCGGCTGCTGGCGTCGGAAATCACGCGCGAACAAGTCTTCATTCAGCTCCAGCAGGAATTGCCCTATGCCTCGACGGTGGAAACCGAGGAATGGCAGGAATTTGATGACGGCAGCGTCCGCATTGGCCAGGTGATCTTCGTTGAACGCGACAGCCAAAAGGCAATCGTGCTTGGCAGAGGCGGATCAAGGATCAAGCAAATCGGCATCGATGCGCGCAAGGAACTGGAAAAGGTCATGGATCGGCGGGTTCATCTTGGACTGTTCGTTAAGGTGCGTGACAATTGGGGCGACGATCCCGACCGCTATCAGGCGATCGGGCTGGAATTTCAGCGTTAATATACTTCCTAAATATCGTGGGTCCAGGGGCCTCTAGGCTCCTGGTGGGGTCCAGGGGCAAAGCCCTTGGTCGCCGAAGGCAAACTTCAACCCTGGCGTGGCCCCTGACTGATGCCCATATGGTGCCTGATAGAGCGGATGGTGCGAGTGGTGCTAGTGGTGCGAGTCATGGGAAGGAAATCGGTCCAAGCCGCGCTGGTGGCCGTGGCTCTGGTTGCGGCAAAAGAAGCTTACAATGCCTTGTGTCAACTGCTGGTTTCTGGAGAGATAAAAGACGGGTTTGAGCACATTGTCCTTGAGATCCGCCAGATTGTCCAGCACCGTTTCATTGGCCAACAGTAGCAAATATCGTCTGAAGTCGGAGGTTTCATGCTCCATGGCGGCC
>CAUYTZ010000248.1:0-14544 GCA_963575695.1 uncultured Gammaproteobacteria bacterium | reverse complement strand
TTACTCGACTCTAAAAACCTGCTGGCATACACCGATTCATAGAAAATGCGCTCGGCACCTGAAGGGTTGCCCCCTTGAGCCGACGAACTTCGCGACCATAAAGGGCGGCGTTCGGGATTGTCAAGTTCAGCCTTCACCTCAATCCTACCCGGATGATTACGGATCGGTCAGCGACGCAATTTGGCCCGGATCTCCTCCGCCATCCGTTCCGGGGCCATGGCGCGGGAAAACAGGGCCAAAAACTGCCCCTGTGGACCGATCAGATAGACAAAGCTGGAATGATCCATGGTGTAGGCACCGCCGTCACCATCCTTAACGGGTGCGGGTGCGGGGCCACGCGCGAAGTAAACCCGGTAGGCGCGAGCAACGGCGGCGATCTGGGCCGGGGTTCCGGTCAGGCCGATCAAGCGTGGATGGAATAGTGAGACATAATCAGACAGATGGGCCGGCGTGTCGCGCGCCGGATCGATGGTGATCAACAAGGGCTGGATATCGGTTCCATCCGGCCCCAGCCGGTCAAGCGCCTGGGCCATAGTCTGCAATTCGCTCGGGCAGACATCGGGGCAATAGGTGTAGCCAAAATAGAGCAGGACCGGATGGCCGTGATAGGTGGCTTCGGTTACCGCTTTGCCGGTGTGATCGGTCAACTCGAACGGGCCGCCCAGGGTGATTGTGGGACTGGACTGTTCGCCGACGCGCTGGAATTGCCACCACAGCAGGCCGCCAGCGACCACGCTCCCGATGACCAAGGCCAGCACAAATTTAAGCTTGTTCGCGGCCATGACGGCTCCCGGGCTACAGCGACTCCAGTTTAATTTCTTTTCGAGTCGGCGAGATCACGATTTCTTCCTGGTGGAACGGAACCCCGTTGTTCAGCGTCAGCCGCGCCAGCCAAGCCAGCGAGAACAGGCGACCGGAAAAACTATACGGTGCCTGCGGCAATTGAATGCGAAAGGTGCGCTCGTCGTCCAGTTGCGGATTCAAAAAGCGCACCGCCGCCGCCACCTGGGTTTCGGGTTCGCCTTTTCCGTGCGTGGTCCACAACAGGTGCAGTTCCGCGATTCCGACCGTTTCGCGGCTGCGCCAGCGCGCGGTGCCGGTCATCACTTCGCCCGGTTCGTAATGCGGACGGCTGTTGGAAAAGTCGATCCACAACTGGGCCATGGCGGCAAGCCTCACACGGGAAAAGGGAAAACCGAAAGAACAACGCTGACGGTTACGGAACCACCGGAAAATCGATTTCCTGGCAGACATTAGGCCAGTGTGCCGAGCCGCATTGCAGACGAATCACCCAAGCCAAGCGATGGCTACGGCCAAGAAAAGACGGGATCGCATTCTTGGGAATTTCGATCGTGGTCGAACCGGAACGAATCCGCGACGGCTCGGTGGTCTGAAACACCTGCTGGCGGCGAAAAACATGACGCAGCGTGCGCCAGCCACCCGAAACCTCCTCCACCCCTTCGGCGACGATGCTGAGTCGGGGAATTCGGTCAACGCTGCCTTCCAGAGTCCACGACACCTGGATCAGGTCGCCAGCATGGCCCGGAGCCGGCCCGGCGGTCAGCGTCACCCGTGGATTGAGCAGCGGCACCCCGATATAGGCCGCCGCCCCAAGCAGAGCGATACCGATTGCGGCCAGCGGCATCATCAGCGCGGCCACGATCGTCCCGAGCAAACCATCAGGGGAGCCGAGCAGACCAAATAGGCCATAAACCGTGCTGTTCCAGATCGAGGCCACAACAACCAGGGCCACGAACACCAACGTTCGGAAGCCCTTTTTGGTACCGCCGCTGACGGTTTGGGCGGAGTCCATGAACCTGCTCGCTTGTAAGGAAAAGGCAAAAACCCGGTCGACGACCGCGACCGCGCTATAGCAGACCGGAACCGTTCAGGGAAGCCCCCGTCCGGGGGATGTGGTTTCGGTCTTGTTTCATCCCCCTCCACTCGGTCTAATGCTGCTGGCATTACAAGAACCGGACCAGCCGGCGGCACGACAAACACCGGACTAACCGGTCACCGGCGTGAAGCGCAAATGCCTTGGGGGGAGCATGTTCTCGAAGCTGCTGATCGCCAACCGTGGCGAAATCGCCTGCCGGGTCATTCTGACCGCGCGCCGGCTTAACATCCGGACCGTGGCGGTTTATTCCGCCGCCGATGTTGATGCGCTCCATGTCGCCATGGCCGATGAGGCGTATCTGATCGGTCCGGCTCCGGCCCGCGACAGTTACCTGAAGGGCGAAGCGATTCTGGCGGTGGCCAAGCGCTCTGGGGCCCAGGCGATTCATCCTGGCTATGGCTTTTTGTCGGAAAACGCCGGTTTCGCCCACGCCTGCGCAGAGGCCGGTGTGGTGTTCGTCGGCCCGCCCGTGGCGGCGATTCAAGCCATGGGTTCGAAAAGCGAAGCCAAGATCCTGATGGCCGAAGCGGCGGTACCGTTGGTGCCCGGCTATCATGGTGCCGATCAGTCGCTGGCGACTCTGAGCCAAGCGGCGGCGGCGATCGGCTGGCCGGTGCTGATCAAGCCTTCGGCCGGCGGCGGTGGCAAGGGTATGCGTGTCGTCACCCGCGCCGAAGACTTTGAAACCGAGCTGGCCGCAGCCAAGCGTGAAGCGGTGGGCGGGTTCGGCGATGATCATGTCATGCTGGAAAAGTACCTGTCCCGGTCTCGCCATGTTGAAATTCAGGTGTTCGCCGATACACATGGCAATTGCGTGTCGTTGTTCGAGCGGGATTGTTCGATTCAGCGCCGTCACCAAAAAGTGGTGGAAGAAGCACCAGCGGTGCGACTCGACCCCACCTTGCGCCGGCGCATGGGTGAAGCCGCCGTCGCTGCGGCGCGCAAGATTGGCTATGTCGGTGCTGGCACGGTTGAGTTTTTGCTCGACGAAGATGGCAAATTCTTTTTCATGGAAATGAACACCCGACTCCAGGTTGAACACCCGGTGACGGAAATGATCACCGGCCAAGATCTGGTTGAATGGCAGTTGCGGGTGGCGGCAGGACAACCGTTGCCGCTGGGCCAGGACGATCTGGCGGTCAATGGCCACGCGATCGAAGTGCGACTCTATGCCGAAGACCCGGCCAACAGTTTCTTGCCCCAGACCGGACGCCTGGAGCACCTGAGCTTTCCTCGTCCCGACAGCCATGTCCGAGTCGATACCGGGGTTCGTCGTGGTGATCGGATTTCGATTCACTATGATCCGATGATCGCCAAGCTGGTGGTCTGGGGTAGCGACCGGCCTGCGGCGATTCAGCGTCTGCGCGCGGCACTGGCGGAAACCCGCGTGGTCGGGTTGGCAACCAATACCCAGTTTCTAACCGCGATCGCTAACCATCCGGCCTATGTCAACGGCGAGTTGGACACCCACTTCATCGACCGCCATCAGGCCGATTTGCTGCCCGAAGCCGGCCCGGCTTCTGACCGAGTTCTGGCTCTGGCCGCGTTGGGCGTGGTGCTGCGGCGCACGGCACAGACCAAGGAGCAGGCGGCGACCAGCGCCGATCCGTTCAGCCCCTGGGCCCGTGGCGACGGCTGGCGCTTGAATGAGGAGGCGACCGATTCGCTCAGCTTCCGCGAGTCCACAGGCCAACGTGTGGTCAAGGTCGTCTACCGTCGCGATGGTGTGCGCCTTGAACTGCTCGATGGCCACCCCGGCGGTGAAATACTGGTCAATGGCGATTTGGCTGCCGACGGCACCTTGAGAGCCGACCTGGCCGGGTTGCGGGTCAGCGCGACTCTGATTTGGCGCGGAACCGACCTGACTGTGTTCTATCAGGGTGGCTGTCACCGGCTGACGCTGATTGATCCGCTGGCGGCGGTGGCCGACTCGGAAGCGCCGGGCGGCCGCCTGACCGCGCCAATGCCCGGGCGGGTGGTGGCGGTGCTGGTCGAAGCCGGGGCCAAGGTCAGCAAAGGCCAACCCCTGGTGGTGCTGGAGGCGATGAAGATGGAACACACGCTGAAGGCACCGTCCGACGGCACGGTGCTGTCGATCCGCCATGCCGTCGGCGAGCAAATCGAAGACGGTGCCGAACTGATCGAATTTGAGCCGGTCGCGTAATACCCAGCAACATAAAGTAGAACCAGGAGCCTTTAGGCTCCTGGGGGGCCAAGGTAAAGCCCCGGTCCGAAGGCTCGCTGAACTTACTGGCTGGCCCAAATAATCCTGGCGATCCAAGACACTTCCGAGCGTTGGAACACCCGGTCGGGATGGGCGGGGTTGACTGAGCGTAGCTCGATTCTGGTCGCGGTTTCACGCACCAGTTGCTTGGCCATGACTTCACCTTGGCGGCTCTTAACCACCACCCGATCACCACGGCGGATGCCGGCCGCAGGCGAAACAATGATGGTGTCGCCGTCGCGATAGAGCGGCTCCATACTATCGCCGCTGATCTCCAGTGCATAGGCATGGGGATCGCCCAGGCTGGGAAAGTGCAGCTCATCCCAGCCGCTGCCGGCCGGATAGCCGGCATCATCGAAAAAGCCGGAACTGCCCGCCTGGGCATAGCCGATTACCGGCACCCGCTGCTGCACCACCGCTTCGGAATGCGTGTCTTCAACCAACCCGACGAATTCGGCGAAACTGGCCCCGGTTGCCTCCAGCACCTTGGCGATGCTTTCGGTGGAAGGCCAGCGCAGCTTGCCTTCGCCGGTGATGCGCTTGGAACGATTGAAGGTGGTTGGATCAAGCCCCGAACTCCGAGCCAGGGCGGAAGCGGAAAGGCTTTTGGCTGCGGCCAAGCGATCCAGAGCCTGCCAGATATCCGCGTGCTTAAGCATGGCGACCTCGTGCAACGTCTGGGATGATAATCACATACAATCGTACTCCTGTCCTCAGGAATATGTTCATATTTTAGGCTTGACTTCTGCTGCGGGCTGAAACATAACGGGGCCATGTTCAGCGGCGTTCCCGCCGCCGCCCGACCGGAGAAACACCGTCATGGCTCGCGACCGTTTCACCCCACGCCCGCAGACTGCCGAAGCGGGGGTTCCTTTCAATACCGTTGAAGAAGCTTGGTTTTGGTTCGTTCAGGCCTATGACGCCCGCGCCGCCGGGGCCCGGGTGGTGGCCGGACTGGGGACGGTATCGCGGCCGTGCGAGCCGTTGGATGTGTTGCGCGCACTGGACCGGCTGCATCGCCAGCGACGGTTGGAACGAGACCATCTGTGCGTGCTCATCCACTATGGCCGACGCATGGACGCGCCCGACCCCCGCCGTGACCGCGAGGCCCGGGCCAGCAGCTTGTGGACCGAAGCCCTTGGCCGGCTGGGCCCGGCCTTGCGCGATAAGGGTATCGTGCGATGAGCGCGCCGTTGGCTCATGCGATGAGCGCGCCGTTGGCTCGTGCGATGAGCGCGCCGTTCGCCGTGGTCGCGTTCACCGGCGAGGCCGACCTGCCCTGGCTGCGCCTGCTTCGCCCCGGATTTCGTCATTGTTTCGTGGCGGTTAACGACGGCCGCCACTGGCTGGTGATTGATCCGCTGTCGTCGGGAATGGAGGTGAGGGTGGCGGCGGTTGGAGCCGATTTCGATCTTGGCACCTGGCTAACGGCCCAGGGCCTGACCGTGGTCATCGCCGCAGTTCGGCGCGGGCTAACCCAGCCAGCCCCCTGGGCCCCGTTCACCTGTGTGGAGGCGGTCAAGCGCGTGCTGGGCCTCCATCACCGTTTCCTGATCACGCCCTGGCAATTGTATCGCCATCTGGTCCGGATTGCGGTGGGGACGAGCAATGCAGGAATATATTCCACAATAAGTTCCGGACTTTTTTCCGGTGTGCCTTCTCTTTATCCCAAGGAGTGACGCCATGGGCAGCTTGTTCTCCTCGTCCGACAACTATGGCATGGACAATTTGACCCCGTCGCCATCGCCGCCGGCGGTGTGGGTGCCGCCGAGCCCAACGCCGGTGGTCATGACCACAGCAACAACCGAACCGACGCCGTCGGCCGAAGAAAGCGCACAGAAAGCGGCCGAAGATGCTGCCGCCAAGCGCAACCGCGGCATCGCTGGCACGGTGTTGACTTCGTGGCGTGGGTTTGGCGGAACCGACTCGGCCGCGCCCACGTTGGATCTCAACACCTTGGCACCCACCCGCAAGCGCTTGTTGGGGGAATAGCCCAATGGCCAAGCCCGCCCCACTCCCCGAGCACACGGCCCCCGGCGACGGTTTCGCCCGGGGTCTGCTCGGCCGCTACGCCGCTGCGCGCGCCCGCCGTACGCCGTGGGAATCGTTGTGGCAAGATTGTTATGACCATGCCCTGCCGTTAGCGGCGGCAGTCAATGGCCAGAATGACGCCGGCACCCGTCGGGGGGACCGGCTGTTCGACGGCACCGCTCCGGATGCGGTCGATCAGCTTGCCGCCAGCCTGCTGTCGCAACTGACACCGCCATGGTCACGCTGGTTCGCACTGACCCCGGGGCCGGATATGGCTGCGGCTGAACGCGACCGGCTGGCTCCGGCCTTGAACAAGATTACCACCGTCGCTCAGGCCCATTTCGATCACTCCAACTTCGCGATCGAAATGCATCAGGCCTGTTTGGAGCTGGTCACCGCTGGCACCGCCAGCCTGATGATCGAAGAGGCCGCACCCGGTGCATCGTCCAGTCTGGCCTTCACCGCCGTACCCCTGGCCGAACTGGCCCTGGCCGAAGGCGTGGATGGCCGACTCGACACCACCTTCCGCCGCCACGATCTAACGCTTGACCGCCTCCTGGCCCGGTTTCCGCACGCCGCAGTGCCGGAAGACCTCCGCACCGCCGCCGTTCGGGATCCGCAGCGCACCGTGGTTGTGATCGAAGCGGTGGAACCGGATGGCCCGGCGTTTCGCTATGCCGTGGTGCTGGATGACGGCGGTGGCGGCGGGGAGGGTACGGTGGTGTTAAGCGAGGGCCGCTTCGGGGCCTCGCCGTTCATCAACTTCCGCTGGCTCAAGGCTCCGGGTGAAACCTATGGCCGCTCGCCGGTGATGAAGGCGTTGCCCGACATCAAGACCGCCAACAAGGTGGTTGAACTGGTGCTGAAAAACGCTTCGATCGCGGTTACCGGCATGTGGCAGGCCGACGACGACGGCGTGCTCAATCCGGCCACGATCCGCCTGCGTCCAGGCGCGATCATTCCCAAGGCGGTCGGCTCGGCCGGGTTAACGCCACTGGCCAGCCCGGGCCGGTTCGACGTGTCGCAACTGGTGCTCCAGGATCTGCGGTCCCGGATTCGCCACGCTCTGCTGGTCGATCGGCTGGGCGCGATCGGCGACGCACGCATGACCGCAACCGAAGTGCTGGAGCGTTCGGCCGAGATGGCGCGGATGCTCGGGGCCACTTATGGCCGGCTACAGTCGGAATTGTTGACGCCGTTGGTTTTGCGTGGGCTGGCGATTCTGCGCCGCCGAGGGGAGATTCCCGATGTTCCGGTCGATGGCCGGCTGATCCGGATTCAATACCGTTCGCCGCTGGCTCAGGCTCAGGCCAATCGCGACGTTCAAGCCACCTTGCGTTGGTTGGAAGTCGTGACCGCGCTCGGTCCCCAGGCCACCGCGACCATCGATGCCGCCGCCACCGCTCGTTGGCTGGGCGATGCCTTCGGCGTGCCGGCGGCCTTGATGACCAGTCTGCCGCCGCCTGTCCCCCTCCCCGTCACCGTCGCCGCCAAACAGGTGGAGGCCGGTCATGCGTGAAACCGACTCCACCGGTTGGAACTGGTTCTCGACTCCGGCTTCAACCTCGCGGACCGCAGAGGACGAAGCCGAGGCCCTGGCCGGCTGTTTCACCCGCTGCTTCACCGGCATCGATGGTGCCCGAGTGTTGGCGGCATTGCGCGCCATGACCACCGAGCGGGTGCTGGCTCCGGATGCGTCCGAAGCGGTTCTGCGCCACCTGGAAGGCCAGCGTCATCTGGTCGCCACGATCCAATCGCTGATCGCTCGTGGCCATAATCCCCATCAACCCTTTTCCTCACTTACGGAGTAACTCGATATGGCCGACAATCTGCTCACCGCGCCGTCTTCCGTTAGCCCTGCCGCCGCGCCGCGCGTGCCGGACAAGTTCCGCGATCCGCGCACCGGTGAGATTCGAGTCGATGCGCTACTCAAATCCTATCTGGAGTTGGAACGGCGGTTGTCGGCGGCCGGAACCGCTGCGAACGTTGCGCCGGATTCGGATCAGCCCGGCGAGCCAGCCCGAGACTCGGGTGGATTTATGTTTGACCCGGCCGACCCCGTGCATCGTGCCCAGGTGTTGAAGGCGCTGGGCGTGCCCGATGGGCCGGACGGCTATTGCATCGATTGCGCACACGGCCTGTTCACACCCGACACCGAGATCAATCAAAGCCTGCATAGCGCCGGTTTCACGCCGGAACAGGCGCAGATGGTTTATGATCTGGCCGCGCAACGGCTGGTGCCGATGGTCAAGACCCTGGCCTCTGAATTCGAGGCCGAAGGCCAGTTGCGCCAACTGGTCGATCACTTTGGTGGCCAGGACAAGTGGCGGGAAGTCTCGCGCCAGATTCTGGTTTGGGCCCGGCGGAATTTGCCGGCACCGGCGGTGGAAGCGCTTTCAACCACGACTGAAGGCGTGCTGGCGCTGTACCGGCTGATGCGCGGCGGTGAACCCAGCCCGCTCCGCAGCCAGGGACAAGCGACCACGACCAACGAAGCCGACCTCCATAAGATCATGCGCGACCCGCGCTATTGGCGCGACCGCAACCCAGAGGTGGTGGCCAAGGTTACGGATGGCTTCCGCCGGCTTTATCCCGATCGTCCGGCGTAACTGGCATCGTTTGTGGTTTGGAGGGGTGCGGAACACCCCTCCAATGAGGCAAAGCCCTCCGTTGCCGGAATGCAATTCCGTGGTAGAATACGAAAGCTCACACAAGTGGCTGACCGTGACCAGAACGAGGAGACCCGAGGATGACCAACGCGATCGAACGCGCTGCCGATATCTCCCGCGCCGAAAACGTTGCCCGGCACCATTACCTGGAGACGGCATGGAAGTATTCAAAAGATGTCCTGGGAAGTAAAGGGCCGTACGAAGAATCGACCACACTGGCTGATTTGCGCCATGCTCGCGAAGTTCATGAAGAATTGACGCGGGCCAGTCTTCTGGCCGACCGTCACCAGCGCGATCACCATTAAGCGCCGACTTCTCAGTTTGACACTTGTGTGCCCATGCCGGCGGCGGTTTGATTTATGCGGCTGCCGCCATCGTCAACGACTCTTGGATGCTTGCGCCCCATGACCGATTATACCGCTCCGATCAACGACATGCGGTTCGTGCTCAACGAACTGGTAGGCCTTGACCGCCTGGCCGCTTTGCCCGGCTGTGATTCCGCCACACCCGATCTGGTTGATGCCGTGCTAGAGGAAGCCGGCAAGCTCGCCGCCGGGGTGCTGGCACCGCTAAACCGGGTTGGCGATCGCGAAGGTGCCAAGCTGAAGGATGGCGCGGTTAAGACCGCCACCGGCTTCCCGGACGCCTATCGCCAGTTCATTGATGGCGGTTGGAACGGCGTTCCGTTTGATCCCGATTTTGGCGGCATGGGTTTGCCGTGGGCGATCGCGTTCGCGCTGCAGGAAATGTGGCAAGCGGCGAACATGGCCTTCGCGTTGTGCCCGATGCTGACGCAAGGGGCGACGGAACTGTTGGCGGAACACGGCAACGACGCGCAAAAGGCGGTCTATCTGGCCAAGATGATTTCCGGCGAGTGGTCGGGAACCATGAACCTGACCGAACCGGCGGCAGGATCGGATCTGGCGGTGGTGCGGGTTAAGGCGGTGGCCGATGGCGATGCCTATCGCATCTTTGGCCAGAAGATCTTCATCACCCATGGCGAACAGGATCTGACCGAAAACATCATTCATCTAACTCTGGCCCGGTTGCCCGACGCTCCGGCCGGCAGCAAGGGCATTTCGTTGTTCATCGTGCCTAAGTTCCTGGTCAACGCCGATGGTTCTCTGGGCGAGCGCAACGATGTTTGGTGTACGGGCCTGGAACACAAGCTGGGGATTATGGCCAGCCCGACCGCAACCATGACTTTCGGCGACAACGGTGGGGCCATCGGTTACTTGATCGGTCAGCCCAATCGCGGCCTAGAATACATGTTCACCATGATGAACAACGCCCGGTTGGTGGTTGGTCTTCAGGGGGTGGCGATTTCCGAACGCGCCTATCAGCAGGCGCGGGAGTTCGCCAAGATCAGAATCCAGAGCAAGTCGATGACCGAGCCCAAGGGGCCGTCGGTGTCGATCATTCACCATCCCGACGTGCGCCGGATGCTGTTGACCATGAAGGTTGCGGCCGAGGCTTCGCGCGCGCTGGCCTATGAAGCCGGTGCCGGCCTGGACATCGCCAAACGCGATCCCGACCCGGCCAAGGCCAAGGCCGGCCAAGCCCGAGTCGACCTGTTGACGCCGATCGTCAAAGCCTGGTCAACCGATTTGGGCTGTGAAGTGGCTTCGATCGGGGTTCAGGTCCATGGCGGCATGGGCTTCGTTGAGGAAACCGGTGCCGCCCAACACTATCGCGACGCCCGGATCGCACCGATTTATGAAGGCACCAACGGCATTCAGGCCAACGATCTGGTGTTCCGTAAGGTGGTCCGTGACGGCGGGGCCTCGGCCCGGGTGTATATCGCCGAGATGAAAGAAGTCGCCGACGATCTGGCCGGACGCAACCACGAAGCGGCGGTCGAAATCGGCTCCAGTCTGCAACAGGGATTGGAAGTTCTGGAACAGGCCACGGCTTGGATTCTGGAAAACGGTAAATCCCAGCCGGTGGCGGTCGCGGCCGGCGCCTGCCATTACTTGCGCATGTTCGGCTTGGTCGCCGGTGGCGGCATGATGGCGCGTTCGGCGCGCGCGGTGCTGGATGGCCCGAAGGGCGAAGGCTATGCACCGTCGTTCCTGGAAGCCAAACTGGTCTCGGCCCGGTTCTACGCCACCCAGTTCCTGCCCCAGGCGACCGGGCTGCTGGTGCCGTTGACCGATGGCCACCGTACGGTGATGGCGTTGAACGAAGATCAGTTCTAAGTATACTTCGTTCACGTCAGAACCCGAAAAAAACGGCTTCCAAATCCTGGTGTTGAGCGCCCCCACCCTCCCGCTTCGCGGGGCCCGCCCTCCCCCGCAAGCGGGGGAGGGTTGGGGTGGGGGCCTCGCCATCCCGAGTAAAATCAACAACATAGATCGATTTTCGGGTTCTCAAGCGAACACGGTATACCTGAATATCGGGGCGCTTTGCCCCTGGTCGCTCGCAAGGCAAGCCGGCTCACAACCCACCCAGCCAGCGCTCCACTTCCAAGGCCGCCATGCAGCCGGTGCCGGCCGCCGTCACCGCTTGGCGATAAACCTTGTCCTTAACATCGCCGGCGGCAAACACGCCAGGGATGTTGGTTGCGGTCGAGTCGGGACGGGTGACGAGATAGCCTTCGTCGTCCATCTCAACCTGGCCACGAAACACAGCGGTGGCCGGATCGTGGCCGATGGCGATGAACACGCCTTCGACCGGCACCACGGAAATGCTGTCATCGAGGACGTTGCGGACCCGAACCCCGGTGACTCCGGGCGGCGTGCCTTCACCCAAGACCTCTTCAACCACACTGTTCCACAGCACCCTGATCTTGGGATTGGCGAACAGGCGGTCGTGGAGAATCTTTTCGCCACGGAAGCGCTCGCGACGGTGAATCACCGTTACCCGGCTGGCGTGGTGGGTTAGGTAAATCGCCTCTTCCACCGCCGCGTTGCCGCCGCCGACCACCACCACCTCTTTGCCACGGAAGAAAAAACCGTCGCAGGTGGCACAGGCGGAAACGCCGTAGCCCTGAAGGCGTTTTTCGCTTTCGATTCCCAGCCACCGCGCTTGAGCGCCGGTGGCGATGATCACGCTATCGCCGCTATAGACCGTGCCCGAATCGCCCACCGCCTTGAACGGCCGCACCGAGAAATCGACGGAAACGATCAGGTCGGAAACCAGGGTGGTGCCGACTCGCTCGGCTTGAAGCCGCATTTGCTCCATCAGCCACGGGCCTTGAACCGGGTCGGCGAAGCCGGGGTAGTTTTCGACCTCGGTGGTAATGGTCAACTGGCCGCCGGGCTGCATACCTTCGATCAAAACCGGATGCAAATTGGCGCGGGCGGCATAAATGCCAGCGGTGTAGCCGGCTGGACCGCCACCGATGATCAAGACTGAGGCGTGCATGGTGTGGAAATTCCAAGAACTGCGGTTGAACTAAGGTTGCGGCAGTCTCGCGTTCCGCGCGCGCCTGTCAAGGGGGCTTCGTCTCCTGAAAGTGGAACCCTCAATTTGATGACTTTGGACGAATGGTGTATGTCTTGAACACCATGACCACTGACAGCCAGACCGACGCTACCCTGTTCGCCATCGCCCTGGACCATCACCGGGCCGGGCGGCTTGACCAGGCCGAGCCGCTTTATCGCACCTTGCTCGCTCGCCATCCCGGGACTGCGGCAGGCTGGGCTAATCTGGCTACCCTGCTGTTCGACGGCGGCCGAGCCGGCGAAGCCGAAACCGCCGCTTGGCGAGCGCTGGCCCTGAACCCAGAACTGGCTCCGGCGGCGCATACTCTGGGCCGCGTGCTGCGCTTTCAGGACCGGCCGGAAGAGGCGGAGCCGATCTGGCGTCGCTATCTGGCCCTGGTTCCCGACGACGCCGAAGTCTTAACCTGGCTGGGCGATGCCGTGCTGCGCCAGGGCCGTGGTGCCGAGGCTATCGCCTGTTATCTTCATGCGCTGAAGGCCGCACCGGATCATGCTTCGGCGTGGACCAATCTGGGTGCGGCGTTGGACGAAGCCGGACGGTTGGAAGAGGCTGAAGCCGCCTACCGTCGCGCCATCGCCCTGACCCCCGACGATCCCGCGACTCTGTGCAATCTGGGTGCGCTCCATCACCGCCAGGGGTTGCGTGTCGAGGCCGCCGCCGCCTATCGCGCCGCTCTGGCGCTGATGCCGGAGTCGGCCGAGGCTCGCTTCGGGCTGTGCGTGGCGCAACTGCCGGTTCCGCCCCGCGACGAAACCGAGCGGGTAACGGCACGCGCCGCCTATCACCACCATTTGGCCGCGCTTGACCTGCATTACCAGGCCGAACCGGTTGAGGTTCAGGCGCGGGCCGCTTCCGCAGTCGGCGTGCGTCAACCATTCCACCTCGCCTATCTCGGCGAAGACGAGCGCGAGGCGCAGACGATTCACGGCCGCCTGTGCCACCGGCTGATGTCGGCCCGCCATCCACGCTGGGCCGGGCCAAAAGCCGCAACATCCGCCGCTGCCGGCGATGGCCGGATTCGGATTGGCCTGGTCTCGGGTTTCTTTGCCTGGCATTCGGTATGGACGATCCCGCTGCAAGGCTGGTTGGAGCGCTTGGACCGAAGCCGCTTTACCGTCTTCGCCTATCACACCCGCGCCGGTAGCGATCCGGCCACCGCCGAGGCCACCGCCACCGCCGACGGCTTCATCCAAGGCCCGCTATCGACCGAGGACTGGGCCCGGCGGATCACCGCCGATCGACTCGACGTTCTGATCTATCCCGAAATCGGCATGGACCCCATGAGCGCCCGGTTGGCGACACTGCGGCTGGCTCCGATACAATGCACCTCGCTCGGCCATCCGCTAACCTCCGGCCTGCCGACCATGGATTACTACCTCAGCAGCGACCTGATGGAACCGGCCAATGGTCCCGCCCATTACACCGAGCGGCTGATCCGTCTGCCCAACCTGGGGGTGTGGTACACTCGGCCCGGCGCGGCGCGGACGGGGGCGACCCGGGCCAGGTTCGGCCTACCGGCCGAAGCGGTGCTCTACTGGTCGTGCCAGTCTTTGTACAAATATCTGCCGGCGTTTGATCTGATCTTCCCACGCATCGCGCGCGAGGTTGATGGGGCCCTGTTCGTGTTTCTGGAAGCACCGTTTCCGGCCATGACCGCCATCTTCCGCCGCCGACTGGATGCCGCCTTTGCCCGGTTTGGCCTAAACAGCCATCAGCATTGCCGGTTCCTGCCCCGGATGGGCCATTCCGATTTCCTGGCCATGGCCACGCTGGCCGATGTCTTCCTGGACAATCCAGGCTGGTCCGGGTTCAACACCACCCTGGAATCGATTCACCTCGGTTTGCCGGTGGTCACTCTGCCCGGAAACCTGATGCGTGCGCGCCATGCCTATGGCGTATTAACCAGGCTGGGCCTAACCGAAACCATCGCCGTCAGTTTAAACGATCGCTCTTATTGCGATTTTTATTGGTCTGAGGTAAGATGAGTCGTTTTAGCGGGGGTGGTGAGATTGAATTTTCTGTGTGGCTAAGTCGGGTATCGGATTCGATCTTATTGCGATTTTTGTTGGTAGGGACACTCTCCTATAGCCCCGGCTATCCAGTCACCTGGCTGTGTGTCTTTTCAACGCGCTTCCTGGGTTCGCCGCCAGCTGACATATTTGGGCATATTTTTTGTTGCGACGCCGTTAAAGGGACGAATCCACTCCTTAAAGCGACCATGGTAGCCATTGACGTTATTGATATGAAGTTCCGGTGCGTCAGGGCTTGGGCCGCCG
>CAUYTZ010000247.1:0-9625 GCA_963575695.1 uncultured Gammaproteobacteria bacterium | reverse complement strand
GATTGTTCCATCGTCGGCGTATTTCCGTAGGGTGTTTGGATGGAGACCAAGGCGTTCAACGGCCTTGCGAAGCGGCATGTACGCCATAGCGGTCCAGGGCATGAGCTAACGTGAGCAAATGTTAGCTTGCGCGCAACTGTTTGTCAACCGTCATTCGACTCTCTCTGATAACGCTGGAACTAAAACTTATTTCTGTACCCTGGGAAGAAAGGGTCGGACGAAGGAGTCCAGTCACGGTTAGCGCACCGATAATGGGCTACAGTCAATCTTTCATAGGCGTCCTGGTCGAAGATATGCTTGCCGATAAAGTATTCGCGGATATCGCGTGAAAATCCCTTTTTGAAGAAAACCAGAGTTTCCGAGCCGCCGCCCAGATGAATTGATTTGAATCCCTCAGATCTCGCCCATTTCGCCACTTCGAAGATCAGCAAATGGTTGGGGTGCTCTGCGGTCGCCTCCGGGTCGGATGCGGCCAGAAAGTATTCCAGATAACTTCCGCACCGTAAAAACAATGCGCTCGCCACGGTTTTTCCCGTGTTTTCGATTGAGAACAACAGCAGATCGCCCCCCAACGCCCGGGCGAGCAGGGTGAAGAAGCGTTCCGGAAAGTTCAGATATCCGGTTTGGTTGTGCTTACGCATTGTCAAATCGTACAGATGGCAGAAGGTCGTTAGCGCCTCCGGAGTCATCCCCTGCCGCAATTCAAGTCCGGCGGCCTTGGCCTTTATGATGCATTGCCGGTAGCTGGCCCGACAGCGACGCAAGATTTCATCGTCGTTGGCGTCTAGACTGAGGACGATGTTGAGCGAATGCAGGCTCAAGGACGTTAACAGCCCTTCGCTGCCGAGATGATTCCGAAGCATCGGCTGGAAGCGGATGAATTCGCTCACCGCTCCGTGCGCGCGCATCCTTTCAGTGAACGCCTGGCGAAACCCGGCCAGGAACGGTTTGGCCTGCGCGGCCGGAACATTGTGGACATAGCCGCCGTAGCCGTAAGGGGTGCAAAGGTCGAACCGTCCGGCCGACAATCCGGCTTGGTCAAGCAAGGTAGGATCAATCGGACGCAAGATGAACGGATAAAGCAGTTCATGATTTCCGACGCGATAGACCACGGCATGGGCCCGGCCTTCGCCATAGCGCTCGAAGACCTCGGCGTAGCATGGCTGGAACATGATGTCCCGAATCCCGATCCGCTCCAATACGACATGCCAGGACTGATGGTCGGCGATGGTCAAAAGGCTCAATTCCGGCATGATCGTTCATCGTTTTCGCAAGAGGAGGCCACCCATGACCAGGGCGTCGAGTCCAGAGGTGAAAAAAGTTCGGATTGCGTCAGTCGGGGAGGCGACGATCGGTTCGCCGTTCAGGTTGAATGAGGTGTTGAGCAGGATTGGTACGCCGGTCCGTTCGCCGAAAACGGTGAGCAACTGATGGAACAGGGGGTTGGCCCGCGAATCGACGGTCTGTAGCCGGCCGCTGCCATCGGCGTGGACCACGGCCGGAATCGCCGCGCGCCGGTGCGGCAGCACCAGAAACACCTTTTCCATGTAGGGCACGGTGGTTCCGGGCGGCATCTCGAACCAATCGGCGGCGACTTCAAGCGGGACTGCCGGCGCAAACGGCCGGAACGCTTCACGGTATTTGACTGCGGCGTTGATCCGGTCCTTCATCTCCGCCCGGCGCGGATCGGCCAAAATCGAACGGTTGCCGAGCGCGCGCGGGCCGAATTCCATTCGACCCTGAAACCAGCCGACCACCGCCCCGGCGTCGAGCAGCGCGGCGGTTTCCCCGGTCACGTCGGCCAGCGGGCGGGCGTTCAGCCCGTAGCGCTCCAGTAACGCCAGAATGTCCGCGTCGTCATAGGCCGGACCCAGGTAAGGCGAAGCCCCGCCCGGTAGCTGCGGCGGGAGCGGATCACCCAGATCGGCTGCGGCCCACAGCGCGGCCCCGATGCTGTTGCCGCTATCGTCGGGGGCGTAGGACAGGTAAACATCGTCGAAACGGCGGGAAGCCGCGATTTTACCGTTGAACACCGAATTCATCATCACCCCGCCCGACAGGCACAACGCGCCGACGCCGGAGCGCTGCGCCAGCCAGTTCACCGCCTGCGCCAGATAGTCCTCCGTGATCGCCTGGGCGGCGGCGGCAAGGTCGAAATGGCGCTGTTCGAACGGCTGGGAGGGCGTACGGGGCGCCCCGAGCGCTTCAAACGCCTTCCGGGTCAGCATCGATTTACTGTCGAAATTGAAGTGATCGAAATAGCGCAAATCCAGTTCGATTTCGCCGTCAGCCTCATAGCGCAACAGGCCTGCCATTTCCGACCGGTAACGGCCAGGATCACCATAGGCGGCGGCGCCCATCACCTTCCATTCGTCGTGATCCGGGACATAGCCTAGAAACTGAGTGATCGCGGAATAGAAGCAGCCGATCGAATGGGGAAAGCGGAGTTCGCGCACAATCTCGATGTTTCGACCGCGGCCGATCGCCCACACGGTGCAGGCCCGCTCGCCATAGCCGTCGCAAGACAGGATCGCCGCCTCCGGGTGGCCGGACAGGAAAAAAGCGTTGGCGCAATGGGCGAGATGGTGGTTGACGTGGACCAGGCGCAGATGTTCGGCGCCCGCAGTGCGGAAAACCTGCTCGGTGGCGATCAACTCCGATTCCGGCAGGCGCGGCAATAAGGTGTTGGCAACGCTGTAGAATCTGGCCCCGGCATAGGCGGGCCACTCCGAAAAGCCCGACCGGAAGCGCGACTGAATGTTAAGCGCCGGATTCCAGCCGATCGCGACGCAGTCAAGCTGTTCAAGTCGCAGCCCGGCATGACCGAGACACGCCTCCATGGCCAGGGTCGGGAAATACTTGGAATATTTGTTGCGATTCAGACGCTCTTCCGCACAGGCGAAAACCAGTTCGCCATCGACAACCAACGCTGCGGAACTTGTAATTCCGGTGTTATGAATTCCTAATATGTTCATGCTCGTGGGTCCGCAGGGTATGCCGCAAGCGCGGTCGGCATCATTTTACGAAATTAGATGAAGTTTGGGTGAATGATATCTTCGTTCGGGTTACAGGCGTCCCATAGCACTTTGTTAAGCGGGTCAAGCTTGCAGCCAGACGGGCACTTGAACAGATCAATGCGAGACAAACAGTCTTTCCGCCGGGCGGAATTCCAGATCTCCTCAAAGCTGTGTTCAAGAATGCTGCCCATGGTGAAGCCGCGCCCCTTGAGGTTACCACACATCTCGACCTTGCCATCTTCGTCAAGATAAGGCGAAAGCGGAGTTGCCAGGCACTTCTGGTAATGCCTGGCATCGTTTGTTGCATGTTCAACGACCTCTACAAACTGAGGATATTTGGCATATACTTTAAATATATTTGTAGATTCCGCTTGAGCTTGCCTCATATATCCGAAAACTTCTTGATTGTCGATCGTATTCTCCGGATGATCCGGGTTGAGCTGATTTTTATAAGCCGGCTTGATCGTCATATAATCGACGCCAAGATCACGGAATAACTGCGCGGCATAAGGTAGGTCTTGGTAATTCCACTGATTGGTGACGTATTGCACGCCAATGATCGGCCGCTTCGTGCCGGCGCGAATTTCGACCAGACGCCGGAGATTGGCGATGACCAGGGCGAAATCGTCCGAGCCGTGGCAGATGCGGTGCGTCTCCGCCCGCGCGGCGTCGATGCTGCCACGGACAAAGAAGCAGTGCCGCGCCATCGCCTCCAGAATCCCGGCCTTGCGCATACTGAAGTTGCTGAAAATGCCGATATTCAGGCCCAACTCTGCGAGACGTTCGAGCATGTCGATGAAAAGTGGGTGCAGGGTCGGTTCGCCGTCTCCGACGATGGTCACCGCCTTTAACCCAAGTCGATGGGCGTCCGCGACCGCTTCTATCAGCCTCCAGTCGGCATTGATCGCTCGCTGCTGGCCATCCTCGCCGGTTCGTTTGGCTTGATTCCAGTCGATGTAGCACCACTTACATCTATGGTTGCAATAATTGGTCAGGCCGATGGTCATGTGCACCGGCCGGGTATCGCCGGTCGTGAGCAATTCATAAACGCGATCGATGTTATGAAACACCTTAACCGGGTTCTGAAAATCCTCGAAATCCGGCACCGCCCGCCGCCCATCGGCGGAGTCTTCCCGACCGTCACGATCGTCTTGGCTCGGCATCATCTTTCTCCTTGGCTCAGGTCGCGTTAGCTAGATGTGACTATATGCTTCCTGCGGTTGTTCAACGGTGTTTCGGGATGCATCTCCACCGAAGGCTCTCAGAATTTCTGCCGCGCGGCAATCACCGCCGGCATCTGTCGATGAGCATCTGGAACAAATAAAGGTTGCGGCCCAGAATGAAGCCTTTATCCATCAAGGCCCGGGCAACACGAAAATAGGGGATGCCGCAGGTATAGTCGTAGGCGATGACCACCGCGTCATAATTGGCGGCCTGATCCATCGTTGCGACCACGTGGGTACGGTCAAGGCCGAGGCGTCGAGCAACCCATGCCCCGGACCAGTCGTCACCTAGAATGGCGAGGCGGGCACCGGCAGGCAGGGGGCACAGCAGTTCCTGGCCGGGTACGCCCTTGCGCGCCTGTAGAGCGATCGAATGTGGAAAGAGGGCGGTCAGGCCTAGGCCAGCGTTGTTGATGGCACGCAGGTAATCATTGTAATCCCAGAGCAACTCATATGGGGTTACATAGAAATATTCCAGAAATTGTCGATAAATATGGCGAGGCCGCTTCTGAAACGAATATTGGAAATTTCGGATAAAAAAAGATCTTGGGCCGGAGCCGCTGGCACAACAGATCATCTGTAGCAGCGCGCACATTACTGCGCAGATTTCACTGAGACCGGGGCGGGCATCGACGGCATCCTTCCACACCTGTCCCATGCCCTTGTCGAACCCGAAATAGGACGACACGATGTGCAGCGTACCGCCGTCCCTGATGTAGCGTGCGATCTCTGAGACGGCCGCATCAAGATCGTGGCTGACGTGTGGCAGGACACCAGAAGCGATGAAGTAATCCACTGAGCCTGGAGGCAGATGTTCCTTTAGCCCGGCAAGTGGAACATTAAGGAACCGAACATTTTTGGCCGGAAGAAGGCTGCGGAGGTTCTTGCAAAATTCGGCATGTTCTAGAACGAAGTAGCGCCAAATGAGAGCCAGATCGGAACCGATGCGTGAACAATTAGGAATAATTACCATTTTTGCAAGAACCTCTGCGGATATAATCAATGCCCGACGAGGGCTCCACGACGATATAACTTGCCGCCTTTTCAAGCTGGCCTTGCTGATGCAGGGCCAAGCAAAGCCGGCCGGTGCCGGCGCCCAACTCCACCACCGTCTTGCCGGTCAGATCGAGGTCAGGGGTGAAGCCCTGGCTTTCCAGATAGCCATGATGGGCATACACGCCGTCTGGCTTAGGCCTGAGAAAGGAGTCTTCCTTGAACAGCCAGGAATAGAAGCTGCTCTTGCCTGTATTTACCGGATGGGGAGGAAGACATGAGCGGTCAGGATGGCTTGGTTCGGGACGGCGGCTCATTCGGCAGGTTTCCAGATCAGTTTCACGCATTGCCCTTCGGATTCTCGATCCGCTGCATAGGCGGTGAGCCGCTGAGGTTGCCCACTGTTAACGCCACACGCAGGTAGCGACGCTATCGCCGCCGTCAGAATACATCTATGGTTGGTCGAGCTTAGCGCATGACATAAACAAAGGGCGATCTGGCGGATTGGTTCGCACGCTCCTCGAGCGCGACACGGACTGCCGTGCGGACGATCCAGGGTTTCATCACGGTGAAAAATACTGCCGTAAGCCAGAGGTGTTCGGCAGTGGCGGCGTGGCGCAGCCGCGTCACCCGATCCTCGGCATCACGTCGGAGTTGGTCGGAGTTGTCGGCCATGGGCGCGCTCCTCGATAAGAGACGGCAGTATCCGATCTCGGATATGCTCAAAGTAGTTACTTGCGATTCTAGATTGTCCTTCTGGATTTGGATGTACGATGTCCCAGAACAAGGTTTGATTGTCAGAGTAACGAGAGAATATCTCGTGATGATTAATAGCGATGTCCGCGCAGTCCTTGGGCAGGTTTTGCGACAATAGATTGAAAAGTTTTGGCAGGTCTGCTCGCGGTTTCTCGTCTCGCGGCCCCCAGTTGTTCTTTATAAGTTCTTCTTGTGGCGACATATGGGGGCGACTGAACAGCATCGGCTGCAATCCCCAGAGAAAGCGGGCACCATCAGACTCCGCGAGATGACGAAACTGCCGGATGCGGGTGACATAGGCTCGCAAGTTGATGCCGGGCGGGTTGGTCGACCTCAGGATATCGGTTTCCGTCGAATAGCGTGTTTGCCGGTTCTGGGCACCATGCAGCATCTTCGCCCAAGCCTCCTGGGTTTCCTGATAGGTGATGTCCGACCGTTCCAGCAGGTAGGGATCGCTCATTTGGCCGTTCCACAGATCGTTGGTGCCGTCGAGGGTGATCACAAGATCGAACGACAGGCGGTGGCAGAACAGAATGTAATGAAATATCTCGTTGAGAATGGTGTGACCACCGCTGGCGAAATTGAGCACCGTGAAGGTGGCGGGGATACCCGTATTCTGGCAATGCTCGTTTAAAAGTCTCTCAAGACAGGCTGTCCAGATATCTGCGGCGAGGCATTCCCAGCCGAAAGCTGCCGAACCGCCGAACCCGCCGATGAGGAAGTGTCCGGGTGCGCGCTCAGCATACTGCCGGAAATCCTCTCCTATCCGATGGCCGAACTCGTTGATCGGTCCCCAGGACGGCTCGCGGTACAGCCATGACCAGGGAAAAAAGGAATAGGCCTGGGCATGAGCGGGATTGCTAGGTGCGAGGTAATTGAAAATATGGGTATTGAGGTGGGGATCGTCTTTTTCAGAGACCTGACGGCCCATGGGGCGGATGCCTCCTTGGGCGTCGATGGTGTAGCTCCGGGCCAACGGCAAACACGCTTGCAGGTCGCCATCGGTCAGCGGTAGCTTGGTCCCGGGCAGGAAAAGATAGAGAGCCTCTTCGCATGTCTGAAGCGTTTGTGGCGAGAGTAGTTCGGCGGTGATACCGGTAACGATGCGGCGATAGTGCTCGATGGTGGTGGGGATACACAGAAGGACGAGTTCGGTCGTCCGATTGGCGTAGCGGCCGTCAATGCCCCGCAGGACTAGCGTCAGGTCTTCGGATGTCAGCTCTTGAGCTGGCAGAATAAGAGCAACCCTCATATGGTGATCCCCTTCGATATCACAAAGTTCCCCAGCACGAGGTAATCCATGTCGCTGTAAGAGAACGTCCGCAAGGCATTGGCGGGGGTTTCGACTACCGGCTCATCCCGCAAGTTAAAGGACGTATTGAGCAGAATTGGGATTTCCCGCAGCTTTCCAAACGCCGAAACCAGGTCGTAGAAGAGAGGATTGCTCTCCCGCGAGAGCACCTGCACCCGCGCCGAACCATCGGCATGGGTGATCGCCGGCAGGCGGGTGCGCATTTTCGGACGGACCGGATGGACGGCCAGCATGAAATACTCGGGGCACCACGGTCCCGTCACCGGCGGCATCTCGAAGTAATCGGTCGCCACTTCCACCGGCACCACTGGGGCGAACGGACGGAACGGTTCGCGAAATTTAATGCGCTCATTAACGATGCGCTGCATGTCCGGGCGGGTCGGATCGGCGAGAATGCTGCGGTTGCCGAGAGCGCGCGGCCCCCATTCCGAACGTCCCTGGAACCAGCCGATGACCAAGCCTTCGGCGAGCAGGCCGGCGACTGTGTCCACGAGATCGCGGTCTTCGGGAAGATGGCGGACGTTGGAAAAGCCGCTGGCAGCGATGGCAGTGCGGATATCCTCTTCGCCGTAGCTCGCGCCGAGCAACGCGGTCGTTGTCGCTTTCCGGCGCGGCTGGCCCAGAACATGGTGATGATAGTAGGCTGCCGCACCCCAAGCCCCGCCGGAATCTCCCGCTGCTGGGTGAACATAAAGTGGCAGCCCTAGCTCCCGGATGATCCGGCCGTTGGCCATCGAGTTAAGGGCGACACCGCCGGCCAGACATAGATTGCGAATTCCGGTCTTTTCCACCGCCCGCGATGCCATGTGGAGAATAACGGTTTCGGCGCAACGCTGAACGCTGGCGGCGATGTCGGCGTAGCGACGGCTGGTGGCGACGAGTTCGGCGTCTCCTGCCTCTTCGCTGACGAGCCGGAACGGCGAATCCGGTACCCGGGCCGGGCCAAGCCACTCGGTCAAAGCCGGACGGAAGGGCAGGGTTCGTGGACAGAGAAAGTCGAAGTAATTTTGCTTGAGGCGAAAACTACCGTCTGAGCGCAGATGAAACAGCTTCATCAGCTCCGCCGCAAACACTGGCTGGCCGAAGCCGGCCATTCCCATAACCTTGTATTCCCCACCATTGACATGAAAACCTAGAAAGGCGGTAAAGGCGCTGTAAAATAGCCCCAACGAATGGGGAATATTGATCGACACCATCTTTTCCAGCCTGGTGCCACGGCCGATACTGATGGACGCCGTTTCAAACTCTCCCACACCATCGAGAGTGAGGATGGTGGCTTCGTCGAAGGGTGAGGCGTAAAAGGCCGAGGCGGCGTGAGACTGGTGATGGGTCGAATAATGAATTCGATGAGGCGCAACTCCGGTTTTTTCGGCGATGCGCTCGCGGACCTCGAACTTGCGCAGAAGCAGCCAGGATTGAAGGGCCTCGACGAAAAAGCGGTTCCCCCGTGGGAAGGTACGGATGGCGCTGCGCAGGATGCGATCGAACTTGAGCAGAGGGTTTTCGTAAAACACGACATGATCGAGCTGTGCCGCCGTGATCCCCATCTGCTTCAAGCAGAAAGCGATGGTTTTCTCCGGCAAATCGGCATCGTGTTTAATCCTGGAAAACCTCTCCTCAAGAGCCGCAGCGACAACTTCGCCATCGACCATTAAAACGGCAGGTGCTTCATGATAATCGAAGGAGAGGCCAAGAATATTCATCGATAAAAATTCCTTTAACTACATGTTTGATAGTTTTTTCAAAAAATTCTTATAATTCTGGGTGTGGTTGAGGTGGACATCTGTCTTCTGACAGCTTGATGGCAAAACTAAGAGAGAATCAAACCGTTCAAAATACTCCCGCCACACGCAGTAGATGTGTCCATACGAGGCACGATACAGTGTCCGGCATTCATGTCAAGCGTGATCTCATGCTGTGCCGAGCGTATAAGTTATGACCGGCGGCACAACCGCGCCGCTGGCCGTCATCTTGACGGTCATCGGGTTCCCACTCTGTACCGTAGATTAATATCGCACAAATAACATCGGCAATTCTTGAACTAAGTTGTTGCGAGTCTAATATGGGAAACTGTTATTTCTAAGAGGCCGTCCGGAAAGTTGTTGAATCATTGGAATCACTTATGATTCAATAGGTGATCCAATAAGGACGCAATGGTTATGTGGACGCCAGAAAGCCGCAATCACACGGAGGCAGGCCCGTTTTGCACCGTTCACCAGGTGCGCGGCACAAAATCCCTGTTATTGGCCAGTTTGACGCTCTCCCCGGCCTGTTCAATGACGAACAGACCTTTGTTCATGGCAAACTGGTCGGCATCGGAATCG
>CAUYTZ010000246.1:0-1064 GCA_963575695.1 uncultured Gammaproteobacteria bacterium | reverse complement strand
GGGTTATTCACCGACCATAAGGCGCGGCAATCGACCCGAAATCCCCCATATGGGGGATGCTTTTAAAATTTCATCTCCAGGCTAAAACGCATCCGGCTTAATCTGAAAGATATCCGGGTGCTCAACGTCTTTGATATAGGACAGAAGTAGGCTCGTCGGCTTCATTGTCGGGGGGGGCGTCTTTGCCCATCACAGGCTGCTTCTCGCCGCCGAGTACCAAGATCGTCATCCGGCCTTCTGCGTCATTGCCACGAAAAACAATCACGGACCCGTCTGGAATCTGGGCATTGGTCAGAACACTGCCGGGCTTGTAGGTTTTCTTCAGAAAGTGTTGGCGTAGAAGGTTCGCTGTTTCAACAAGGGCCTCCGAAGAGGCCGCCATACCGGAACCAAGGCTCCAGGTAAGATTGACCTGAATCAGCTTTTGAGTTTGGTATCCAAGAATGTAGGTGACCTTAGCCTTACCGCCAACAGGCAAAACATTGTCAGCATCAAAGGACAGGGCGGTTGTCTGTTCAACGTCATTTTTCTGTTTTGTGATCTCTTCCGCCAACGTCTTGAAGTCACTGGTGATCGCTTGCCGAACCTGAGCCTCCGCCATGCCAAATTTCGCGGATCGGAAGCCCTGGATGTTGGCCGTCTCGGTGGCCGGCTGAACCGGGACCGTCGGCGGTGGTTGAGTGTTCGCGGATGGGGCGGCGAATGCCGGCATGCTCAAAGCAAGCCAAGCGCTTGTCAATGCAGCGGGTAGAATTCTTGAGAAAAAATATGCTGTATCCAAGACTACTCTCCAATGCTGACGGCGAGCGGAGATCGCCCACCGGTCAATGATTGTTCATCTCTTGTTGAGCCGTGAACAGATAATCGGCGCCCTTGTCATAGCCCGCCGAACTGATCACGCCATAATGCGGTGTCTGCGGGGTTTCGGCAACCACGTCGTTCCTGACTTTGATGAACAACTCCTCCCCGAGGGAGCCGGTTGGCAGAGTCCGCAGCCTGCCCACCAGTGCCCGCGCGAAGGGTGAATTCTCCGAGCCATCCATCACCGGCTCGTCGCCGCCCGA
>CAUYTZ010000245.1:0-8611 GCA_963575695.1 uncultured Gammaproteobacteria bacterium | reverse complement strand
TACGATAGCATTAACTAGTTCATTCGCTGGAGGCGGCATCGTACCTGCGGTGTTAATGATGGCGGTTGCCTTCGTCCGAAACGGCTCTCAGGATCTTCAGAGATCATACAACGGAACAACCGGACCCTTTGTTTCCGCATTTCAGGACGCTGCATCATTCAATCTTGGTTTCATCGCTAGCCTGTCTGGGTTTGGTAGTGATGAGGCTATTATCGGAGGCGGTAGTTTAAACAGATTGAACTGCGTTATTAGATCTTCTGCAAGCTTTATTCTAGAGAAAGAAAATAACATAAATATAAGTGGTAGCTATGGAAACAACCCACCGAACGTTACTTATATAGAGGCGGGCGCTGAGCTGGCAGAACAGTATGGGCAGGGGTCAACTTGCCCGTTGCCTCAAATTCAGAAATTCTTTACCCCTGATCACTTGACTAGCTCAGTTCAGAACGGTTCTTCCGCTCCGGCTCCTGTGCCGAATCCGAACCCCGCTCCTCCCCCGGCTCCTGCGCCTGATGATCCCAGCGCTCCTGCCCCAAGTCCCTGGTGGCCGGACCTTCCATTTGTTCCTCCGGAACCCAGCCCCCCGGAAGAACCGCGGATACCGCCCCCTGGCCTGCCAGGCACGCCGCAGCCGACCAATTACGACCCGCTGGTGCTGGATCTGAGCGGAGCCGGGATAAGTTTGTCCTCGTTTGCCGGATCAGCGGCCTATTTCGATTTCACCGGCTCCGGTTTCGCCCGGGAAACCGGATGGGTCAAGCCGGGCGAAGGCCTGTTGGTTCTTGATGATGGTCACGGAGGATCAACGGTTACCGCCAACGAACTTCTTGGCGCGCTGAGTGGTAACGCCTTTCAGGATTTGGCGGCGCTTGACGCCAACGGCGACGGCGTGATCGACGCCAGCGACCCGGAATTCACCTCTTTGCGGGTGTGGGTGGATACGGACGGCGACGGCCAGTCAGCGGCGGGCGAATTGCACACATTGAGCGCGCTCGGCATCCAATCGATCAACCTGACCACCACCGGGTCGGGCGCGACGGTCAACGGCAACACCGTGGTTGCGACCGCCAGTTTCACCATGGTTAACTCGGAGGGCACCGGCACGGTGAGCCGGACCATCGCCGAGGTCAACTTCGCCACCAGTTCGTTGCTGACGATTTATCAGCCATCGGCCGGCTTCCGCTATGCGCCCGGGGCGCTGACGTTGCCGGAACTGGATGGCTATGGCCGGATGCCGAACCTGTCGGTGGCGATGTCGCTGCATCCCGAGTTGCTGGCCAAGGTCAAGACGCTGGTGTTGAGCGCGGGCACGGTTTCGCACGCGGAGTTCGACGCCGCCTTCCAGGCCATGGTTCTGGATTGGGCCGGCGCTTCCGGCATTGCCCCGACCAGCCGTGGTCCCAATGTCAACGCCCAACATCTGGCCGTAGTTTACGCTTTCTATGGCATCAATTCAACGGACCCGGCCTATGTCGCCAACCCGAACAACATCGCCGGTCCACGCGACGAAAAGATCTATCGCTCGATCATCGATGAATTGGAAGTCCGCTTCGCTTCTCAAGTGTCCCTGGCGCAAGCGCTGAACGGAATGACGGTGGAAGACGCCGTGGCCAATCCGTTCGCGGCCTTCTTCGCCTATGTTTTCTATGATTCCGCATCCGACCGGTTGGTCACCGACCTCAACGGTCTGGTCAAGGCGCTTGCCGACCATGCCCCGGCCGACCCGGCTCTGGCCCCGGCCTATTGGGACAAGGTGCTGCCGCTGATCAAGGATCTGCGGGTTGACGTCAACGACGACAAGGCGCTGGTTGCGGCCTTCAGTATGGCCGCCGAGAGCGCGGGCTTGGCGATCGGGGTTCAGAACCAATTCTATACTCAATTCGGCATGACCGCGGTGGATGAAGGATCGGCCACGGGGGCTGTCTCCGGTCCGCCCTCCAACGCGATCATTCGTCTGGGCGCCGGCGACAAGACCGTTGCGGGTGGCATGAACGATTTCTATGTCTATTCCGCCACCGGCGGCAATGACACCATCACCGCCAACGGTTCATCCGCCCGGTTGCTGATGGCCGGAATCACGTCTGATCAGGTGGTGTTCGAGCGCCCCAACCACGACAATGATCTGCTCATCGTCAACAGGGCGACCGGGGCCACGATTACGGTTACCGGCTATTTTTCCGGCCATGGACTGGCCGCGGTGCAGTTCGCCGATGGCGCATCCCTGGCTCTCACCGATATCAATGAAAAACTGCGGTCCGAAGCAATCGGCTCTCTGAGATCCGCCGCTCACCTCTCCGACAGTCTGGCGGACAAGCAGGCCCAACTGGCCGAGTTCGGGTTTACGTCAGTGATCGACGGCAGCGGTGCGACCGGGACGCTGCTGGGCACCGGCGGTGACAACGTGATCCTGGCGGCGGAGGGTGACAAGACGATCAAGGGCAAAGGTGGCGCCGATATTTATGTGTACACCTCGTCCGGCGGTGACGACACGATCGATGATGGCGGTTCGCTGTCCAAACTGGTGCTCACCGACATCAATGCCGCCGATGTTACCGTGTCTCGCGACGGAAACAGTGATAATCTGGTGCTCCATATCGGTTCGACCGGCAAGATGGTGACCATCAAGGGCCAGTTCAACGGGAATAACGCGGGCACGCTGCAGTCGATTACTTTTGCCGATGGCGCGGAATGGTTTCCAGCGGACCTAAAGCAGAAGCTGCTTGATCAGGAAAGTGCGGCGGAATTCGGCTCGGTCTATGGTTATGCCAGGAGCAATGAAACCCTGATTGCCGGCACCGGTGACAAGTATCTCAACGGCTTGGGTGGCGCCGATACCTATGTCTATTCCGCCGCGGGCGGCAACGACACGATTGAAGATGGTGGCTCTCTGTCCAAACTGGTGCTGAAGAATATCAATGCATCCGATGTGACGTTGTCACGGAACGGCACCAGCCGCGATCTGGAACTCCACATTGCTTCGACCGGCAAAACCGTGACGGTAAAGGGACAATTCAATGACTTCCATTATGGCACCCTTAAGTCGATCTCCTTTGCCGATGGAACGGTTTTAAATTGGGACCAGATCGAAGCTCAGGTCATGCGTGGAACCTCCGGGGATGACACGCTGGTCGATCTTAGTGGTGTTAATCTTCTTGATGGCGGCGCCGGCAACGACCTTCTGCAAGGACAAGGTGGCAACGACACCTATGTTTTCGGGCGTGGGTATGGGCATGATTTGATTATTGATACTCGTGGGCGGGAAACCATCCAGTTCAAGGCGGGCATCACGCCGAATGATCTGGTGCTGATCCCTGTGCAGACCGCGATCGGGGCAGACTTGGTCATTTCGGTGGTTGGGACCGATGACACTCTGACCATCCAGAACATTTTCTTCCGCCCGGTTTCAGAAATATGGTCCCGGCCGGTCTTTCAACTGAATGAGATGCGCTTTGCGGACGGTACGAGCTGGAATTATCATCAGGTTCTTGGCGCCTTGACCGCGGCTGGGACGGACTCCGCCCGGATTTACGGTGATCCGTCTGCACCATGGATTTGCGGCAACGTCGCCAATGAAACTTTGGTCGGCTCAAGCGGTGATGACCGCCTGGATGGGGCCGGTGGCAACGATACCCTGAATGGGGGAGGCGGGAACGACCTTTATTTGTTCGGATGGTGGTATGGCAAGGATCGGATTTCCGATACCGGCGGCGATCATGATGTGATTGCGTTTGATCCCGGGGTGACGGCCGGTGACCTTACGTTCTGGCGTTCCGGCGATGACCTTCAGATCCGGCTGGGGCACAACTCCTACCTGTATTCTTCCGATGGTAAATTCAACGGAGACACCCTGACCATTTCCGGGCAATACCGGGAGGGTGGAACTGTCGAAACCCTGCGTTTTGCCGATGGAACCGTCATCGACCTGAATAACTCTGGCCTGACTTTTGGTGATTATTACGGAAGCGATCCCCTGCAAGGGGGCGCGAATGATGACACCCTGGTCGGAAGCTACAGGGACACGACCTATCTGTTCGGACGCGGATCAGGAAAGGATGTCATCATTGAAAACGGCGGCTGGAACGATGCCATACAGCTGTCTGATGGTATTTCATCGGCAGACGTTTCCGCCTTCAGGCAGAACAGTGATTTGATCATTCAGCTTGGTGATGGACAGGACACGCTGACAATTCGAAACCAGTTCGGGAGCTACTGGCAGAAAGTTGAAACCCTCAAGTTTGCTGACGGGACCAGTTGGGATCTGGCGCATATGGTCTTCCCGATAAACGGGACCGCTGGTGATGACGTGCTGGAGGGAAGCAGCGGCCAGGATACGTTTGATGGCCACGAAGGCAATGACACGTTGCATGGCGGCAAGGGAAGCGACACCTATTTGTTCGGCCGGGGCGATGGCCAGGACACGATTGATGAACTTGGGGCCGGGTCAGCCGGGGATACACTCTCTTTCAAGGCGGGGATCACTGCGGCCGATGTTCGTTTGAGTCGGTTACTGGGGACCAATGATCTGGTGGTCAACATTGGCGATCAAAGGGAAAACGTCACGGTTAAGAACCAGTTCAACGGCCCTCTGGTTTCCGCTTCTGCCCTGGAAAGCTTGCGCTTCGCCGACGGGACTGTCTTGGATCTGACTCACGGTTTGACGCTGACCGCGAGCACTGGTGGCAATCTTTCGGGAACTGCTTTTGCGGATACTTTGCAAGGCGGAAGTGGATCGGATGTTTTGTTCGGGGAGGGCGGCAATGATACTCTCAGTGGTGGCGCCGGACATGACATCCTGCTGGGCGGTGCCGGCAATGACACCTACCTCTTTGGGTGGGGCGACGGTACTGACGCGGTTGATGAGCAGAACTCCGGGGATGCAGCCGACGTCATTCAACTTCGTGCCGGAGTATCGGTCGCGGATGTTCATCTGGCAAGATTCGGAGACCATCTCACGGTTTCAATAGGTGATACTGGGCAGGATACGCTCACAATTCAGAATCAATTTCGTGGCTCCGCCAGTCAGATCGAACCCCTGCGTTTCGCCGATGGCACAACTTGGGATCTGACCCGTGGTGTGTCCCTGACTGCGGGCGATGGCGGTGAACAACTCACCGGCACCGACTTGAATGACGACTTGCGGGGTGGGCACGGCCAGGACGCTCTGTTTGGCGCTGGCGGCGATGACACTCTGACCGGTGGGGTTGGAGATGACCATCTTGAAGGCGGTTCCGGCAGTGACACCTATATTTATGGCCGCGGGGATGGTGTTGACACCATCATCGAACAGGATTCCGGAGAAGCGGGCGACGTTATTCAACTCCAGGCAAACATTGCGCTCTCGGATGTCCGTCTTAGCCGGGTTGGCAACGATCTGGTGATCTCGGCTGGAGCGGATGCAACCAGTCAGGTCAAAGTACAAAATCAGTTTTTGGCTGGTGCGGGCCACGTCGAAACCCTGCGTTTTGCCGATGGGACCAAGTGGTTTCTGGTTGGTGGCCTGACGTTGACCGCCGGTGATGCCGGCGGGACAATGGCCGGTACCAACTACAATGACACGCTGTCGGGTGGCGTTGGGACGGATACCCTGGCCGGTGGTGACGGTGATGACGCTTTGTCGGGGGTGCGCGGGAACGATACGCTTTATGGCGGCATCGGCAACGACGCCTATGTTTTCGGCCGCGGTGATGGCCAAGATACCATTGATGAGCAGTCTTCTGGCGATAATGGAGACGTCATCCAACTGCGCGGCGACATCGTTCCGAATGAAGTTCAGGTAAGTCGGAGTGGTAATGACCTAATTCTTTCGATCGGTTCGGGAGGCGCGGATGGCATCAGAATCCGTAATCAGTATTCAGGTACTGCCAGCCGGGTTGAAACCCTCAATTTTGCCGATGGTACATCCTGGTCCCTACCGGGAAGTGGCGATGGCGTCAGTATTCCCACCAATTTGAACCTCTATGGCTCCGCCCTCAACGATACCTTGAACGGGGGCAACGGCAGTGATCTGCTCAAGGGGTATGCCGGGGACGATTTCCTGTTCGGCGGACGGGGTGGCGACACTCTGGAAGGCGGTGAGGGCAATGATTTCCTGTTCGGTGGCGCGGGTAACGATACCTATGTTTACGGTCTTGGCGACGGATACGATTACCTGGATGAGCAAGGGGGCGGAAGTTCCGGAGACACCATCCAGTTCAAGGAAGGGATTGCGGCGGCTGACGTACACCTCTATCAAGTCAACGATATGCTTTTGGTTAATATAGGAGATAATGCCGGCAACATCCAGATCAACAAGCAGTTTTCTGATCCAAGCAGCGCGATCGAAAACATCTCTTTTGCCGATGGCACGATCTGGAATTTGCAGCAACGCCTCCAGAACGGCTCCGAGGGCGACGATGTCCTGACCGGATCGGTTTGGGACGATACTCTGACCGGCAATGGTGGCGATGACCGTCTCAACGGCAGTGGCGGAGGAGACTTGCTTTGGGGCAACAGCGGCAATGACACCCTGGTCGGAGGGGAGGGTAATGACGCACTGTTTGGCGGAGCGGGCAATGACACCTATGTTTACGGCATCAATGATGGCTATGATTACATTGATGAACAAGGCTCCGGAGATGCGAGCGATACAATTTTGCTCGGAACTGGGATAGAGAAGAAGGATGTCAACCTCTCGATGGAGGGAGACAATCTTTTCATGTGGTTCTGGTCTGATCTTCTTGGAGCCTATGGAAGCATCAATATCAACAAGCAGTTTTCTGATCCTGACTATGCCATTGAGTACCTGGGTTTTGCCGACGGCACCACCTGGAGCCTAAAACAGGGCTATTTTACCGGTACCGACGGGAATGACACACTGTCGGGATCGGTGTGGGCGGATACGCTGCTTGGCGGTGCCGGCGATGATACTCTCAAGGGCGGCATGGGGGATGACAGCTACGTGTTCGGTTTCGGCTCCGGGCATGATGTGATCGATGACGAAGGCGGGGGCGGCGCGCTGGTGCTGACTGCAGGGGTGCGTCCGGACGACGTTGCCATGCGGCTGGACGGCACGGATCTGATCATCGAGTTGGGAAACAACCAGGCTTCAGTCTGGGTTCTTGACCAAATTGGGCAGTCCGCACATGGAATTTCGAGGCTGGTCTTCGCTGATGGAACCGAAAAATATATTGATAGCGGCTTGCCGCTGACCGGTACCGCCGGGGATGACACCCTGAGCGGATCTGACCGGAATGACACCTTTGACGGTCGCGGAGGAAATGATACGCTTATTGGCGGCTGGGGTGACGACACCTATGTGTTTGGTCGAGGCTATGGCCAAGATACGGTTGATGACCAAGGTCATCTCGATTGGGAGAATTCGATTCAGATCAAAGACATTTCGGTGCCGGACGATTTGCACTTCACACGCCTTGATGGTGATTTGGTCATCTCCCTGACCGGCAGCGACGATACGTTGACGGTCCATAATCACTATGCTGACCCAACGGCCGCGGTGAGAACGTTGTTCCTGGCCGATGGAACACCGTTGCCGCTTGACGGGGTCATAAGTGACGGCACGGGAGGCAACGATACGTTGACCGGAGCCGAGAGCGCTGACTTGTTCTTGGCCATGGAGGAAGCGATACGCTGCAAGGCCTGGGCGGTGATGATGCCCTGATTGGTGGCGCTGGCGATGACCGGTTGCAAGGAGGTGCCGGCAACGACAGCTACATCTATCGGACGGGCGACGGCAATGACATTATCGATGAGCAAGGCAGCGGCGACTGGAACGATGCGATCTACCTGTCGCAGGATCTCCTGATCGAAAACATCCGGTTTCTGCGTGTTAACAATGACCTGAATATTTATCTGTCAACCGGAGAAACTCTGACTGTCGCCAACCAATATGACGGTACCGCAAACCGGATTGAAACCCTGTGGTATGGTCCGCGCGAGACCTGGGGGCGGGCAGATTGGTGGGGAATACAGCAATCCTGGGGAATTGGCTGGGGCTTGAATTTCACCGGCACGGCAACCGATGAAACCGTTCTTGGAACCGATGACGGTGATGTCCTGGATGGCAGGGGTGGCAATGACGTGCTGACTGGGGGCACCGGAGGGGATGAATATGATTTCGGCTTTGGCGATGGCCAGGACCGGATCAAGGACAATGGTACGGCTGATGACTGGGATAGAATCAGCATCAAGTCGGGGGTAACGGATCCAGATCTACGCTTCACCCGTTCCGATGATGACCTGATCATTACCTTTGGCAATGGCGCCGATGTTATGACAGTGGAGAACCAGTTCTTAGATCCGCTTAACCGGATCGAATACCTGTCCATTATTGATGGTTTCTGGTGGGATCTGACCAAAGGCCTGACCTTTACCGGGACCGCTCAATCGGAGACTGTGTTCGCCACCGTGAACGACGACACCCTGGATGGGCGGGGTGGGGATGACCTGCTTCTTGGTGGTACCGGCAACGACACGTGAACGCTCAATAACCGGTGGCGTTCAAGCCCGTTGCGGGACTGTCCGTTTCCGAATTAGGTCCGACAGGGAGGCCACGGTGCCAGGGTTGATGCCGAGGCGATCACCGAGATAGGCCCAGAAAGAGATCACGTTTTTC
>CAUYTZ010000244.1:0-1740 GCA_963575695.1 uncultured Gammaproteobacteria bacterium | reverse complement strand
CACCATCGCTGGCCATGATCAAGGTCTTGATTTCTTTGGACGCCTGGGCCGAGCGTTGCGCCAAGACCCGCACTTCCTGCGCGACCACGGCGGTTCGAACGCGGTTATGGCCACCGACGCCAGTTTTTGCATGAAATGTTTGAAGATGCGTTTATTGACGCCATCGACTATGACCTGGTTCTGGACGCCGAAGAGGCCACCATCGACGAAATGCTGAAAGATTGCCTGGACGCCCTGGACCGGACGGGCATGTTAGAGTCGGGCGTTGTTCCGGCGGCGATCGATGCGGCCGGGCAGGCGCTTGAGACGGATGTGCAGAAGCGGCGCGTGCATGGTATCGCGGCGGGAAACCACGCCGCAGTCGAGGCCGCTCGTGCTGGCGATGCCGGCAAGGGCTTCGCCGTGGTCGCGCAGGAAGTGCGGGTCTTGGCGCAACGCTCGGCCCAGGCGTCCAAAGAAATCAAGACCTTGATCATGGCCAGCGATGGTGAGGTCAAGCAAGGCGTGGATCTGGTGCGCAAGGCCGGCGATGCCCTGGTCGGCATCGTTTCAGGGGTGCAGCAGGTTGCCAGCCTCATCGGGGAAATCGCTTCGGCCAGTTCCGAACAAGCTTCGGCGGTGGAGGAGATCAACTCGACCGTGGCTCAGTTGGACGAGATGACGCAGAAAAACGCGGCTCTGGTCGAAGAAACCACCGCAGCGGCGCAGTCGATGGCCAATCAGGCCGGCGACCTTGGCCAGCAAATGTCATTCTTTAAGCTGGCGCGGTCATCTTCGTTCCAGTCGGCGCGGGCCCCGGCCTATTCCCCGTCGGTCGGTGCTGGACATGCCCCCGCCAGGACAGGAACGACCCGTATGACGGCGGCTCATAAATCCGCACCAGCGGCCAAACCAGCGGTGGCAGCAAAGCCGGTGGCGCATCGTCCGGCTCCGGCCAGGCACGCTCCGGCACCGAAGCCGGCGGCGGGCGGCGGCGGGGCCTTGCGCCATGCGGCAAGCGCCGATGGCGAGGATTGGAAGGAATTCTGAGCGGAGGGCCGGCGTTTTTCGCCGGCCCGTCCATTCTAGCCCCCTTCCTTCTTGGTGGTGACTTTCCCGGATCGCCGGCTGGTTTACGGACAAAGCCGGTGGTTCGCACGGTGAAAGGGTTATGCGATGAGCGCACAGACTTCCGTGGCCGTGGCCGGATTTGGCCGGAGAGAGCCTGCCGTCGCCCGCAGTGGCGCGGTTAAGGTGGCGTCCAAAGAAGAACAGCAATATGTGACCTTTACCGTTGGCAGCGAGGAATACGGCGTCAATATTCTGTCTGTGCGCGAAATTCGTGGCTGGACCCTGGAAAATCGCCTGCCGAATCTGCCGGCCTATGTTCGTGGGGTGATCAACCTGCGCGGCATCATCATTCCGATTCTTGACCTTCGGGCTCGGTTTGGTGGCGGCGTGACCGAAGTCTCTAAGCGCCACGTCGTGGTCGTGGTTCAGGTTGGAGAGAATATCCGTGGCGTTCTGGTTGACGCTATTTCCGACATTTTGGCCATCGCCCACGATCAGATCAAGCTGCCGCCGATGATGGAAGGCGGTTTGATCGATGCCCAGTACCTGTCTGGTCTCTATACTGCGGAAAACCGGATGGTGACTTTGTTGGATGTCGCTCGGCTGTTTGCCGGTGATATCGTTGATCATGCCAGCGGTGGCGAAGAAGAAGCGGTCTTGAACTAAATTCCTTGGTATTAAGTTTCGTCC
>CAUYTZ010000243.1:0-1909 GCA_963575695.1 uncultured Gammaproteobacteria bacterium | reverse complement strand
TTCGGCAACCACGTCGTTCCTGACTTTGATGAACAACTCCTCCCCGAGGGAGCCGGTTGGCAGAGTCCGCAGCCTGCCCACCAGTGCCCGCGCGAAGGGTGAATTCTCCGAGCCATCCATCACCGGCTCGTCGCCGCCCGAGGACATGGCCATGACGCCACGCAGTTCACCAAGTTCCAGGATGTTGGCCGGGCGGCCGGCGGTTTCGACCTGTTGCTCTTTGGTAAACGATCCCGAATAGCAGCTGTCGGCAATGACCATGATGTTCTTGGCCGGAACGCCGCGCAGCAAGCGGGCGACATCTTTGGTCGACAGCCAGTGGCCGGCGCTATCGGTCTCGGCATCGACCGGCAACCAGTAACCTGTGCCCGTCTGGTCATCTTCATAGCCGTGGCCCGCATAGTAGAGCACCACTTGGTCGCGCTCACTCAGCGAATCGTGCAAGGTCCGGATGACATTGACGATCGCCTCCTTGGTGGCGTTGGCGATGATTCGGGTTTCGAACCCAAAGCGGCTGCGGAGTTCTCCCGCGATGAGCGCCACATCCCGACCCGGTGTGACCAGGCTCGGCAATTCCGAATGCTGATAGATCCTGTTGGCGAACAGAACCGCGACCTTACGCGGCTTGGCTGTGGCCTGTGGCCGGGTTCTCTCCAGTGCGGCCGCGTCAACCTCAATGATCTGCTCCCGAATCTCGCCCTGTTCGTCGATGATGGTCAGTTTCGGTTTCTCGGTGATCCCCCGCGTCGTCAGCGGAACGTCGAACGAGCCGTCGTCACGCACGAACAACCAACGGCCGTTGAACCGAACCTGCCGACCACCGGTCCAATTGGCCAGCTTGGGCGGGGCCGCGGCCCCTTCCGGCACCGCCGCGACCTGGGGTGACAACGGTCCCAGCAAGTCCTCGATCCGGGTTAGGGACAGATCGGCGACCTGAACCCAGGTCTTGTGCAATGAACTGGAAATCCACCCGGGAACCCAGTTGTTGATTCTGCCCTTCAGGATTGGCTGTCCCGCCTTGTCGGTGCCGAGAGTGGCCCGTTCGATCTTGAAGATCCCGGCTGCCGGAGCCGTCTCAGACTCTGAGGCCCCCGTCATGCGGGGGGCGGTAATTCCCGAAACGCCACGCAGCCCGCGCCCCGGTCGCGAGATCCCGCTCGTCTGGCCGATCTGGCTGACCTCGGCGGCACGAGGATTGAGCCTGAGTTGGTCCAACGCTCCCGCCAGCAGCCGGGTCATCGCCTGCTTCTGAACCACTTGATAAAGGCCGAGATAAGAGCGCGTCACCGCCGGATCGACGCCGCTGGCGGCCAGCAGTTGCTTCACATCGGCGTACTGAACCTTAAGATTGCCGCCCGCCACCTGCTGAAGTTCGGCACCAACCGCTTGTGCGATCGGGCTGGAACTCGCCAGCAAGCCGCTGACGATCCGCACCGCCGAAACGCCGGCGAACACGGCCTTCTGTTCAGGCATCGACAACTTGCCCTGGATGGCGAACGCGGTGATGGTCTCGTGGATCGCGCCGCTCTCGACCGCCGTCACCATCGTCCGCACCCCTTGCTGAACCACGGGGGCTTGGGCGAGTTGGGCCGTCGTCGATGCGGCCGGCATGGTCAGAACCGGAGCCGCCGCCGCAACGGGCGCGACAATCGCCGTTTCGGTCGTGCTGGTGGTGGTTGAAGCGAGCGCCTGTCCCAGACCAGCATCAGAGACTTGATTCCCCGGGGACGCTAGGGCGTTGTGGTCAGGGGCGGTGGGCGTCAGCAAGTTCGTGTTCTGCAACGCCAATTGTTCAGTGGAATTCTTTGTGGCGCTGCCCGTGAGCACCAGGGTGCCGTCGCGGAAGGCGATCTCGTAGTTGCCAGAGAGAAGCCCGCCCGGTGCGATCGTGTAGCTGCCGGCGTTAATC
>CAUYTZ010000242.1:0-1193 GCA_963575695.1 uncultured Gammaproteobacteria bacterium | reverse complement strand
AAGCCTGAAAAATGCTTCAGGAAAACAACGGCTTCTCCAAGACATCCTGCCCCGTCCATCGTGACCTCCGCTCCGAATCAGTGTGCCGATCGATTCGAAACACAGGCCCCTTGTCAAGAACTGTTTCACCCGATTGCCCTGCCCCCTTATTTCTGTCTTATTTCTATGAACGAGGATGGATGTTAACCTAGCACCACATCCCGCCACGGCACCCGCCCGGGTGGGCCGGCGGCGAACCGCCAAAGCGCCGAAGGCTTCGACTCGGGCGAACCGGCGACCGCAATCAACGAACCGGAACCGGTACCAAAGCCGGACGGAGTCGAAAAGCACATCGCACCCTTAGGGCCGGCGTCGTCAACCCACAGATGGCTGGCCAGCAAATCTTCCCACTCGCGCCAGTCGTCCCGCTCCGGCTCCGGCTGGGTGGCCTCTTCAAATTGCGGCAAATACAAACGAATCCGCGAGTCGTTGCGGTCGTTCAGGTCATGGGCGGTGATCATCGACAAGCCGGCCCCAATCGACTCCGCAGTCAGATGCGGTCGCTGGGTGGAGCGGTGGTAAAGACAAAAGGCGTGTTCGCGATCGGCAATGACCAGGTTGAACGGCCGGTAGTCGCGCGGATCAATCGTTGCCATCGCCTCCGCCGCGGCGAGCGCATCGGGATGGCCCAGTGCCGCTAAGACCAGTTCCCCGCGTGACCGTAGTCCGACCGCCGGCCCCAGGGTGCCTTCCCGGTTGAGAATGCCGGCGACCACGCCGGCGTGGTTGATGCCCAGCCAGGTGCCCAAGCCCAGTTGATCAAGGCCGGCGGTAACGCCGGGCCGCTCCGGCCAGTGACGCCCCGGTGGCAACCACGGCCGGTCGAGCATCTCGTCGCGATTGGCACCGATGATCAGCGGCCACGCCGCCGCTGGTCGGCGCAGAATGACCATGGTACACATCGGTTCGGGCCTCCCTGGTGTTCCGATGCGGATGATGCATGATATCCGTTCAGGATCAACCAAAAAGCATGTCGTGAGACGGTCGCACAAAACACAGGCGTATTGCCATTTTTGTGGTACCGGAAATGCGAACTTGTTGCGCAAATTCGCAGTCACTGTGACTTAATTGCCGCAAGCCTTGTCGAGGTTGCCATTCCAATACATTTTAACTTGCGACGAGCGGGGCGGATCGGCTTGAGTGACACCAACACG
>CAUYTZ010000241.1:0-2860 GCA_963575695.1 uncultured Gammaproteobacteria bacterium | reverse complement strand
GGACACCGTGCCGGTGATCATTCTCGGCCACCTCTCAGAGGCCCAAAAGAGGGCCTTCAGAATTGCCGACAATAAGCTGGCCCTCAATGCCGGCTGGAACGACGAGTTGCTGCGGCTGGAGATCGAGGAACTTCAGGTCCTCGACTTCGACCTCGGTTTGACCGGCTTCGGTGGCGAAGAACTCGAAACCCTGCTGGACGGGAATGGCGAAGACGACGGTGCCGGCGCGGACTCCGCCGACGAGGACGCCGCTCCAGAACCGCCGGCCGAGCCAGTCTCGCGTCCGGGCGACCTGTGGGTTCTGGGAAAACATCGCCTGCTGTGCGGTGACGCCACAGTGGCGACCGATGTCGAGCGGCTGCTGGCCGGCGCCGTGCCGCATCTGATGGTGACCGACCCACCCTACGGTGTCTCCTACGATCCCGCTTGGCGCAACGAAGCCGGGGTGTCGAGCACCAGCCGCACCGGCAAGGTCGCCAACGATGACCGCGCCGACTGGCGGGAAGCCTGGGCGCTGTTTCCGGGCGAAGTCGCCTATGTCTGGCACGCCGCCGTTCATGCCCGGGTGGTCGCGGAAAGTCTCGAGGTCTGCGGCTTCGTCGTCCGCAGCCAGATCATCTGGTCGAAGCCCCGCTTCGTGCTCGGGCGCGGTGATTATCACTGGCAGCATGAACCCTGCTGGTACGCGGTGCGCAAGGGCGGTACCGGCCATTGGCAAGGCGCGCGGGATCAGGCCACCGTCTGGCCGATCGCCAGCGGCGAGGATGACGGCGCCACCGTTCACGGCACTCAGAAGCCGGTTGCCTGCATGCGCCGGCCGATCGAGAACAATTCCGCCGAGGGCGACAGCGTCTACGAGCCGTTTTCCGGTTCCGGCACCACCCTGATCGCCGCCGAACGCACCGAACGCCGCTGTTTCGCCCTCGAACTCGACCCCCGTTACGTCGATGTCGCGGTGACGCGCTGGCAGGCCCTCACCGGGCAGGCCGCCGTTCTGGACGGCGACGGCAGGTTCTTCAACGACATCGCTGCAACGCGCCAGGGAACGGCGGCTTGAGAGAATTCGCCTCTCGCCAGTCTGCCTACGGTTCATCCGGGTCATCGACCGATGACGGGAGGTGCCGGCGAAGGTCCATGGCATCATGAAGGAGCCTCAGCACGTCGACGAAATTGCCGCCGGTCTCGCGGGACACCTTGAACAGGATGAAATGGCGCCCCCGCCTTCCCTGGCGAGCGACGTGGAGGGTGAAAATCCCCGGGGCGATGTCTTCCCGCGGTCGGCAGCCAATCGCGGACGGCCCATCGACCAACTCTTTGAGAGCTTCCTGCAGGGTGTCCGCATAGAGGCGGGCCTGACGGTCGCCGAACCGCCGGGCCGTCCACTGCAGGATGGTCTGGAAATCACCGGTCGCGGCGGCGGCAAGCCGGACGGTCCAGCGCTCGACCGGAGGCATCAGCCGTTCGGCCCCGGCCGGGCGATCGCCTCGTCGGCCAGCGCCGTGAGGTGGCGGCCAAGCGACTCCGCATCGGTGAAGGTATCGAAACGGCCGGCTTCGATGTCCGCCATGCCGATCCGGGCGGCATCGCGCAAGGCCTGGAGGCGGGCCGCGTCTTCGCTCTCCCGGCGTTCGATGATGCGCAGCCCGTCCCGGAGGACTTCACTGGCGTTCTGGTAGCGTCCGGACTGGACCAGCCGCTCGATCAATGCGGCCTGATGATCGGTGAGGACGACGTTGCGGGTCGGCATCGCGGGGCACCCCGGTGGCTCATTCGGTATTGGCATATTATGCCAAACCCGGAAGCCGTCAACGCCTGAGACGGACAGACGGGACCGGCGTCGCCCCAAGGAAGCGCCGGTCCCGGCTGCCGGATCAACGTTCGTCGACTTGCCTCGCCCTGGCGAGCACGGCCCGGGCGGCGGTGACGCTGTCGTGGAAGGGATGGTCGGGGTCTTCGACTGGCATGCCGTAGCACTTCGGCGTGCAGCAGATGGCTTCGACATCGGCGAGCAGGCGTTCGAGAGTGCCGCGGAGGTCGTGGGGGAGATCAGGCATCGTCGCCTCCCTCACGCTGGCAGCCGGTAGATGCGCTCACCGCCAGCAATCTTGGCGCTGGTGATGATCAGGCCGAGCTTCTTCTTGAGCGCCCCGGCCAAAGCGCCCCGGCAGGTATGACTCAACCAGCCGGTTGCTTCGATCATTTGGGCGATGGTCGCCCCTTCGGGCCGGCGCAGCAGGGCGATCACCTGATCCTGCTTGCTGCCGCTGCGGGGCTGACGCGGCGCGGTCGGTTCGGGCCGGGTTGCCGGTTCGGGCAGCTTGAGGGCGGTGACCGCGCGCAGGGCGGCCAGCACCGCCGTCTCGGGATCGAGTCCGGCGCTGTCGATCAGGTAGCGGACCAGCAGGTCACGAGTGTCGTTGGCCACCTGATTGCTGGCCAGAACCGTCGCGGCGTCGGGCGTTTCGGGCGCCGACGGCGCGGGTTGCTCTTCAATCTGGGGCAAGGGCGCGGCCGGTTCCGGATCGGCTTGCGTGGCCACCGGCACCGCCGTGTCGAGGGCTTCGGAAAGGTCTTCTTCCGGGTATTCCCACTCCTGCTCCAGTTCGTTCCAGACCATGCCCGGTTCGGGCGGGTCTTCGGTGCCGGGAATGTCGCCGTCCTCGACCTGTTCCACTTCGCAGCCGTACCCGTCGTCTTCGATCTCGTTCAAGGCCGGGCAAGGCGGGGAAACCGGTGCGGTCGGTTCGGTAACTTCGATCCCGGCGGCGCGCAGGACATCGGCCAGCGTCAGGTTCTTCTCGGCGATCAGGGCCTCCAGGCGGCGGACCCCGGTTCGGCGGCTGTTAAAAAACTTCGGGCC
>CAUYTZ010000240.1:0-1423 GCA_963575695.1 uncultured Gammaproteobacteria bacterium | reverse complement strand
TCAAGGTCGCGATCTTCAACCGCGCCCGCCGCGAGCGCAACGCCCATCTGGGCTGGGCGCTCCGGGTGGCACCGCAACTGGCGGCGGAACTCACGGTCGACCCCGCCCTGATGTTCACCGCGCTCGACCGGCATCTGCGTGAGCATCTGGCCGATCTCGCCAAGACGCCGCTGCTGGAACTGCCGGAATAGCGGTCATGACCAGCCACCGGCCTTTGATCGTCGATGACGGGCTGATCGCCCGGCTCGGCGACGGCGACACCCTGATGTTGCCTACGGTCACCGCCCTGCGGTTGCTCGGTGTTGACGGTAACAAAGCCGTGATCTCGGTCAATCTCGCGGCGTTCCTCCGGAGCGCCAGCGCCGCAATTATCATTACGGACAACGGAGCGGGTGGCGTGACGATCTCTTTGCCGCAGACCCTGACGGTCAAGCTGCTCGGCGATAACGACGCCGTTGTCGCCGGCAGCGCCAGCGATCCGGCCTGGGATGGCGTCGCCCCGTCCGCGACCTGGACCGCGATCTGGAAAGCGGTGGTCGCCCGCCTGGAAGCGGTGCGGGTCTTGCTCACCGGCACCCTCAAGATCGACGGCAGCGCCGTCACCCAGCCGGTGAGCCCGAAGCAATTCTCGCCAACCAGCACGGTTAAAGTTGAGTCCGATCATTACCAGCGTCAGCGCCACCATCCCGACCGGGACCACGGCGCTACGCATCTACAACTCCGGCCCGTCCCCGGTGTTCGTCCGCTGGGGCACCGGTGCCCAGACCGCGACCGCCAACGACATGCCGATCGCCTCGGGGGCCTGTGAAATCTTTGGCAAGGCCACGGCGAATGACACCGTGGCCGCGATCTCGACCGGCATGGCTACCGTTTACATCAGCGCTGGCAACAGGGTGTAATCTATGGACGCCTCCTTCGATGCCGCCCATTGGGCCGACCAGCTCTGGCGCGATGGTTCGGCGCCCGAGCCGACCCTGACCGTGTCGGAATGGGCCGATCAGCACCGCATTCTGCCGGACCTCAGCGCCGAACCCGGCCCGTGGCGCACCACACGCGTGCCCTATCTGCGCGAAATCATGGATTGTTTGTCCGCCTGCAATCCACTTGAAAGAATAGTTCTAATCAAAGGCGGGCAGCTCGGCGGAACAGAATGTGGCCTCAACTGGATAGGTTATGTAATACATCATGCTCCAGGGCTTATGCTGCTGATCATGCCGACCCTGGACGCGATCAAACGCAACACCACCGCGCGCATCGACCCGATGATCGCGGCGGCGCCGATGCTGGCCGATCTGGTGGTCGAGCCCCGCGCCCGCGAGCCGGGCAACAGCCAGTTCCGGAAGATTTTTCCGGGCGGGCAGTTGGTGATGGTCGGGGCGACCAGCGGCGTCGGCCTGCGCTCGACCCCGGCTCGGTATCTCTT
>CAUYTZ010000239.1:0-2428 GCA_963575695.1 uncultured Gammaproteobacteria bacterium | reverse complement strand
ACGCACGCTCAGCCCGACTCTACGCACCCCCCCACCGGGCGAAGTTCCCGCCAGCGGCCGGAACCAGCAGGCACCAACCGGCCCACTATAACAGTCTCCGTCAACCCCCTCACGGTCTCCCCGCGACTGTCGACGGCTACCGCGTGCCCCTTCGGCAACCCCACACGCGCCACCGTGCGCAGCGCCGAGTGAGGCATTTTCGGCGTCGTGGTCTACACCCGGCTGCCCACACCCCGCATTCGCGGACACCCCCCCCTCGCCGAAGGTTCTGTGCTATTTCCGGCGTTCATGCTGGTGCCCCGCCGTGGCAACGCAAGCAGCGACCACGGATTTCAACCGTTGTCTGCTGAATACGAAAGCCAAGTTCCTCGGCGCTATCGCGAACCGCCTGGGTCACGCGCGGATCATTGATTTCGGTCGCCACCCCACACTGATCACAGACCAGGAATTGGCCGGTGTGGCCGGCATCCGGTACCGGACAGCCGACATAGGCGTTAAGCGATTCAATCCGGTGAACCAGCCCCTGTTCAACCAGGAACGCCAGCGCACGATAAACCGTGAGCGGTGCTGCGGCGCGGCCGTTGTGGCCCAACTCTTCGAGCAACTGATAGGCACCGCGCGGCTGGTGCCCGGACCAGACCAGTTCCAGCACTCGGCGGCGCAAGACCGTCAGCCGCGCCCCGCGTTCCACGCACAGCGTTTCCGCTCGAGCCAGGGCGGTTTCGATGCACGAGTGGTGGTCATGGTTGGCACCGCAGTCAACCGACGACGGGCTGGACGCACAGGCGACGCTCATCGGCACGTTTCTCACTGGTGACAGTGGGGGGGGTGACGGTGGGGGGGGTGACAGTGGGGGGTGACGGTGGTGGCGGCTGGGAGTACAATGGCGCAGTTCCGATACTGATTGTCGATCTTCCATCGCAAAAGGGCAACCCATGACCAGCACCAGCTCGCGCTTGGCTCACGTTGTCGTCTTGGCCGTCGTCTTGACCGTCATCCTGGTGACGATGATGCACGCGGCCGTGGCCCAACCCCGGGCCCAACTGCCGGGGGACCGTGCGCCCGGTGGGGAGTTGGTTCTGCAATTGGACGATGACGGCGATGATGATTTCGAACTGATGACCCGACGACAGACTCGGATCATGGATTATGCCCACAACTACACGCGGATGGTCACGTTAGGGATGCTCGGCGGGGCGGTGGTGGCCAACCTCAGCTTTGGCGGGATGCTGCCGACGGTGGCCGGGCTGGTCGGCGGTGGATTGGCGGCAAGTTGGATCGCGCTTCATACGGGGCCGGTCGATCTGAACGGGGCGCTGACGATGCATGCCGGCCTTCACGGGCAGTAGCCCAACGAATCGGGTCCAGGGGCTAAGTGCCCCTGGACGCCGAAGGCTAGTACCGCTCGAACGCGGCGTCATCGGCATCGCCGCGTGCGCCGTGGTCGTCGAGTTTCAGCGCGAAGCCTTTCCCCGCCGCTGGGGAGGCGTGCCCACCGTTAGCGGTGGCCGCCCCAGCCGCCGGACGAGACCGGGCCGCAGCCCCCGCATCCCCCCCCACAACTCCACTGCGTCGGGCCACCGAGACCGCCGCCGGACGGCGCGCGCCACCATGATCTGCGGCCGCTTGCGCGGGGGCCCGATGCGGCCCGGGGGCCCGGCCTTGCGCCGTCCCCCCCGAACCGCCCGGACCGCCCCGCACACCGCGAGCGCTTGATGCGGCGGCGTCGACGACGACAAAAAAGGCCATGGTCGCCTGCAACTGCTGCGCCTGGGCCGAAAGCTCCTCAGAGGTTGCCGACATCTGCTCAGAGGCGCTGGCGTTGCGTTGCGTAACCTGATCCAACTGTTGAATCGCCACGTTGATCTGTTCGGCCCCGGTGTTTTGTTCACGAGAGGCGGCGCTTATCTCCAAAACCAGCCCCGCCGTCCGCTCGATATCCGGAACCAGCTTGGTCAGCATTTGCCCCGCGATCTCAGAGGCATGAACGGTCTGGGTTGACAGCGTGCTGATTTCAGAGGCTGCGGTCTGGCTGCGTTCGGCCAGTTTGCGCACCTCGGAAGCAACCACGGCGAAGCCCTTGCCGTGTTCGCCGGCCCGCGCCGCTTCGATCGCGGCGTTAAGAGCCAACAAATCGGTTTGGCGAGCGATTTCCTGCACAATCGAAATCTTTTCGGCGATGATGCGCATCGCCGACACCGCTTTAACCACTGCCGCCCCGCTCTTATCCGCGTCGGTGGCTGATTGGCGGGCGATCTTTTCGGTTTCGGTCGCGTTATCGGCGTTCTGGCGAATGTTGGCCGCCATTTCTTCCATCGACGACGAGGCCTCTTCGGTCGAAGCCGCCTGCTCGGCCACGCCCTGGGACAGGTTCTCGGCGCTGGCGCTCAATTGTTCACTGCCGGCGGCGACGTTTTCCGCCGCCGAG
>CAUYTZ010000238.1:0-25336 GCA_963575695.1 uncultured Gammaproteobacteria bacterium | reverse complement strand
TTCGCAACACTTTGCCCTGGACCCACCAGGAGCCTGAAGGCCCCACTTTATTTGCGTTATTTACAACTTATCGGCGGACAATCGGCTTGGTCAGGCCCAACCGGCTATCCCGGGCCAGTAAGGCTTCATGCGTGTGGGTCGGAAGACCAATGTGAGGGTGACGGTGATGGATTTTTGCTGAACGCTGGTTTTCTGGCCCCAATGGTTTAGGAAAGCTGATAGTTTCGTCCCAAATAAAGTGGGTCCAGGGGCCTTCAGGCTCCTGGTGGGTCCAGGGCAAAGTGTTGCGAAGCGGATTCGAGTCAAAGCGGTTGACAAGTGACGCCGCTCCAGCATACACTGCTCACTCTTTCCCGCGCGCGGACCAACCGGCCCGCTGGCGCGGTGCGCATTCGTGGCGGTTTCGGCGGTGGTGAACAAGATGTACGCAGTAATTCGGACCGGCGGCAAGCAGTACAAGGTCGCCAGCGGAGATGTGATTCGCGTTGAGCGTTTGGCTGGGGAGGAAGGCGCCACCCTGAAGCTGGACGATGTGCTGATGGTTGCCGCCGATGGCGACGCCCCGACCGTGGGCACGCCGGTGGTCGCCGGGGCTAGCGTCAGCGCCCAGATCATTGCCCACGACCGCGGCCCTAAGCTGATCGTGTTCAAGAAGAAGCGTCGGCAAAATTATCGGCGCAAGAACGGGCACCGCCAAGATCTGACCGTGTTGCGCATCACCGGCATCGAAACCGGCGTTGGGGCGGCTTGACCTGATCTTGTTTGCGGACCGGGTTGGGCCGCGGTTAAGATCAGAAAGAAAAATCCGCGTCGGAAAGGCGCGGCAGGTGGAGATTTGTTATGGCACATAAAAAGGCAGGCGGTAGTTCTCGTAACGGGCGCGACAGCGCCGGCCGTCGTTTGGGCGTCAAGCGCTACGGCGGTCAATTCGTTCCGGCCGGCAACATTCTGGTTCGCCAGCGCGGGACTAAGTTCCACCCTGGTGACAATGTCGGCATCGGCCGCGATCACACTTTGTTCGCAATGGTCACGGGTACGGTTTCGTTTCGCACCACGACCGGTGGCCGGACCTTTGTTTCGGTGGCCGAACCCAAAGTGGTACAGCAAGCGTGAACTTGCGTCGCCTGTGTTTAGCGCAGGAATGACGCAAGAATAAGGAACGGTTCCCAAAGGCCGCCGGCCTTTGGTGGGGGTCCAGGGGGGCGACGCCCCCTGGTCGGCAAGCCCCCATGTGAATTCACTACCATGAAATTTCTTGATCAGTGCAAGATCTACCTGTGCAGCGGTGACGGTGGTGCCGGCAGCGGTGGCTTTCGCCGTGAAAAATTTATCGAATTTGGGGGGCCGGATGGCGGCGACGGCGGTCGCGGCGGCGATGTGATCGCCGAGTGCGTCGATGGCCTCAACACCCTGATCGATTACCGCTATCTACAGCACTTTAAAGCCCGACGCGGGTGCCATGGTATGGGCCGCCAGCGTAGCGGTTCCAAGGGTGCCGATATCGTGCTGCGCGTGCCGGCCGGAACTCAGATTCTGGACAATGATCAGGAAACCGTGCTGGCTGATCTGACGGAAGTCGGCCAGCGGCTCGTCCTGCTCAAGGGGGGCGACGGCGGCTTCGGCAACTCCCATTACAAATCCTCGACCAACCGCGCGCCGCGCCGTGCCGATCCGGGCTGGCCGGGTGAAGAGCGCTGGGTATGGCTGCGGCTGAAGCTGATCGCCGATGCCGGGCTGGTCGGGCTGCCTAACGCCGGCAAATCGACCTTTCTGGCCGCATCCAGCCACGCCCGGCCCAAGATTGCCGATTATCCATTCACCACGCTGACTCCGAACCTGGGCGTCGTCCGAGTCGGTAGCGTTCGCGATGGCGTGGAATTCGTGCTGGCCGACATCCCCGGCTTGATCGAAGGCGCGCATCTGGGCCTTGGGCTTGGCGACCGCTTCCTGGGCCATGTCGAGCGCACCCGGGTGTTGCTGCACCTGATCGACGGCACAAATGAAGATGTCGCCGCCGCCTATCGCGTGGTGCGCGAGGAACTGGCCGCCTATGGCCATGGGCTGGATCAGAAGCCGGAAATCATTGGCCTAAACAAGGCCGATACGCTGGACGAGGACCAACTTGCCGAGCGGCTGGAAGCCCTAGCCGCCGAGTCGGATGGCGGGCCGGTCCTGGTGCTGGCCGGGGCGACCGGACAAGGCGTGCCGGAAGTGCTGGCGGCGCTGTGGCACCAGATCACCTCGGCCAAGGCCGCGACGCTGGAAGCGGCCGACGAAGCGGCGCGTGCCGCGCGGACCGGCATTCCGGAAAATGACGAGGCCAAACAACCAGGCCAAGACGAAGAAGATTTCGACGAAGAAGATTTGGACGGCGAGGAAGGAGACGGCGAGGAGGGGGAGGATGCCGGCCAAAACTGACACTCTGCCACTCGCCGACTCCGGCGCACCGCCCAGTTTAGCCCTGGCGCGACGGCTGATCGTTAAGATCGGCTCGTCGCTGTTGGTCGATGACCAATCCGGACGGATTCACCGGAAATGGTTGGATTCGCTAGGTGATGATATCGCCGCATGCCGCAACTGCGGACAAGAGGTGGTGATCGTCACCTCGGGTGCGGTCGCAATCGGCCGTGAGCCGCTGGGGTTGGGACGCCGGCCGCTACGGCTGGAAGAAAAACAGGCCGCCGCCGCCACCGGCCAGATCCGGCTGGCCCATGCCTATCAGGAAACCCTGGCCCGCCACGACCTGACCGTGGCCCAAGTCCTGCTAACCCCGGACGATACCGAGGCGCGGCGTCGCCACCTCAATGCCCGCTCGACCATCTCAATGCTGCTGAAGCTGGGTGCGGTGCCGGTGATCAACGAAAACGACACTGTCGCCACCGCCGAGCTGCGCTTCGGCGACAATGATCGGCTGGCGGCACGGGTGGCGCAGATGATCAGCGCCGATACCCTGGTCTTGCTGTCGGACATCGACGGGCTGTACACTGCCGACCCCCGCAAGGATAGCGAAGCCAAGCTGATTCCCGTGGTGGCGGAATTGTCGCCCGAAATCGAGGCCATGGCTGGCGAGCCGGGCAGCGGTTTCGGCTCTGGCGGCATGGTGACCAAGCTGGTTGCGGCGAGAATCGCCATGGCCGCCGGCTGCCGCATGGTCATCACTCAGGGCCGGCGGCTGCATCCGCTGGCCGCGCTCAATCATCCGGCCGGGACGGAAGGGGCCGCCCCCTGCACTTGGTTTTTGCCTTCGGCGACGCCACTGACCGCACGCAAACGCTGGATCGCCGGCCATCTGGCCCCAGCCGGGTTGCTAACCATCGATGCCGGCGCGATCGAAGCGCTACGACTGGGTAAAAGCCTGCTGCCGGCTGGAGTCAAGTTGGTGGAAGGTGATTTTCAACGAGGGGATTTGGTGGTCGTGCGCGACCGTAGCGGCCGGGAAATCGCACGCGGGCTGATAGCCTATGGCGCGGATGAAGCCCGACGGATTGCCGGACGGCGCAGCGCCGATATCGAACGGATTTTAGGCTATCGCGGCCGGGACGAAATGGTTCACCGCGATGATTTGGTTATGGGGCTGTCGGGAACCGCCTGAGTCTCCGTCTCCGGCAATCAGGGGCCATTATTTCGGCGGATAGGACACGGTCAGCACCCGCCCCAGCGGTGGCCGTTCGATCTCCGCCACCAAACCATTGGGCCAACGCACCTCGACCCGCTCCACCGCCGTGGCGCTGCCCAAGCCAAAATGAGCCACCGGTTCCATCTGGCACAAATAGCCGCTGCCGGCACAAACCACCCGCCGCTGGCTGCGCTTGCCGGCGACACACGTCACCACCGCACCGCGCGCCGGGGCACCGGCCGCCGTCAACGGCAGCACTCGCAACCAGGAATTGTGATTGGGCGCGGTTCGAAACAACGTCAGCGGTGCCGTGCTATGCCCACAGTGATTGATCAGCACTTCCAGCCGACCATCACCATCAAAATCACCAACCACGGCCCCGGTACTGAAGGCGTGGCTTTCGGTGGCGTCGGCCGGATCGGTTTCGGTCCAAACATCATGGCGCCAAGCGAACAGCCGGTTGGGTTCGCCATAACCCAGGAACAGGATTTCCTGAAAGCCATCGTTATCGAAATCGCCCACCACGACCGAGCGCATCCGCCCGGGCATCGACAACTCGAAGTGTGCCGCATCGACAAACACCCCGCCGGGCCGCTGCACGAACAGCCGTTGCGAGCCTTGCCAGTTGGCGCAGACCAGATCGAACAACCCATCGCCGGCGACATCAACCAGGGCCAAGCCACGGCCGCTCTGGTGGGCATCGGCGATGCCCCGCTTGGCAGCCACGTCTTCAAAAGTGCCGTCGCCCAGGTTACGAAACAGGAAATTAGGGCCTTTTTCGTTGCTGGCGACGATATCCATATGGTCGGACAGCAGCGGCGCGGTCAACAGGCCACGGCCATGAGCGGACAGATCGATACCGATATCTTCGGCGACATCAACCAGCTTACCGTCGCGTTCCAGTTCCAGCAACGCGAACGGCGCACCCTCGGTCGCGACGACGAAGCCATAACGACCGTGGCCCCGACGATCGATGCAAGCGACCGAACAGGCCGGCGCGGTCGGCGCGGCATCGACATTCTTGGCTTGCGCCAATAAGTCCAGCCAGTGGTTACCAAAAGCGGCGAACAGCCGGTCTGGCTCGCGGCGCGCACCCGTGTTCTTGTCCGAATTGACGATGTAAATTTCTTCGCGACCATCACCGTCGATGTCGCCGGCCGCAACTCCAACCGCCAGCCCGCCAGGATCGGCCAGTTGCGGCGGCGTGACCTCGACCAAGGCGCTGCCGGTCCACTTCAAAACCCGGTTGGATTCGCCATAGCCAGTAACCAGGATTTCGAACGCGCCGTCGCCGTCGATGTCGGCCACCGCCATGCCCAGCCCGTTGCACGCGGAATTATCGGCAATCAGGGGCGTACAATCGAGAAACATGGTCCGCTCCGCTGGCTCTGGCCACCGAGACTGGCCGCCGGGACTGGCAGGCACACAGAATAAGCCCTCAATCGCCGCGCTTCAACATTTGCTGTAGAGTTTCGGTGTTCGCTTCATCCCCATTGAAGTGGGGCTGATGGCCGGGGACACCCCCCGGAGAGTTTCGATAAACGATCCCGACCATAAGGCGATTCAATCATGTCTTCTTCCTTTGTTCTTGCCATTGACGGGCCGGCAGCCAGCGGCAAAGGCACCCTGGCCCGCCTGCTCGCGGCTGAATTCGGCTTCGCCCATCTCGACACCGGCTCCCTCTATCGTGCGGTCGGCGTGCTGGTGCTGCGCGCCGGCGGAGACCCCGCCGACCCGGTCCAGGCTGCCGCCGCCGCCCACCAACTGCGCCCGGATCACGCCGAGCTTCTGGCCGATCCAGAGTTGCGCGGCGACCAAGCGGCGGTCGCGGCTTCAAAGGTCGCGGTGGTGCCGGAGGTGCGCGCGGCGCTGCTCGATTTCCAGCACGCCTTCGCCGCAACCCCGCCGGGTGGTACCGCAGGCGCGGTGCTGGACGGGCGCGACATCGGCACCGTGGTCTGCCCCAAGGCCCAGGCCAAACTCTTCGTCAGCGCTTCGGTTGAAGTGCGGGCGGCAAGACGGCTGAAGGAGTTGCGGCAACGCGGCATAGCGGCTATAGAGAACGACGTTCTGGAAGATATGAAAGAACGCGATGCGCGCGACAGCCGACGAGCGGTAGCTCCTCTTCGACCGGCGGAAGACGCGTTCGTGCTCGACACGTCTACGTTGACTGCCGATCAGGCTTTCACCGCCGCCGCAGACTTCGTTCGCACCCGCCTTTGTGGCGGCAACGGCTGAAGTCTACGGTTCTGGAACCAGCACCGCGGTGCCCCATTCCGGGGACCGTGACCGCAAATCCTGTCGCGATCCGGGCCAGCCCGGGTGCGGCGAATGCAGCCAAGTCGCCGGGCATGGTGTCCGGTGCCGCGTATCTGTTTGAAGCCGGGACTGCAATGCGAAGCCGGTGGTGATCAGCGGAACGTGATCGTCAACCCAAGGAGTCTAAATGGCACAGGTTATGGCAAGAAGCGGCGGAGAACAGATCGTCAAGGAAAGCTTCGCCGCGATGCTGGAGGAGACTCTCGGCACCGGAACCAATCTTGAAGGCACTGTGGTCAAGGGCCGCGTCATCGCGGTCGAAGGCGACATGGCCCTGATCGATGTCGGGCTGAAGTCGGAAGGGCGAGTCGCAATTAAGGAATTCGCCGTTCCCGGGCAGACGGCGGAGATGAAGGTCGGCGATACGGTCGAAGTGTTCCTAGAGCGTATGGAAGACAAGAACGGCGAAGCGGTGCTGAGCCGGGAAAAAGCCAAGCGCGAAGAAGCTTGGACTCAGTTGGAAAAGGCCTTCTCCGGTCAAAGCCGGGTTACTGGCGTTATCTTCGGTCGGGTCAAGGGCGGCTTTACCGTCGATCTTTCGGGCGCGGTTGCCTTCCTGCCCGGCAGTCAAGTCGATATCCGGCCGGTGCGCGATATCTCGCCGCTGCTCGGCACGCCGCAGCCATTTCAGATCCTCAAGATGGACCGCTCACGCGGCAACATCGTGGTTTCGCGCCGCGCGGTGCTGGAAGAAAGCCGGGCTGAAGCCCGCTCCGAACTGGTTGCCAACCTTAAGGAAGGCCAAGTTCTCCAGGGCGTGGTCAAGAACATCACGGATTACGGCGCGTTCGTCGATCTGGGCGGCGTCGATGGTCTGCTGCATGTTACCGACATCGCCTGGCGCCGCATCAGCCATCCTTCGGAAGCGTTGCAGATCGGCCAGACCGTTACGGTTCAGGTCATCCGCTTCAATCCGGAAACCCAGCGCATCAGCCTGGGCATGAAGCAGCTTGAAGCCGATCCATGGGACGGCGTGGAAACCAAGTACCCGGTCCAGAGCCGTTTCAAGGGCCGCGTCACCAACATCACCGACTACGGTGCCTTCGTGGAGCTGGAGCCGGGGATCGAGGGCTTGGTCCACGTTTCCGAAATGTCATGGACCAAGAAAAACATCCACCCCGGCAAGATCGTTTCGACTTCGCAAGAAGTCGAGGTCATGGTGCTGGATGTCGATCCGCACAAGCGCCGCATCAGCCTGGGTCTGAAGCAGTGCCTGTCCAACCCGTGGGAAAGCTTCCTGGAAAAGTATCCGCCGGGAACCGAACTGTCGGGCGAAATCAAGAACATCACCGAATTCGGCCTGTTCGTCGGCTTGCCCGGCGAAATCGACGGCATGGTTCATATGTCCGATCTGGACTGGAACAAGCCGGCCGAAGAAGCGATGGCCGAACACAAGAAAGCCGATCAGGTCAAGGTCAAGGTGCTCGACGTGGATGTCGAGAAGGAACGCATCAGCCTGGGCATCAAGCAGCTCACCGCCGATCCGTTCGAAAGCGCTGCGGCTGGCTTGCGCAAGGGCGAAGTTGTTACCTGCACCGTGACCTCGGTGGTGGACAGCGGCATCGAAGTTGCGGTGGGTGATAGCTATGTCGGCTTCATCCGCAAGTCTGACCTGTCGCGCGATCGTTCGGAACAGCGTCCGGACCGGTTTGCCGTTGGCGAAAAGATCGATGCCAAGGTGACACAGATCGATCGTGGCAGCCGGCGTATCAGCCTGTCGATCAAGGCCCGCGAGATGGAAGAAGAGAAGGCGGCGATGGCCGAATTCGGTTCTTCCGACAGTGGTGCCAGCCTGGGCGAAATCCTGGGTGCGGCGCTGAAGCGGGCACAGACCACTGGGAAAGACGAAGCGTAACCTGTTGGTATCGTGAAGAAGGGGGGCTTTGGCCCCCCTTTATTTTTTCACAGTAAATGGGTCCAAGGGCGAAGCGCCCCTGGTGGGGGTTCGGGGGCGAGGCCCCCGATTGCGGATTACCCGATCATGATCATCCTTGGCCTAACCGGCTCGATCGGCATGGGCAAAAGTACTGCGGCAGCCATGCTCCGCCGTCAGAGCATCCCGGTCCACGACTCGGACGCCGCCGTTCATCGCCTGTTCGCTCAAGGCGGAGCCGCCGTGGTCCCAGTTGAAACCGCCTTTCCCGGCGTGGTCCAGAACGGGGCCATCGACCGTGCCCTATTGGGGGCCAAAGTTCTCGGCAATCCGCCGGCCCTGCGCCGACTCGAAGCGATTGTTCATCCCCTGGTCCGACTGGCCCAGCGCCGTTTCCTGGCCCAGGCCGCGCGTCGGCGGGTTCCGCTGGTGGTGCTCGATATTCCGCTACTTTATGAAACCCACGCCGAAGCCCGGGTGGATGCGGTGATCGTGGTTTCGGCCCCGGCCCTGGTTCAGCGTCAGCGCGTACTGTGCCGGCCGGGGATGACCCCAGCCAAGATGGCGGCAATTCTGGCCCGACAGGTTCCCGACCGGATCAAACGCACGCGCGCTGATTTCGTGGTCGCCACTGGCCTTGGCTGGCTGCTGACGTTGCGCGCACTGCGGCGGGTCGTGGCCAAGATGAAGGGCCGCAAGGGCCGGCATTGGCCGGAACGAAGGGTTCGCGGCTAGCCTTCAGCGACCAAGGCTTCGCCCTGGCTCCCCTTACTTAAGATCAAGCTTCACTTGCCTTCACGACGCCAACCGGCAAACAGCATCCCCAGCAGCAATCCCGTCGCCAGCCACGGCGGCAAGAGCGGGGTTTCGCTCTGTCCACTCACGACATAATCCCCGTTGGCGCGCAGTCCCAGCCAGCCAAAGCCGGCTGCGGCGCGACCGGGAGCCACCCGGCGCAGATCCAACCCGCCTCCCGGCTGGGCAGCGGCATCGACCAACCACACCACCGCACCACCACTGGCCGCAACCAGCGGTGCCAGCCGTTCAGCCGTGGTCCGGACATCCGCCCATTCGGGTGGGTTGATCGCATCGACCACCGCTAGCGCAGTGCGCTCGCCGTCGCTGAACCGATGCACACCCGGTTCAGCGGCCGTAACCAGCGCTTGTGCCGAGCCTTCACCGCTTTCGGCCAGCATTATACTGCTGGTGACGCCGGCCGGAGTGGTCCAGGTGACCGGTTTCGTTTCAGGTTCCAGGGAACGGCGCTCGATCAGCAGCCGCCGACCATCGACCTTAACCCGCAGATCGTTTTCTTCCAGTTCCGGCTCTTTCAACAGCCAGTGCGCCAGCCGACGCAGCAATTCCGCGTGCGGCCCACCGCCTTCGAAGCCACGCGACCACAACCAAACCTGATCGCTGGTCAACTGCGCCACCCGGCCCTTGCCCAGCCGATCCAGAATCAGCAGCGGCCGCTCGTTGAGGCCGGTCATGGCCACCACGCCGCGCCGGGCCCCGACATCATTTTGATGCAGCCAGCGCCCCCAAGCCACCGGATGGGCCGGGTCCGGTCCGGCCAAACCCGCAGTGACCGGATGACGACGGCCGACGGCGGTAACTTGAGGCCGAAACGGGTGATGAAAGGTGGGGCCAAGCGGCTCTGCCGGCAGCAACTCGCCCAACGGCGAGTGAAATAGGCTGAGCGGTTCATGATAATCGGGACCGCTGACTTCCAGCAGCGCACCGCCGCGCTGAACATGGCGGACGATGTTGTTGAGATAGGCCGTGGGCAGAATCGCCCGACGGCGAAAGCGGTCGAACACAATCAGATCGAACTCGCCGAGCTTCGTTTCAAACAACTCGCGAATCGGAAACGCGATCAGCGACAATTCCCGAGTCGGGGTCGCGTCCAGCTTTTCAATCGAGCGCAGAATGGTGAAATGGACCAGATCGACCGATGGATCAGACTTAAGCAGGTTGCGCCAGGTGCGGCCGCCGTTATGCGGCTCGCCCGAAACCAGCAGCACCCGCAGCCGGTCGCGCACCGCGTTGACCACCACCACCGCCCGGTTATTGGCCAGAGTCAGCTCACGCGGGGCCGCCGCCGCTTCCAGTTCGAACACATTTTGCCCGGGATGGTCGAGCTGGAGATCCAACCTGAACGCGCGTCCGCGTGGAACATGAAACGTCAGCGGCGACTGACCGGCCCGACGCAGCACCAGCGGCACGGTTTCGGCTTGCGCTACGGGTAGATCGTCGATCAGCACGGTCACAATAACTGGCTTGCCGAGAAGACCAAATGAAGGTGCCTGCACCACGGTCAATCGCCGGTCGGCCTCATCATGCGTGCCGGTCAGCAGGGCATGAACCGGCCCCAACCGCGCCGCCACGGCCATATCGGCCGGAACATCATGAACCTGACCATCAGTGATCAGAACCGTACCCGCCACCCGTCGTCGCGGCACATCGGCCAGCGCCCGCTCTGCGGCCTGGAACAGCCGGGTTTCACCCAGCCCCTCGGCACTGCCGCCCTGGGGGCCGCCCTGGGGGCCGCCCCCAGGGCCACCCACTTCAACCACCCGCAGCTCTAAATCCGCGAAACGGGCCGCGCGCTCACGCAGTCCCGCCAAAGCCTGATCGGTGCGCAGGGTGCGCTCGCCCAGGCTTTGGCTGGGTGAGCGATCCACCACCACCGCAACCACATCCTTGACCGGTTCCCGCCGCTCCCGAATCAGGGATGGTTGAGCCAAAGCCAGGCCAAACAGGGCCAGACCGCCCAGCCGCCACAGCCCGCCACGCGGGGGCTGGAACCGGCCCGCTGAAACCGTGGCCCAAGCCAACGCGACCAACGCCAGCCCGGCGGCAATCAGACAGATCGCGGCCACCGGTCCGGGCAGATGGGGCGCGAAAGCCAGGGTCAGCGAGTCGACCTCCGGGACTGAGGTCATTGGCCCAACCTTTCCAGAATCGCCGGCACATGGACTTGATCGGCCTTATAATTGCCAGTCAGGGCATAGATCACCAGATTAACCCCGAATCGATAGGCCATTTCCCGCTGTCGTTCCCCACCCGGAATAACGGCATGGAGCGGCGTGCCGGTATCGTCAACCGCCCAGGCCGCAGCCCAGTCGCCATCACCGATGATCACGGCCGAAACCCCATCGCGGCCAGGATCATCGCCAGCTTCCACCCACAGTTCGCTGGTCGGCTGGCGACCAGGAAACTCCCGCAATAAATAGAATGCCTTGGACAGAACGTGATCGGTGGGAATCGGCATCAACGGCGGAATGTTCAGACCTTGGGTCAAGCTGCGGAGTGCCCCGCTGCCGGTGGTACCCGCACCCGTACCGGTGGCGGTCGCGACCCCGGTGTCGAATATAATCGTACCGCCCCGGCTGATGAAGGTGTTCAGCCGCGAACGGGCCGCAGGGCCCAGCGGTGCCGAAACAGGCCCCACCGGCCAGTACAGCAGCGGAAAGAAGGCCAGATCATCCCGCTCCGGATCGAGTCCGAGCACGCCGAGCGGCTCGGTCACAGTGCGTCTGGCCAGCGTCTGGCGCAGCCCTTCCAGCCCGGCCCGGCTGGTTTCATCCAGCGCCGGGTCGCCGGTGATGACATAGGCCAGCCACAAGCCGCCACTGGCCTTGACCGCCCAGTCATCGCGAGCTTCTGCGGCGACGGCAGCCGATTGCCTCCACAGCAACGACGGCGCGAACACCGCTCCGGCCGCCATTCCGGCCACAATACAGAGAAATGAACGCCGAATCATCGGACTCCGTGACTGTACCGCGCCGACCAGCCCGGCCCCGGGTTCAGGGCCGGGCTGGTCGGTCTGACGCTTAAGGGATAGACGATGCCTCGTGTGTTACGTTATAACATTTCTGTCGGAGGCGGCTTAAATGGGGGATACGATGGCTAATCTCAGTCCGAAGCGGGGAGGCCGACTCGTAACGGTGTTGATGATCGCGGGGCTTGCAGGCTGGGGTCAATCGGTTGGGGCGGAACCGCTGCCGGTGGTGGCCACATTCAGCATCCTTGGCGATCTGGTCAAGGCGGTTGGCGGAACGGAGGTCATGGTTACCGTCCTGGTCGGGCCGGGAAACGACATCCACGCCCACGAGCCGACCCCGCGCGACGCCCAAGCGCTGGCCGGAGCCGGGCTGGTGGTCATCAACGGCCTGGGGCTGGAGGGCTGGATTGAACGCTTGGTCAAGGCCTCCGGGTATCGGGGGCCCGTGGTGGTTGCCGCCCGCAGTACCGCCCCGCTGGCCGCCCCCGGCGACACGGACCATGATCACGGCCACGGGCAAACTTCCGATCCCCATGTTTGGCAGGCGGTAGCCAACGTCAAAACCATGGTGGGTGAGATCCGCGATGGACTGATTGCGGCCGCACCGGAGCGGGCGGAAGCGTTTCGGGCCAATGGCATCGCATATCTCACCGAATTAGACCATTTGGATGACGAAATCCGGGCAGCGCTGGCCCCAATTCCGGCCGGGCAACGCAAGGTGGTCACTTCCCACGATGCCTTTGGCCATTATGGCCACGCTTACGGCGTCAACTTCCTGGCTGCGGCCGGCATGGGCGCGGAAGCCGAACCCTCGGCCAAAGCAATGGCCGGCCTGATTCGCCTGATTCGCCTGGAAAAGGTCGGCACAATCTTCGTGGAGAGCATTCACTCGCCACGGATGCAACAACGAATCGCCAAAGAAACCGGCGCGGTGATCGGCGAACCAATTTATTCCGATGCGTTGTCGCCCCCCAATGGTCCCGCCGGCTCTTATCTGGCCATGATGCGCCACAACACACGCCAGTTCGTGCGCGCGATGTCGGCTCCCTGACCCCAATTCACTTCAAGCCGCCTGCGCCGCCGGTTCCTTGTCCTCAACCGCAGCCATGGGTTTAACCGGCTCCGCTTCAACGGCCAGCCCGCCCCCCTCCTTCACATTCAACTCCACGATCAACGCGGTGATGTGAAGCAGCAAATCCACAGCCAGCGGCCGATTGCCTATACAGGCGTGAATATCGTCGCTGATGACCCCAAAACGGTTGTCCTTAACAAGGCGATTATGGACCAGGCGCCAGATCTCACCACCCAGCGCCGCCTTGTACAATTCAAAACCCTGATCAAGCGACAGGCTATAGGTGCCTCCGCCGCCGTAGCGACTGCGGTAGACATGAGTGAAAACGTTGACTTCACCGGCCGCAGCCATGGCTTCTATCTGACCGATCACGAACTCAATCAACGCATCCTTAATCTCCAGCTTTTCGATCCATGCCTTATTGATCTCTTCTTCCTGATTGATTTCAACCCGCCGGTAAACCAAACTTGCGATCAACAAGAATGGCAACAAGGAGAGCCAAATAGATACAAAATAATGATGAAATTCATTAGGCAAAAAGTGATTGTCAATCCATATCACCAACGGCAATAGGATAACGAACACATAGAACGACATCCTTGCCGATATCGATTGACGTACCGCTTCGTCCTGCTGGTCCAAGAGAACGTAATAGTTCACCCTTGCCGCCACCAGCCGTTTGTGCAGGCCATCAACCCCCGAGATATACGGATCCGTCATCATCGTCCTCCTGGCTCAGATGGCTTGCGAATGAACCCTTAACTAACCAAGGCTGCCAACCAAGGCTGATGGTCTGCCTCAGGCTGCTCGATTTTGAACCGATTTGAACCGATCCCTAGACTAACTCTAGTCCAGCCACCGGCCCTTGCCAAGCGCAACCATGCGCCCCGAATCCACCCTAAGTTTCTCGTAACAGACGATCAACCCGACCGAAACCGGAAGAGCGGGATTTACCGCCACCGGGCAGGTGGTTTATACCCTTGACCGAATGCTGGAATGGGTGAGCCGGTCCCGGCCGGCCTGTCGTCCCGAGGGGGGAGCGCGTGATGAGTGACGTTAGCAGGGTTATCACGGTATTCGGCGGTAGTGGGTTCATCGGCCGGCACCTAGTTTGGCGTTTGGCTAGAACTGGGGCCCGGATTCGCATCGCCTGCCGCAGCCCTAACCGTGCCGCGTTTCTTAAGACCTTGGGCGAGGTTGGCCAGATCGTGCCCTTTGCCACCGACATCGCCGACGAGGCTTCGGTGGCGCGCGCGGTCGAAGGTGCCTCGACCGTGGTCAATCTGATCGGAATTCTGTTCGAGTCGACTCGCTGGAAGTTTGCCAACGTCCAGGCCGAAGCCCCCGGCCGCATCGCCGCCGCCGCCAGGGCCGCAGGGGCCACCCGGCTGGTCCATATCTCCGCGATTGGAGCCGATGCCAAGTCGCCGTCCGAATATGCCCGCACCAAGGCTGCGGGCGAAATGGCGGTGCTCGACGCCTTTCCGACGGCAACCATCCTACGTCCCAGCATCGTTTTTGGCCCGGAAGACAATTTCTTCAACCAGTTCGCGACCATTGCCTGCCTCTCGCCGGTACTGCCGCTGTTCGGAGGCGGGCAAACCCGCTTCCAACCGGTCTTTGTCGGTGACGTTGCCGACGCGATCATGGCCTGTCTCAACACCCCGGCCACCCAGGGCAAGACCTATGAACTGGGCGGACCGAAGGTTTACAGCTTCCGCGACTTGATGAAGCTGACCCTGAGCACGATTCAGCGGTGCCGCCTTTTGATGCCCGTGCCATGGCCGGTAGCGTCGGCTCTGGCCAGAGTCATGGAACTGCTGCCAGCACCGATGCTGACCCGTGATCAGGTCACACTGTTGAGGCAAGACAATGTCGTGGCTAAGGGCGCTTTGCGGCTGAGTGATTTGGGCCTTACGCCGACTCCGGCCGAAATCATCCTGCCTGGCTATTTGACCCGTTTCCGCCGCTACGGCAAATAAATCGGCGCTCGGCGCTCGTTATTAACGCACCGATTTCCGGGATTTCACCACCACGACCACCACCCAACCAGGGGTTCCTAGCCCCTGGACCCACTTTGCTTAGTACAGCAATCAGAACTTTCCCAAATCATGACACTGGTCATTCACCTTATTTTCGCCCTGACCTACGTCATCGCTGGGGTGGCGATGGCCATGACACTGCCCTACATGATCCCGGCCCTCGCCCTGGATTTCGGCCGTCTGCTGGGCTGGCTGGCCGGAGCGGTGATCATCCTGGCCGGGGCTTTGGGCCATGAAATCATCGCCCGTCTGGAACGCGAACGGCGGCTTGGCGACCGCTTCGCGCGCCTGCGTCTGGCCAACGGCGAATTGGCGTCGCTGCTGGTCCACACCCGCGAGGAAATCTCCGCCCTGCGCGCCGCCGCCGAAGCCGGTGATCTTTCCGGAGCCACCTATGAATCGGTGATGGGCGAAGTCCGGCTGCTACGCGCCATGGTCGGACGACTGACCGGCCAGACGGTCCCCTCGGCCCTTCCCGCTCTGGATGCGGCACGAACCCTGCCTCGCCCTCTCGCTGTGGAGCCAGCACAACCACCCGCCCCCGCCGCAATCCGAATGCCCAGGCCGGAACCGCCGCCAGCGGTTGCAAGCCGAAACCTGTCGGAGCCGGAGCGACAAGTTCTGGATGCGATGCGCGATGCCTTGCGCGATGACCGGATCGATGTCTACCTCCAGCCGATCGTCAGTCTCCCCCAACGCAAGCATCGCTACTATGAGGTGTTTTCGCGTATCCGCGACGTTGACGGCCATCACCTGATGCCCGACCAATATCTTGAGATTGCCGAGCGGGAAAACCTGATTTCAACCATCGACAACATCTTGTTGATGCGCTGTATCCAGTTGATCCGTGAAACTGAAAGACGCCAACACACCATCGGCTTCTTTTCCAACATCTCCGCCGCCACCATCGGCGATGCCGAATTCATGCGCCAGTTCCTGCAAATCATGGCCCGCAACCAATCGATGCGGCCCAAACTGGTGTTTGAACTGGGCCAACCCGAACTGACCGTCGGCGGCGCGACCACGCTGGCGATTCTGGACCAGTTGGCCAGAATCGGGTTCCGCTTTTCGATTGATCAGGTTGAGCGGCTAGACATCGATGTTGACAATCTGGTCAGCCACGAATTCCGTTATCTCAAGATCGATTGCGCCCGGCTGCTTGACCCCGGGCAGAAATCCCTGGTCAAGGAACTGCGCCGCCGACTGGATGGACAACCAATAGATTTAATTGTGGAAAAAATTGAAACTGAACAGCAGTTGGCGGTTCTACTCGATATGGGTATCGATTTCGGTCAAGGTTATTTGTTTGGGGAGCCGAGATTGAGCCGCAAACCATCGTAAACCTCGTAAAGTTAAAGGCGATTGGTTTGCCCCACCGAAAGCCTAGAACTTCCTGATCTCGTTTCAATTGGCCTGCCCCTCATAATTCCACCTCGCGTTTTGGCCAAAACCGATGATAGGATGCGCTCCCCTTCGGGATAGGGGTGCCATCTGCGCCACTTGGCCGATGGATTACCACAGCCCTTACTGAGCCGGCTTAGCCATGAACATCATCATCGAACGTGCGGCTTTGCTTCGATCGCTTGGCCACGTCCAAAGTGTTGTTGAAAAGCGGACCACGATCCCGATCCTGCTCAATGTCCTGATCCGGGCTGAGGAAGGGGGACTGGCGCTGGCCGCGACCGATAACGAACTGGAAATCGTGGAATCGGTACCGGCAGAAGTGGTTCGTCCCGGCTCAACCACCGCGCCGGCCCATACGCTCTATGATATCGTGCGCAAACTGCCGGATGGGGCCCAAATCGAACTCGACTGCCCCGGCGACGGCACCGTGCTGACGTTGCGCTGTGGCCGTTCGCAGTTTCGGCTCGGCTGCCTGGGGGTGGAAGATTTCCCCGAACTGTCGCGCGATGCCCTGGAACATACTTTCGAATTGCCGGCCGCCACCCTGCGCCGGCTGGTCGATCGCACCCGGTTCGCGATTTCGACCGATGACACCCGCTATTACCTTAACGGCATTCACTTTCACGCCACCCGCTCGCGCACCGGCACCGGCCCGGGTGCCGCCGAAATCGATGTCCTGCGCGCGGTGGCTACCGATGGCCACCGACTGGCCAGGATCGAAATCCCCCTACCCGAAGGTGCGGCGGGCATGCCGGGTGTGATCGTGCCGCGCAAAACGGTCAACGAAATCCGTAAACTGATCGAAGAGGCCGGCGACCGCATCACCCTGTCGCTGTCGGCGACCAAAATTCGTTTTAACTTTGATTCGATCACGGTTACATCCAAGCTGATTGATGGCACTTTTCCAGAGTACGAACGGGTCATTCCGGCCGGGAATAACAGGGAACTGGAAATCGACACCAAGGCGTTCGAGCGGGCGGTCGATCGCGTTTCAACCATCAACTCCGAAAAGACTCGGGCGGTGAAGGTCGTCGTGCAACGGGATCTGGTCATATTGTCGATGATCAGCCCTGAAGCCGGCAGCGCCAGCGAAGAAGTGGAAGCCGACTACCAGGATGTGCCCCTGGAGATCGGCTACAACTCCCGCTATCTGCTGGATGTCATCCAGCAAGTTGAAAGCGACAAGGTGCGGCTGACCATGGCCGACTCGGCGGCACCGACCATCATTCGCGATCATGGCGACAACGCCGCGCTCTATGTGCTGATGCCGATGCGGGTGTGAGCCGATGGTTGACGGGCACCGAGGGACCAGCCCCAACATCTCCGGCCCGGTTCTACGGGAACCACGGCTTCAGGCTCCGAATCACACGGTATCCGGGCCGGCGGTGGTTAAACTGACTCTGACCCGGTTTCGCAATTATCCCCATCTGCGCCTGATCACTGGCCCCGAACCGGTGGTTCTGACCGGAGCCAACGGCTCGGGTAAATCCAACCTATTGGAAGCAATCAGCTTTCTTGCTCCCGGCCGCGGCCTGCGCGGGGCCCGCCTGGCCGAAATCGACCACCACGAGCACGACTCGAAAACCAAAGACTCCGGCGGCGAAGACTCCAGCCAAGAGACCGGAAACGGTCTGGGCTGGGGGGTTGCGGCCGAGCTGATCACGCCCAGCGGACCCGTTGAGATCGGCACCGGGGTCGAAGCCGGCGAAACCCGCAAGCGCGTGGTGAAAATCGATGGCCAAACCGCGCGTGGCCAGACCGCGCTCGCCGGCCGGGTGCCGATGGTCTGGCTGACGCCAAAAATGGATCGCCTGTTCACCGAAGGCGCGGCCGAACGCCGACGCTTCCTGGACCGGCTGGTGTTCGGCTTCGATACCGCACATGCCGGGCGTTTGGTCCACTTTGAACGGGCGATGCGCGAGCGCTCGCGGTTGTTGCGCAGCGGGGGGGCTGATGATGGCTGGCTGCGCGGCCTGGAAGACACCATGGCCACCAGCGCGGTGGCGGTCGCGGCGGCACGGCTGGAACTGGTTGGCCGATTGCGCGCGGCCTGCACCCAAACCACCGGGCCTTTTCCGCGCGCCGAGCCGAGTGTGGTCGGACCGGTCGAGCAGGCATTGGTCGGGCGGCCGGCGTTGGTGGTCGAAGACGACCTGCGGGCCCAGTTGCGCGCGAGTCGGCGGAGCGATGCCGAAAGCGGCGGGGCCGCGCTGGGCCCGCACCGTTCGGATTTGGTGGTCCGATTTCAGGCTCCGGGGCGGCCGGGACCGCGCCTGATCGCAGCCGAACAAAGCTCAACCGGCGAACAAAAGGCGCTACTGCTGGCGCTGATTCTGGCCAACGCCCGCTTACTCGCAGCGGCGGCGGGGGCGGGGGCACCGTTGCTGCTGCTGGATGAAGTTGCCGCACATCTGGACCCAGAGCGACGCGCAGCCTTGTTCGAACAGATTCTAGCCCTGGGCGGTCAGGCGTGGCTGACCGGAACCGATGCCGGACTGTTTGCGCCGCTGGCCGGACGGGTGCGTTGCCTGCACATCAAAGCGGCGACGATCACCGAGGCCTAGTGATTTTGGGCGGCAGCCCAAATCAAACCCGAGCGATAATGAACAGCCGCCGAAACGGAAACAGAGTCACGCCATCCGGCCGAGCCGGGTAAGCCTGGGCCAACCGCGCACCATAACTGGCCAGAAACGCCTGATACGCGCTCGCCTCCAGCCGTTCGCGCACCGGCACCAGCGCGGTGCCCTTGGTCCATTCCAGCGCCGGATTGTCGCCGTGCAAGGCATGCAAATACTCGGTTTCCCAGATATCCACGCTTTTGGCCACCGGCGCCAGCCAGTCGTAATACTCGGCCGGGCCGTGGACCGGGATCAGGTCATAAACCCCGGCCAGACGCTCCGCCCATTGCGGTTCGGCGGCAGTGGCACGCAGCAAAGCATGAGACGGGGCACCAAAATTGCGCGGCATCTGCACCGCCAGCACCCCACCCGGAGCCAACAGCGCCGCCAATCGGGGCAGCAACCGCCGATGATCGCCCAACCAATGCAAGGCGGCATTCGACACGATTACGTCCATGGGTACGTCCATGGGCACGTCCGGCTGCCAGTGATTGAGGTCGGCCTCAACCCAGGTTACCGGCGAAGGCGTCGCCCGTGCCAATTCCAACATTGCGGCGGACGAATCGACTCCAGTGACGACCGCTTGTGGCCAGTGAGCCGCCAATCGTCGGGCCAAAGCACCACCGCCGCAGCCAAGATCGACCACCGACCGGGGAGCCAGCGCCGGCAGTGCGGCAACTAAATCATCGGCCGGACGGCGGCGCTCGGCTTCAAACTTATGGTACTGACTGGGAGTCCAGGACATCCTTTCCCTCCGCACGCGAGGATTCAGGGGCGACACCCGCTGGCTTCGCCACCGGCGGCGGCGCGTCCGCGCGCTTGAGCACAGCCGCGAAGAAGCCATCGCAGGCATGGGTGGCCGGGGTCAGCCGCAACCAGGGACCGGCATTCGGCGGCGGCCCGACGGCAACCTCGGCCCACACCTCGGCCAACGGCAAAGGCCGGAATTCAGAATGACCCGCCAAGAAGTGTTCGATCTGCTGTTCGTTTTCTTCCGGCAGCAACGAGCAGGTGGCGTAGATCAGCCGGCCGCCGGGACGGACCAGCCGAGCGGCGCTATCCAGAATCGCCTTTTGCAGCGGAATCAACTCGCTCAACCCAGGACCGAGTTGCCGCCAACGAGCATCGGGGTTACGCCGCCAAGTGCCGGTACCGGAACAGGGCACATCGGCCAACACCCGGTCGAAACTGGACTTGTGGTGCTTAACCCACGGATCGCGTTCGCCATTGAGCGGCCGGGTTTCGACATTATGCAGCCCCCCGCGACGCAGCCGCTCGGCCGCGCGTTGCAGGCGCTTGTCCAGCACGTCGCAGGCGACCAGCCGGCCGCGATTGGCCATCGCCGCCGCCAAAGCCAGGGTTTTGCCCCCGGCCCCGGCGCAGAAATCGACCACCCGCTGCCCGGGCCGGGCATCAACGAGCAGCGACACCAATTGCGAGCCTTCATCCTGAATTTCAAAGGCACCGGCCCGGAACAACTCATGCGCCGCCAACGGCGGACGGCCACCCAGGCGCAGGCCGAACGGAGCCAGCGCGGTTAGCTGCGACTCGATGCCGTCGGTCTTTAGCCGCTCCCGAACCGCATCCCGGGTGGACTTAACCGGGTTAACCCGAATATCAAGCGGTGCCGCGCTGTTCATGGCCGACAGTTCGGTGAAGAAATGGTCGCCCAGTGCGGTCCGCAGCCCGGGTTCGGCCCAGCCCGGAACTTCGCAGCGCACCGCTTCCGACATCCCCGGGTGTTCAAGCGTGTGCGTCTCTAGCGCCCGCGCCAAACCCGCTTCGGCCGGAGTCAGCGGCTGCGGCGCGTATTTGTCCCCAGAAAATAGCGCCGCGATGTGGTCGGCGCGCCGGCCATCGACCAGGATTAGGTTGGCGATCACCCGCATCCGGCTATCGCCGCCGGGTGCGGGGTCTGGAGCAACACGGTTGGCTCGCTCCAGCCACCAGCCCAGCCGGGCCTGACGGCGCAGCACGGCATAAGCGGCCTCGGCCACAGCGGTGCGGTCCTTGGCGCCGATGTAGCGCCGGCCACGGAAGAATGCGGACATAATCGCATCGGCCGGCCGCGCGGTGGCGGCAATCTCGGTCAGCAGATCGATCGTGGCCTGAAGGCGGGCGGCAGGGTTCATCGGGGACTCGGTAAAAAGGGAATTGGCCAGAGCCGGCTACATTAGCGGCGGACCAAGCCGGGTGGGGGGAAAGAATCCCGCCGGAAGAATTATCCCGCAAAAGCTTATCAGGGTTTGGGAGGGGGCGAGGGTCTGGGGCAAAGCCTCCAACTGCCGAAGACAACCGAAATCAGGCAAATACGCTTGACAGCGGGAAGGTTACAGCTATTCTGCCGCTTCCTTAAAGGCTCTCACGCATCCGGTCGAGCCCTGGCTTTGCTATGCCGTCCGGGTTTTGTTTTGTGTCCATATCCTATCCGCTTCCGGGATCGCCGCCATGGCCAAGAAAAATACCGTTCTGATCAAGCTGGTCAGCACCGCCGATACGGGTTTCTTTTATGTCACTCAAAAGAACCCAAAGAAGACGACTGAGAAGCTTGAGTTCCGCAAGTATGATCCGAGGGTGCGCAAGCATGTGGCCTTCAAGGAATCCAAGATCAAGTAATCAAGCCGACCTGTCGCCACCGGAATTTGACCCGGTGGCCTGAAATTGGGCGCCCCTTGTGGCGCCCTTTCGTTTTTTGAGCCGGTCACGCGAAAGCAATAACGACCCAAGCCGGAACCCGCTGCACTAACCGCGTCGCCAGCGTAGCCACCACGATCGCGGCCGAGACGGCGACTCGGTGTCGCCGCTGGGCAGTACAATCCCGACATGGCGGATTTCACTGCCGATGATGTCAACCACGAACAGTTGTACCGCACCGAAGCGCACACTGTCGCCGCGACCGGCACCGGTACCCAGCCTGTCGCCCAGCACCCGCGCCACGGAATAGCTGCGTTCGTGGGGCTTGATGGTTATGTCATAGGCCTTGACCAGATCGTCGATCAGCGTGGCCCCATCGACGATAAAATCTCCCTGCTCCGGCCGCAGCAGCGGCGCAGTCGATTTAAAGCGGCGCGAGAAAAAGCGATCAACCTTGGCCACCTGGTCAGACGGAGTCAGCACCAGCACGAAATCATCGGCGCGCAAACGATCAATCTCATCCCGGCGCAAGCTGACGCCATCCCGAATGACTGCGGCGATGCCGACCCGGGCCGGCAGTTCCAGCTCGCCGAAGCCATAATCGGTGGCCCGGCTGCGCGGCTTGACTGTATAGGCGACCAGATCACGATCGATGTGGCGCGGCAGATCAACATCGAACCGTTGCGCCGCCTCGGGTGCCGGCGGCAGCACCACCGCCAGCCAGCGCGACACCGGTGGGATGGTCCAGCCTTGGATCAGCAGCGAAATCAGCACGACCACAAAGGTGATGTTGAAGAACGAGCGCGAGGTGTCGATCCCGGCCAACAAAGGAAACAAGGCCAGAAAGATCGGCACCGCTCCACGCAAACCAACCCAGGCCACGAACGTCTGTTCGCGGCGGGTAAAGCCGAACGGCGACAGCGCCACCACCACCGCTAACGGCCGTGCGACCAAAATCAGGACCGCCGCCACCGCCAACGCTTCAGGGATTTCCGGCAGCAACTGGTGCGGCGAAACCAGCAGGCCCAGCAACAAGAACAGCACGATCTGGCCCAGCCAAGCCAAGCCATCGAAGAAACGACCGACCGCGCGGACGCCACGCGCGCGCTGGTTGCCATAGACCAGGCCGGTAACATAGACCGCCAGATAACCGCTGCCGCCGACCGCTTCTGTGCTGCTGAACGCCAACAACGCCAGCGACAGCACCAGAATCGCCGCCAGCCCGCCGGTCAGACTAAGCCGATTGCCCAGCCAGGCCATGGTTGCACCGCCAACCACCCCCAGGAACAAGCCCAAACCAAGCTGGGCGGCGAAATCGCGCACCACCCACCACCACAGGCCACCGTGGCTACCCTGAAGCATTTCCAGGCACAAAACGGTCAGAAACACCGCCATCGGGTCGTTGCTGCCGGACTCCAGCTCCAGCAGCGCACGCAGCCGGTCGCGCAGAACCACACCACCGCGCCCGAGCAGAGCGAACACCGCCGCGGCATCGGTCGAAGACACGATCGAGCCGATCAGGAACGCCTGCAACCACCCCAAACCCAGCCCATAATGAACGAAGGCACCGACGCAGCCCGCAGTGATCAAGACACCGGCGGTCGCCAACGCCAGCGCCGGCCGCCAGGCGGCGATGATCGCGGTCCGCGGCGTCCGCAGACCGCCGTCGAACAGAATAATCGCCAGCGCGCATTTACCGACCACAAACGACAACGCCACATCGTCAAACCGAATTCCGCCCGGCCCGTCTTCGCCCGCGATCATGCCGAAGGCCAGGAACACCAGCAACACGGGGGCCCCGACCTTTTCCGACATCTGCCCGGCCAGAATGCTGGACAGCAGCAACAGCGACCCCAACAAAATGACTAAGTTTCCGGATTCCACCCCCATCGGCCCTGTGCTCCGCCCGGCTGTACCGCGCCAACCGCTTGATTCCCAACCTAATAATCTAGCGGCGACAACACCGTTTGTCGATATCGGAGTTGCCGGAGCGCACAAATGACAACTTAAGGCCGGTTATCTCTGTAATCACAACTGTTGCAGATCGGCATCGACTGGTTTCGATCGTCAACCAAAACTGGTTGGTCGCTTGTTGACCGCATTGAGTTGTGTAACAGGGATAGACAGCCGTCATCATGAGGCTGGTATGTTTTTTCGCCTGCTCCGCCGTTGGGCCGTTACCGTTGGGATTGCGTCCGCGCTGGTCATGGCGACGGCGGCGGTTCCTGTGCGGCTATCTGCCGCCGACCTGATCAGTCCAGACACGATCGTCAGTTCCGCTGGGGCCAGTTCCGCTTCCGGTGGCGTGGTGGTGTTCGCCTACAACCGCTTTGGCGAAGACCGCACCCCATCTACCAGCATTCGGCTTGACCAATTCGAGGAGCATCTGGACGAGCTGCGTAACGGAGGCTATGCCGTTCAGCCGCTGTCTAAGATCATTGAGCAACTGGCTGCGGGAGTCGTGCTGCCCGACCGCACCGTGGCCATAACCATCGACGAGGCCAGCCGTTCGGCCTTCCGCGAGGCCTGGCCGCGCCTGCGTCATGCCGGAATCCCCTTTACTTTGTTTGTGGCCGCCGACGCGATCGATCGCGCCACCGACAACACCATGACCTGGGCCGATATCCGCGATTTGTACAACAATGGCGTCACCATCGGTGCCCTGTCGGCCTCGGGCCGGCCGATGGGTATCCGGGATCGCCAGGATCTGATCAACGATCTGCACCGAGAAGAGGAACGGTTTCAGGCCGAGCTAGGCTTTAAACCGGCTCTGTTCGCCTATCCGTTCGGCGAATATAGCTTGGAGGCGCGAACGCTGGTCGAAAAGCGCGGCTATGCCGCCGCTTTTGGGCTGCAATCTGGCGTGGCTCATGCCCGTGCCGACCGCTACGCGCTGCCCCGGTTCGTGATGAACGAAAGCTTTGGCGGCATCGACCGTTTTATTTTGGCCGCAAATGCCTTGCCACTGCCGGTCACTGACCTGACGCCGGCCGATCCGGTTCTAACCACCAACCCGCCCCACCTGGGCTTCACCCTGCCGGAAGGCATCCGCCACCCCGAACGGCTGGCCTGTTTTGCCACCGGCCAAGGACGGACGGTGGTCGAACGTCTGGATACCAACCGGATCGAAGTGCGTTTGGCCGATCCGCTGCCACCGGGACGGCCACGAATTAATTGCACTCTGCCCGCCGATGATGGCCGCTGGCACTGGTTCGGGGTGCAGTTCCTGGTTCCGTCTGAACGACACTGAAAAGCTAAAAATGTATCGCTTACGCGATTGGGCTGCCGCCCAAACCCGCCTGGGGGAGACCCCCAGCCCCCCTTATTTTTGTAATTCACAAAATAAAGAAGGGGTCTGGGGAATTCATTCCCCAGGTGGATTTGGGCGGCAGCCCAATCGAGACTCCTGGACTGTAATTCCGATTGCCGTCTCCTGTGCCGCTCGCCAGAAATTAACCAGGAACTTGTCTTCTTTGGCCTCATGATCCAGCAGCCACTGGCTCAAGTATTTCAGAATCTCCTGACACAAGCCGACCTCGCCTGTTTCATAATGAAAGACGAATGTCGATAGGTTGCCGAAGAACTCATAGTGGGCCAGTTGGTGCGCTTCCGTATCGGGATAGCGGACCGCTTGCATCATAAATTCTTCACGAGAAAAATGAATCGTCACATATTCGGTCAGTTCGCACAAAATATCGCCGATTTCCTCATGCTCGCCAGTGCCGATGATGGTCCCAAGACGAGCGATAATTCCGGTCAGAATGCGGTGATCGGCGTCGATTTCAGGGTGGCCGGTTGCCAGTTCATCTGTCCAGGTGATGACCATCGCCGTGCTTGTCTCGCTGCGTTCCCCGTCTGATTGTACCACTTACTGCCGGACACGGATATAACCCTCCCAACCCCGCCGACGCAGCTCACAGGCCGGACAACCACCACAGCCAAGCCCCCAATCGTGGTGCCGGCTGCGATCG
>CAUYTZ010000237.1:0-3963 GCA_963575695.1 uncultured Gammaproteobacteria bacterium | reverse complement strand
TCCCGAATCTGAAAAAACTGGGCAAATTTTTCTTCGCCAAGCGACATTAGGGCCGCCATTTTTTTGGTGACGGAGGCCCGCACCAAAGGGGTGGCAAAATATTTTAACCGTCGGTCCGATTGAATAAAGGCGGGCAACCCGAAAAGTGTTCAAGTCATTGTTTTTGTTCGGAACGCGTTGCCCCCACCCCAACCCTCCCCCGCTTGCGGGGGAGGGAGGGCCCCGCGAAGCGGGAGGGTGGGGGCAACCCCGGCGAAAATCTGGATGCAATTTTTCGGGTTCTCAATCGAACACGGTATACCTGGGCAGTTACCATTATCTTCCCGTCCGGACACCGCCATGTTGCTTGACACGCTGACCGAATTGCCCCCGCCCGCTGACCTCGCCGCTGCAGCTCGTGGCCTGGAGCGCTGGCGGAGCCAGGGTATCGCCAATGGCGAGGCCTCGGTGCGCGCGTTCGCCGTCCATCTGGCTGAAAATCGGAACGGCCGGCGCTTGCTTGAAGGGGTATTCGGCAACAGCCCTTACTTGGGTGATGCCCTGGCGCGCGATCCGGCCTTTGTCGAACAGATATTCGCGAACGGCTTCGACGCCACCCAGTCCGCACTCTTGACGCGACTGAACCAAGATTACGGTCAGGAAACCGACACCGCTCGGCTGATGACCGGATTGCGCGTGGCCAAGCGTCGGGCGGCGCTGTTGATCGCGCTGGCCGACATCACTGGCACCTGGACCTTGGAGCCGGTGACTGCGGCACTGAGCGACATAGCGGAAACCGCGCTTCATCTGACATGCCGCCACCTGCTACGCAAGGCCGCGACTCAGGGCATGATCGAACTGCCGGATCACGACCACCCGGAAGCCGGTTCGGGCCTAATCGTACTCGGCATGGGCAAGCTGGGGGCATGCGAACTTAATTATTCCAGCGACATCGACCTGATCGTGTTCTACGACGCCGACCGCGTGCGCGCCCGCCGACCGGAGACTCTGGCCCGCGACATGATCCGGCTGACTCGTGAACTGGTGCGGATCATGGATGAGCGCACCCGCGATGGTTATGTCTTCCGCACCGATTTGCGCCTGCGGCCCGATCCGGCTTCCACGCCACTGGCGGTATCGGTGGCAGCGGCGGAAACCTATTACCCCAGCGTCGGTCAGAACTGGGAACGGGCGGCGCTGATCAAGGCGCGCCAAGTGGCCGGAGATACCGAAGCCGGGGCAGGACTGTTGCGCTTTCTGTCTCGCTTTATCTGGCGGCGCAATCTGGATTTCGCCGCAATTCAGGATATTCATTCGATCAAGCGCCAGATCAACGCCTCCAAGGGCCATCACATCATTGCCGTCCTTGGCCATGATTTGAAGGTCGGCCGGGGCGGAATTCGTGAAATCGAATTTTTCGCCCAAACTCAGCAACTGATCTTCGGCGGCCGCGACGACCGGCTGCGCAAGCTTGGCACCTGCGCCGCAATCGAGTCGCTGGTCGCCACCGGCCGCGTTGACCGCGCGGCGGCCGACGAGTTGATCGCCGCCTATCGCTTCTTGCGCCGGGCCGAACATCGGATTCAGATGGTCGATGACCGCCAGACTCACGCCCTGCCCAAAACCGACGAGGGCGTCGCGGCAATCGCGGCTTTTCTGGGCTATGGCGATGTCGCCGGATTCCGCGCGGATCTGCTCGGCCATCTCGCCCGAGTCGAGGAGTCCTATGCCCGACTGTTTGAGGAAGCGCCGCCGCTGTCCAGCATCGGCAACCTGGTCTTCACCGGCACCGATGATGACCCGGGCACGGTCGAAACCCTAACCACACTTGGCTTCGCCCACCCGTCTTCGGTAATCACCACCGTCGCCGGCTGGCACCGTGGCCGAACCCACACCATGCGCAGCGCCCGGGCTCGCGAGTTGCTAACCGAGTTGGTCCCGGCCCTGCTGGAAGCCTTCGGCCGCACACCCGCGCCCGATGCCGCACTGGCCGGGTTCGATGCCTTCCTCTCGCACCTGCCAACCGGGGTGCAGTTGTTTTCGCTGTTCTATTCCAACCCATGGCTGCTGGAGCTGGTGGCGCTAATTCTGGGTACCGCGCCGCGTCTGGCGGAAACGCTGGGCCGCAACCCGGGATTGCTGGAAGGAGTGCTGTCCACCGGCTCGCTAGAAACCCTGCCCGAGGGTGCGGAACTGGCCGAAGATTACCTACGTTTTCTGGACGGCACCGACGACTTCGAAGAAGTGATGTTCCGCGCCCGGCGCTGGACGGCGGAACAGAAATTCCGCGCCGGAGTCCATATTCTGCGTAGTGTTACCGATGGCGACCGCGCCGGCCCGTTTTTGTCCGATTTGGCCGATGTCGTGTTGCTGGATGTCTGCCGGCGGGTGTCAGAGGAATTCCGCCGTCGCCACGGCACCTTTCCCGGTACCGACGTGGCGATCATCGCCATGGGCAAACTGGGCAGCCGGCAAATGTCGATCGAATCCGATCTAGATCTGATCATCGTCTATCATGTGCCCACCGGCATCGCCGAGTCGGACGGAGCCAAGCCGCTGTCGCCGGCCGAATACTACACCCGCTGGACCAAGCGCCTGATCAACGCCGTCACCGCGCAGAGCGCCGATGGCCGGCTGTATGAGATCGACATGCGCCTGCGTCCCAGCGGCAATTCCGGGCCGGTGGCGGTCAGCCTGCAAGCCTTTGATCGCTATCAACACGAACAGGCCTGGACTTGGGAACACATGGCCCTAACCCGGGCCCGGATCATCGGCGGCCGTCACCCGCTGCGGACCGGTCTGGCCGGAACCTTCCATGATGTTCTAACCCGTGACCGCGATCCAGCCAAGCTGTTGCTGGATGTGGCCGAGATGCGCCGCCGGGTGGACCATGAATTCGGCACCGACAATCCATGGAACGTTAAATATTTCCGTGGTGGCTTCCTGGATATCAACTTCATCGTCCAATATCTGATTTTGCGCCATGCCCACCGCCACCCCGGAATCATCGCGGCCAATACCGTGACCGCGTTGGAGAATCTGGCTGCGGCCGGCGTGCTTGATCCAAGGATCGCGGCGGAGTTGATTCCGATTCATCGTTTGTGGCGGCGAGTGCAGGGCTATTTGCGCTTGATCAGCGCCCAGGTGCTTAAGCCAGCGGCGATGCCGGAAGCGTTGCGCGCCACACTGGGACCGGTGGTGTTTCCGGGCCGGGAGGGACCGATTCCGTTTGCCGACAGCGAAGCCGAAATGCGGCGGCGGGCGGCCTGCGCCTTTGGTCATTACCAGCGTTTGATCGAACAGCCAGCGGCGGCGCTGGTTCGGGAGACGTGAAATCCATCTTGCCTTCGGCGACCAGGGCTTCGCCCTGGCCCCACCAAGAGCCTGAAGGCCCCTGGACCCACTTTACTTTGCAGTTACCTCAGCGCCGCCGCAATATTACCGCCATCAACCGTGGTTACACTAGCCGTGGTTTTCGGTGCCAAAGCCAGATGCACGAACGCCTGCGCCACATCCTCCGCCGTGACCTCTACCCCGAGCAGGTTGCCGGCCATGTAGTCGTGCTCGCTGACGCCGCGCGCCGTGGAGCGCGTCGCCACCATCTCCGGCGTCAGCAAGCCGCTGCGAATCCGGTCGGCATTGACCGCATTGGCCCGGATGCCCTCGGCACCATGATCCAGCGCGTATTGCCGAACCAGAAACAGCGTCGCCGCCTTGGGCAAACCATAGGCACCGAACGCCGGCCCAGGATTGACCGCCTGCTTGGACACATTATAGAGCAGCACACCGCCGGTTCCCTGAAACCGCATCACCCGCAGCGCCTGTTGCGACACGGTCTGGTGAGCGAAGAAGTTGAGTTCGAACGAGCGCCGCAACACCTCGTCGCTGACCTCGCCGATCTTGCCCTGCCAAGCGGCACCGGCGTTGGAAACCACGATATCGACTCCGCCGAAACGCAGACAGACCGCCTCAAACGCCGCCCAC
>CAUYTZ010000236.1:0-2011 GCA_963575695.1 uncultured Gammaproteobacteria bacterium | reverse complement strand
TCTGCAATCGCCGCCGGGCCTTCTATCAGCAGTTGATCGCCCATGACCCCAGCCAGGAAGCCTTCCGCAAGGGCTGGCTCGCCCGCTGCGAAAGCTACCGCCTGCCCGCCGGAGGGTAACCCCATGCCGCCCGATCTCACCGATGTTTCGGAACGGGTCGCTTCGTTGGATGCCCGGTTCGAAGAACTGGCCACGACCTTCCGCGATCATGTCGAGCGTCAGGAGCGTCACCAGGAAGTGGTGCTGAAAGAACTCGGTGATATCCGCCAACTGCTCCACACCGCTCGGGCCATCGGCCGGATCACCATCTGGTTCGGTGGCGCCGTTCTGGCCCTGATTTCCGGCCTGCCGAACCTGATTCAATGGCTGCACGATCACTTCGTGTTCAAGCCCTGACGCTTTCCGCCCATTCAACCCGTTTCCCGGCCGCCTTTGAGCGGCCTTTTTCATGAGGTGAACCCATGGACACCGTGCTCGGACTCTTCGATTTTGTCACCGCCAACCTCGCCACCATCGTCACCCTGGCCTTTGCCGCAATCGGCGTCTTGTCCCAGGCGGCGGCGCTGTTCAATCTCACCGGGCTGGCGCAGGTCAGCACCACCCTGCATGACGTCGTCCAGTTCGCGGCCGGCAACTGGGGCAAGGCGGTCAACGCCGTCAAGATCGTGGAAGTCTACCGCACCGCCGGCCCGGCCGCCGCGCTGGCCCAACTGGCCGCCCTGGCGGCGCCGGCCGCGCCCAAGGACGGCGGGGGGCCGGTTCCTCCCGGTGTGGCGGCGGCGCTGCTGCTGGCGCTGACGTTCGGAGCCGGCGGCCTCGCCGCCTGCGCCCCGCTCAGCGCTCAAATCGACAGCCTGACCGGAACCAGCTTGGCCGACCGGTGCACGCTGTATCGGGCCGGGGATGTCACCACCAGCGTGCTGGCGACCTCGTTCCCGGAGCTGTCGGGGCTGGCGGCGGTCGATGACGCGGCGGTCAAGGCGCTGTGCGATCAGCCTTCCGGCGCCCTTCAGGTCCAGTCCCCGTGAACTTCGGCGCCCTGGCGGTGAACGCGGCGTTCGCGCAGTTCGGAACGCTGGCCACCTACACCGCCGCCGACGGCTCTCACCGTCCGCTGCGGGTGATCGCCAAACGCCCCGACACCGAGGTCCGCTTCGAGGACACCCGGTTGATCACCACAACCGCGCTGTTCGAGGTCCGGACCTCCGAACTCCCCACCTTCCGTCCCAACGAACTGATCACGCTGGAGGGCGTGGACTACGCGATCCAGGCCGCCCGCCGGCTCGATCCCGACCGGCTGGTCTGGACCCTGGAAAGCTACGCCCTGGCCCCCGAAGAGGCGCCGCCGCCGGTCGAACCGGCGCCCGAACGCTTCGTTCAGGGCATCTGGGACGGCAGCTACACCGCCTTGCCCGAGGTCGCGGTCGAGGTCGGGCACATGATCCACCTGACCCCGGCCAACTTCCTCGCCCTGTCGCGGGCCGATGCCGACGACACCGCCCTGGTGGCGGGTGTCGTCGTCGCCGGAGCCGCCGCCGGGCACGGCGCCCAGTGGACCGTCGACCACCCGGTCGAGCGGCCCGACTGGTCGGCGCTCACCGAGGATGGTGCGTCCGCCCTGATCCCCGGCGCCGCCTACTTCCTGTCCGCCGTGTTGGCGGGCGGGATCACCCGTACCCCGCCGGCCGTTCCCGGCCAGTGGGTCATCCCCGTGGGCCACGCCGTGGCGCCCACGGTGCTGCATGTCACGCCCGGCACCCCGGTCAGACTTTGACCGACGTTCCCAACGTCATCATCAGAAAGGAAAATCAATGGCTACCCATCGTCCCGTCGTGCTGATCGGCGGCAAGCTCTCGCTGCTGCCGGCCGGTGACACCCTCGCGGCCAAGGTCCAGGAGGTCGATGTGATCGAACTCCAGGCGAAAGAGGTTCTGGTTGCCGGCATGGCCGTGTATTGCTCCGCCGGCTTCCAGGTCATGAAGGCCAAGGCCGACGACGACACCAAGGCCAA
>CAUYTZ010000235.1:0-3110 GCA_963575695.1 uncultured Gammaproteobacteria bacterium | reverse complement strand
ATCATCACCCCCGAGGGTGCCACCGAGGCGGTGGCCACGCCCGCCAATATCGACGACACCCTGGTCAGAACGCTGGTCAAGGCCCATCGCTGGCGCCGCCGCTTGGAGTCCGGCAAGGCAAAGTCGATCACCGACCTCGCCGAGCAGGAAAAGATGACGATCGCCTACGTCGCCAAACTTTGGCCGCTGACCTGCCTCGCCCCCGACATCGTCACCGCCATTCTCGACGGCCGCCAGCCGCGCGGCCTGTCGGTCAACCGCATGCTCCAGAATATTCCGGAATCGTGGGAGGAGCAGCGGCGGCTGTGGGAGTTTCCGGTGGGGCGGTGAAGCGAGCGCAGGGAACTTGCGTGAAGATATGCCGCTCGCTATGCTTACCGACAGCTCGCAAAGGCCGTGGTGGAGTCGCACATGCCCAAGAAAGCGCTCGTGACCGTCGCTTTGACGCCGGACGAGGCGAAAGCGCTGGTGCGCTTAGCCAAACCATCGATCAAGCTGATCCGAGCGGACCAACAACCGGTCAGCAACGAGATTACTCTTAACCGGGCTCTCGGCAACGTGGAACGTGGGGTGGAGAAGATCGAGGCGGCAATGGCGGCCGTTGAATCTCCGGCGCCTTGAGGCTCGCCATCGTCCGCAGATAGTGTCTCAGTTTGAAATCTGCTGCTCCAGCCAGTCCCCGAACTGGACTGTCCGGTTTGCGCCCATGCTGGTCGATCCCATAGGTTGGCGGTGGTTCCTGATACCGGACGTGGAAAAAATTACATCGGTTGTTATAGGCTATAGCTAGTTTTTCGCTAGATAACGTAAAATAGGAAAACATTATCTCTAACCAGAGAGTAGTATGGCCAACAATGCCCGCAGACACGGGGTTCTCCTCATTATGGACGCAGCTACACGGTCACGGACACCTTTGGCACTGTACGTCTCTGAAGTCCCTTGAGAGCATTCTTCGCGATCGCAAGATTGTTCCAAACGAAGGGCAGTTCCCGGCAACCTACTCTCAATCGAATGCAAGCCTGGGTCGAAGGATCGGCGCCGTTTCGTTGTTCGATTTTGATACGGAAGCCGAGTCGAGTGTTAGGGAGCATATATGGGATTATACACTTAGAGGTGTGCTAATTCGTATCTGGCGAGATGCTCTCGATCAGACAAAATTGCTCTTGCCTTCTCAAGTCGGCAAACTGGCATCTGAATATGGACAGGCCGACATCAACATACCGTACGTAGAAGCGTTGCACAGGGGCCCCATCTACGTATCCGCTTTCATCGGTTTCATTCTGATGACACTGAATCCATTACGCTGGATCAAGGTACAGGCGAACGACGATGCTATCAGCATTCTGACTGACGCTGACAAGCGCTGGAAAGACGAAGATGAACTCAAGAGGGAAGAAGCCCACGCCCGAGAAGAACGTTCTTTGGCCGAGTTAGTTGAAGAGTCGATGAGCAGCAGGGCAACAGAATAGAGCCGTGAGGGCGGTCGCCGCCGAAGTATCTTTCCTTGGCAGCGTCCGCTTCACCCGCCTCCCATCGGAAACCCGCCAGTCTGTTGTCGGCCCATCACGGAAATTCAAACTGAGACACTATCCGTCCGCATGCTGTCTGGTAGCGGGTGCGGACTGAATGCCTACGCCGGGCCTGAACTGGCGGCAACGGGGAGTGCCGCTCCACGAGATACGGCGGTTATGAATTTTGGCTGAAGTATCCCTGCCTCTCCAAGCTCTCGCCCAGTTCGCGGGCACCCTGCTTGGCAATTTCCTCCAGTTTCTCCAGTTCGTCCCAGGCGGTGGACATCACCTTCGCCATGATCTCCCACGCCGCGCTGAAGCAAGATTCCGAGCCGATGGCAACGATCCCACGCTCGGCCAGCGCCTGGGTCCAGAAGGCCACGATCAGGTACTGAAGTCCGAGTGGACGCTCAAAATTCGCCCTCATCTCCGTCTCGGTCAGGCGCATGGCGCGCCGGAGCAACTTCGACACCCGATCAGGCGGCAGGTCGAGAAGCGGTTCGCCCATCGCCTCGGTCAGCAACTCCTGAACCCGGTCGAAAGCCGGGAGCGGCTCCTCGCCGTCGTTTTCCGCGCTTCGCTTCATCGACGCGACGATGACGCCCATCATCGCCGGAATGAGCACGCGTTCGGTGAGACGTCGGTCGGAGGCGAAGCCGGACATCGGCAGATCAGTCGTCCGTGCCGGCGCCACCAACGGCGGTCTTCAACGCGGCACCCGCCCGGAACTTCGGAGCTTTGGAAGCAGGTATCGCGATTTCCGCGCCCGTGCGCGGGTTCCGGCCAACGCGCGCCGCCTGCTCGACCACCTCGAAGCTGCCAAAGCCTGTGAAGCGGATGTCGTCGCCCTTGGCCAGAGTCTCGGTGACCGTCCCAAGCACGGCGTCGACGACACGACCGGCTTCGGCCTGGGAAAGGTTGATCTTGGCGGCGACGGCCGCGACGAACTCACTCTTGTTCACGGACAGCCAGCCTTTCCGATCAAATCGTAGCAGAAGGAGAAGGCCCTGTTACCACGGCTTGATCGGAGCTATCCCGATAAATCTGTACCGAAACCGCAAAAGGGCGGCCAAGGCTATGCCACAGAAGGTTTTTCACGGCCAGCAGGCCCGTTTCCCTGGTGCCGCTGGTCACCGGAAAGTCCCGAAAACCCCGCCAACTCACCGACTGATTCGATCCCGGTTGGCGCCGGATACCGAAGGAACCTTCGAATCGTAACCTTGGTGACGTCCGCTAACTATTTGAAATCACGATAACAAAAAACTATACCACCTTGGCGGTCGGTTAGTTCCTCCAGAGAAAGCGGGCGTAGAGAGAGCAAAAATAGGCCAACACGGCCCAAAATCAGGCCCGGCCGGTTAGCAAAACCAGCCCCTTAACCGTTTGAACTATTGGGGTTTTCTCGGCGTCTCCCCCTCGGGGAGAAAGTCTATACTATGAATACTGGCGGAGGGAAAATGGGCTGCTTAAATGAAGTAATTGGAAATGTTATCAGTCATTTACGCTCCTTGCATTGTTTTGGAGCTATGGGGATGTAACCGTTCCCCGTTGTTTGCGGCGGGTCCAGGGGCCAAGCCCCCGCTGGCCGTCCGCAACGAT
>CAUYTZ010000234.1:0-1332 GCA_963575695.1 uncultured Gammaproteobacteria bacterium | reverse complement strand
ACCCTCCGATGGTGCGGTCCGATGTGATGTCGGCGGGGAAACCCGTTCGGAGGTCCGGGCTTGTCGGGTGCGGCCTATCCCCGCTGATTTTACGTCACGTCAAGGTGACGGACACTGATCCTTGATCGCGGCGATGCCGATCAATCACGATGTTGACGTTGCTCCCGAGCTTGGTCAGGAAACGCATAAGTCGGTCAGTTGAAAAGCCGCTTATTTTGCCACGCAACAACGCCGACACCTTGCCCTGATCAACCCCGAGCAATTCAGCAGCCTCCTTTTGGGACAAGCCGCGACCCCGGATAATATCTTCAATAGTGTGGATTAGGTTTGCCTTGATCATATCCTGTTCTGGATCAGACAGACCAAGATCGTCGAAGACGTTCCCGCTGCTCGGTGTGGAAATTTGCGGCTCACTCATGACAACCCTCGCAGTCTCAAACGGTGTATGGTTTCGGCAAGCACACGTCCGGCGGGAATGATCGCAGCTCCTTCAGTGAAGAGCCGATCCATTCGAGCAGCTTCAAGTGATCGGTTTCAGCCATACTTTACACATAAGCCAAATCTGGCAAAAAGGAAAGGGTAGCTTTCTCGCCGGTCAGACGACTTTTCGCAATGGCACCACGGTTGCGCCGCGTTCGGCCGACAGCGTGGCACAGAATTCCGCCCAGTGGTCCATCAACTTGCGGCGCTTATCGAACAGGTCGCCACGGCGGTAGGCGGCTTCGACCTTGTTCCCGACCGTGTGCGCCAGGGCCATCTCGACCACCTCATTCGGGAACGCCGTGCGCTCCGCTGCCCAGTCGCGGAAGCTGGAGCGGAAGCCGTGGACGGTCATGTCGCCATACTCCATACGCCGCAACAGCATCGTCATGGTCATGTTAGACAGCGCGTTGCCCCGGGCACCAGGAAACACGATCTCGCCCTGCCGGTGTTTGGCCATGGTCCGCAGGATGGCCAATGCCGGCCCGGACAGCGGCACCTTGTGAACCTTTCCAGCTTTCATGCGCTCGCCTGGAATGGTCCAGGTGGCTTCTTCAAGATCAATCTCGCCCCAAGTCGCGCCGATCACTTCGCCCGTGCGGGCAGCGGTCAAGATGGTGAATTCCAGGGCGCGGGCGGCGATGGCGTCCCGGCCGTCCAGGCTGGCCATGAATGCCCCGATCTCGACATAAGGCAGCGCCGCGTGGTGCGCGACCGTGGAAACCTTTGCCGGAGCCGGCAGCAGGTGCGACAACTGCCCACGCCACCGGGCCGGGTTGTCGCCTTGCCTGAACCCGCGCACCGTGGCCCAGTCCAGCACGGCCTCGATCCGGCCTCGCACCCTCGCGGCGG
>CAUYTZ010000233.1:0-2540 GCA_963575695.1 uncultured Gammaproteobacteria bacterium | reverse complement strand
GCAGATCCTGGACCAGGCGGCCAAAATCTCGGAGGATGGTTTCGCCGCGCGCCGTCAGCAGACCGAACAGTTCTGGCAAGACGCCAACAAGATTGAAGAGGCCGGCGGTCAGACCTCGCTGGAGATCATGACCACGGCGCTGGCCGAACAGCGTCAGGTGATGGCCGAGGAACTGGCCAAACGCAACCAGCAGGCGCGTGACAACGCCGAGCAACTGCGCACCACGCTCGACGATACCTACAAGCAGTTATTGGCCCCGGCGCTGGGCTTTGGTGAAGACATTCAGGCCAACAACCGCGCCCTGATTCCGACCACCGGCGCGCGCCTCAATGCCGCGATCGAGCAGGCCGGCTACGGCCCGGCCGATCAGACCTGGCAGGAGGGCGTGGTCCGCCGGATCTCCGAGGGTCTGGACACGGTTGCGGCCAGTGCCGAGCGTGCGTTCGGCACTTTGCGCTCGGCCGGTGGCGAGGCTCTGACCGCCCTGGTCGCGGCGGCCGAAGGCGGCGGGCAGGCTCTGGCCGGGTTCGGTCAGGCGGCCGATGCCACCGCCGAAGACTTGAGCCACCTGGAACCGGCGCTGGCCGCGACCGCCCAAGGTGTGCAGCAGGTCGAACAGGCCGGGGCCGCTGCCGGGCAGTCTCTGGCCAAACTGGGCGAACGCGGCGTGGCGTCGTCGTCGCTGGGCGATCTCGACCGCGCCGGCTCCGGCTTGAACGCGACGCTGGAGGATCTTGCCTCCGAGACCGGCCGGGTCGAAGTGTCGATGGCCAAGATGGGTGCGGCCGGAGCCGCGGCCGGGGCCGGCTTGCGCGGCGGGGTTGATTGGCTGAAGGGGCTGGGTCCGGCTGGGCTGGCGACCGCCGCCGCGTTGGGCGTGCTGACCGCCGCTCTGTACGAAAGCTACGACGCCGCGCTGAAAGCCGAGAAGGAACACGCCGATTTGGAACGGGCGTTGCGCGCCAGCGGCGCCAGCGCCACGGTGTCGGTCAAGGAACTGCAGGACCACGCCGCGACGCTGACGGCCACGACCATGGCCAGCCGTGACGAGGTGCTGGCCGCCGGCACCGCCCTGGCGCGCTATCATGCGGTGGTCGGGGACGCTTTCGGCCGCACGCTGACTCTGGCACAGGACATGGCTGCGGCGCTGGGCGGCGATGTCCGGGCCAACGCCGAGAAGTTGGGTCAGGCTCTGGACGATCCGGCCCGGGCGCTGGATCTGTTGACGTCGGCCGGGGGCAAATTCTCGGAGCAGGAACGGGATCTGATTCAGGATCTGACCGACGGCGGCCGGGCGTTCGAAGCCCAGCAGGCAATCCTTGCCGCCGTCGCTCGTGACCTGGGCGGCTCGGGGGTGAGCGAACGGGCCGGGCTGATCGGCCAGACCAAGGCCCTGACCGAGGCCTGGGCGGAGTTGGTCCGGACCATCACCGGCTCCGACACTGCCATCGGTCAGGCCGCGGCCGGCATCGTCGGCGGCGTCACTCGCATCCTGGGCGACATCAACGCCGCGCTTGATGCCAGCACCAACGCCCGCATCGCCAAGCTGGAGCAGGAACGCGATGTGCTGGCGATGCAGTTGTCGAGCAATGATTTCGGCGTCAACTCGGTGTTTAGTCTCGGCTATTGGAACAACAACACCGATGCTGCCCGCGCCCGCCAGCGGCTGGAGACGATCAATGCCGAACTGGCCGGGTTGCAGGCCAAACAGCGCCAGGACGAGTTTGCCGCCGATCTCGACGCCGAAGAGTGGCGCAACGCGGCGGTGGCGGCCGAGCGCGGCGTGCTCAACGACCGGCTGGCGGCGCTGCATGCCGAACACGAACAACGTCTGCGCGATCTGACCACCGACCGGATCGAGAAGATCACTCAGGCCGAAGAGCAGCAGATCACTCACTTGGAAGGGATGCGGGCGGAGTTGCTGGAGCGGGGCGGCGACACCGCCGCAATCGATACGGAGATCGAACTGGTCCGCCGGATCGCCTTGGCCGAGCGCGCCCAGGCCGAAGCGCGCGGCGGCGGCACGGATGCGGTCGAGGACGAAACCGACGCCAACCAGAGGCTGATCGAAACCCTTCAGTTTGAACTTGAAGTGCTGCACCTATCCGAACGCGACCGGCAGGTGGAACACGCCTTGCGCAAGCTGTCGGCCGATGCGTCCGAGGATCAGCGCCAGAAGGTGCGCGATCTGGCGGCGGCGCTTTATGACGAGAAGCAGGCGCTGGAAGCCTCCAACCGCGCCACCGAAGTCATGACCCGGCTGCGGCGCGAACTGGCTGAGATCAACCTCAGTGACGGCGACCGCGCCGCCGCGCGGGCTGCGGACCAGTTGGGCGAACACGCCAGTGCCGCCGCCAAGGCCGAGGGCGAAGCCTCATATGCGCTAGGATAAGGATTTTTGCCGCCCCTGTTCGAAGCCATGCCGCGCACGCCCTCGGCGGTCGAGGATATTATCGGCGCGCGCGTGCTGGTGGTGCTCGGCGATAGCGTAACCACCGATCACATCTCGCCCGCCGGCTGGATTAAAAAGGCCAGCCCGG
>CAUYTZ010000232.1:0-1323 GCA_963575695.1 uncultured Gammaproteobacteria bacterium | reverse complement strand
CGGGAGCGCAGCACCATGGACAAGTCAGACAAGATACTCGCGGCTATCGAGCAACTGGCTCAGAACCTGACGGGACAGATAGCAGCGGTAGACGCCAAGTTGACCGGGCAGATTGCCGCAGTAGACGCCAAGTTGACGGGGCAGATTGCCGCCGTGCGAACGGAACTGAAAGCGGACATTGCGCGCGTTGACGCCAAGGTGGGCCGTGTTGACGCCAAGGTTGATGCCGTGGCGACCGTACAGGCTGAGCATGGCCAACGGCTGGAGCGACTTGAATCCGGCCAAGCCAGAATCATGGATCACCTGGACGTGGCCGAACTCAGGGGCCGAGTCGATGAACAGGGCCGCACCATCGCACAGTTGATCCCGACCAGGGTTGCCGCAGTGCCGGGACGGTGACGAAGAACAGCCACTTGTGGCCGGCTTCATGCCAGAAGGTGCTGGCGTCGGCCTTATACTGTCCGCACCCCCGAAGGGAACGCGACCAGCAACCACCCAGCGAGTCCTTGAGCGGCTGAGAGAGACATGTGGGCGGGCGGCACTCATGCGGCCCTGGCTTCGGGCAGATATTTCCGCCTGTCGCGGTGGTCATGGGCGCTGCGGTACTGGTAGGTTTCGGTGTTGAACCACAGCCCAACCCGGCCTTCAAAATCACCGTTGCGCTGTTTGGCGATGTTCAGGACCACCGGCGGCTTGTCGGCCAGTTCCCGAAACTTCAGTTCGGCGGTGCCATCGCCCTTGGCGGCGGCTTCATTGGCCTGCCTGATTTCGTCCTCAAGCTTGCGGTTGCGCCAAATCTCGAGCACATTGGCCGCGTTGCTAGCGATTTCGCTGGTGCCCTTCACGTCTTCGGCGTCGGGGATGGCATGGACGGCTCCCATGGCCCGATTTCCCTTGCGGGCATGGGCGACCAGATGAACGTGAACGCCCTTTTCGACCGCCCACGACACCACCTCGAACACCGCCTTTTCTTGGCCCTGATCGTCCTCGCTGCCGACGCCCAAGCGCATCAGGCTATCGACCACGAACACGTCACAGCCATAGCGGCAACGGGCAGACTCAAACACATCCAGGATGCGGGAAACACCAGCCTTGCCAACTTGGCGGCGGCGGTGGCCGGGGTACTGCTGACCGCCTGGGTTGGGCAGATCCTGTTCGGGGCCGAGGTTGGGCTGATGGCCGGGCTGACTTCTCCCCCCTTCCATAGGTGCATCAGTCGATGCACCCGGTCGATGAGGGGCACGGGCTGCCCACCGGGGGCCTCATAGCCCATGGAGCGGTGTTTTCTCTGCTGCCACGGGCGCAGCTTCACCGTGCTGCCGG
>CAUYTZ010000231.1:0-20349 GCA_963575695.1 uncultured Gammaproteobacteria bacterium | reverse complement strand
GCCCTGGAGGAGTTGGGGGAGGAGTTGGCGAAGAAAAAGTCCGCTGCTCTGGAGGAGATTGAGCGTGCTCGTCTGCAGGCCATGGAGGATGTACGGGCTGCAGCGGTGGACATTGCCATGCTGGCCACAGAAAAGCTGATGCGCTCGATGGGCACACGCTCGGCCCAGATCGGGCGTGGCTTCGCCCGCATTGAAACCGCCGAGGGCAACACCCTGATTGCCTACGCCACCCGCGCCGATGAAGTGCCGCTTAACACCAACATTTCTGAGCAGGAGATCCGTGACCCGGTTACCCTGCGCAAAATCAGCGGTGGTACCCGCAGCGAAGACGGGCGACGATCGCGCGACACATTCCTGTCGCTGAAGAAAACTTGCCAGAAAATCGTGCTCTCTTTCTGGGCCTATCTCGGTGATCGCCTCGGCATCAACCCTGGCACCGTGGCCTCCCTGTCGGACCTAATTCGGAAACGGACAGTCCCGCAACGGGCTTGAACGCCACCGGTTATTGAGCGTTCACGTTGCATCGAGTTGATGGGATAGATTCTCGGATACCATCCGACCGTGATTGAGCAGCCGCTCCCGCTCTTGCCGGTCGATGCGGGCATGTTCCTGGTCCAGGGGGTATCCGATCAGTCCGCCCAGCACCACTGCGGCCAGGGCGAAAACCAGCCACTGCGCGGCGCAGGAGGATTTTGGCTGAAGCGCGGGTGTGGTCATGGTGGGGGGAATGCTCCAGGGGCAGTGGCCAGATAATGTCTAGATGAAGGCAAATTTTATACTGTGCTAACGACGGTTCGGGCGCGGTCGTCCTAGCGCCGCCAGTTGAAACAGCACCCGCGCACATAACGTTTGATCCGGAGCGTGAGTCCGCTTGCACTCGGCCTCAGTTTCGGTCAGCCGGTCCATGGCTTGGGCCAGCATTACCGGCGACCAACGCCGAATTTGGGCCACAAATAGCGGCTTCTGTTTAAAAAATACCGGTGGCTTCAGCGCCCCAACCGCCACTTCAGCCGAAGCGCCGGCCGCAACCTGGGAGGAAACCAGATGCAAACGTTGGAAATGGCGCTGGGCCGCACGGAGTATTGCCACAACACTTTGGCCTTCGCCGAACAACCGGGCCAAGGCTCGGTCCAGGTCGGCGAAATCGCCCCCAGACGCGGCCCAAGCCGGTTCATCCAGTGACAACGAAGCGCTGTCGCCGATACAGGCTTGAACATGGTCAAGCGTCACTCGCTTTTCGTCGCCCATGTACAGCGCCAGTTTGCCGATCTCGGAGCGCGCAACCAAGCGGTCGCCGACCAGATTTCCGGCTAGCCAAGCCTGGGCATCGGGATCTATGGCTAGGCCGTGCGCCGACAACATCGACGCCACCACCTGGCCCAGCGAGCCTTCATCCTCGACATAGCACGGAATTGCAGCACCAATCTCAGCGCCCTCGAACAGCAGTCGCAGCTTGGAACGCGCGCCCAATTCTCCGGCTTCGACCACGATCAGGCTGTCACCCAGCGGCGGCGAACGAAACAAAGCGGCAAATACGCTCGTCAAAGGATCGTCGCCATCGCGAATCCTGATCAGCCGCCGACCGCCGGTGAACGACAGCGCCGCAGCCTCGTCCCCCAACCGCGCCGGATCACTGATGAGGCAACGCGGGCTAAAATCGGCGATGCGGAACGGATCATTGGCGTCGGGCACAAGCTGGCGGCCCAACTGTTCGGCGCGTTCGCGCACCAGCCCAGCGTCCGGGCCATAAACCAACACCGCTCGGATCTTTGAATCGGGTTTGCGCAAAAAGGCTTCGATCGCCCTGCCTTGTAGTTTCATGCCAAACCCAGCTCAAAAGCGCAGAAAGGGATTAATCAGGCGGCCGATCGGGCCGGTCAGGCGCAAGGGCGCATCCAACACCGACAGGCATAGGCAATCTTGTTCGGCATCGGCCACCGGCTGATGATCGACCGAGCCATCATGGTAAAGCACGTCGCCACGGCGATAGCTGCCGAGTTCATCCCGGAAGCCGCCGGCCAAAACCACGGTCAGCTCGGTGCCGGTGTGGGTGTGGCGGGGAGCGGCGAGTCCCGCCCTGATTCTCGTCAGCTTGACACGAACGGCAGCCGAGTGCCGTTTGGACACGATTAAGTTGACTTCATCGATGCCGCCCAAGTATCGCTTCCACGGCAACGCCGTTAGCGGCGTGCCGAGATCATCGCCAGCAATGGCATAAAGATAGGAACGCAGCGGCTGCGGAAGTTCCGCAATTCCATTCGTTCCCGAGTCCGAATGAAGACTTCGGAGTTCCAACACCGGTGGCGGCTGGAGGTACAACTCTTCATTCAGCCGGGCCATAACCCGGCTGAAACAAGCCATCGACACCGGTTGCTGTTCTGCCTGATCCAGAAACTCGCCGCCCACCCGTTCGAGGCAGCGGATCACTTCCCGGCAATCCGGGCACCAAGCCAAATGGCTGGCGATGACCAGCGCCGATGGTTCAGCCATGGCCCCAGTCGCGTAATCCAATAACAAGCCCTGATCGGGATGATGCGCGGGTCGTTGCACCGAAGAGTGAGCAGAATGGCCGACGACACCGATCATGGCTCTGTTTCCTCTCTCAATACCCGGCGCAAGCGATCCAGCGCTAGACGTAGCCGTGATTTCACGGTTCCCAATGGCATATTTCGCTCGGCGGCGATTTCGCCATGGGGCTTGTCCTCAAAATAGGCCATCCGCAGCATTTCCACCTGCTCCGGAGGTAAGGTCGCGATAGCCTCGCGCAGCCGCTTTGCCTCCTCCGCCGACTCAACTTGGTGGTGGGCCGAGGGATCGGCATCAGGTATCAGAGACGGATCAGCAAAATCAATCTCCGGCCGGCGTTCATTGCGCAAGCCATCAATCCGTTTGTTGCGCACTATGGTAAATACCCAGGTACTAGCACCGGCCTGTTTGGGATCAAAACTGTCGGCGCGGCGCCAGACGGTCAACATCACCTCTTGCACCAGTTCTTCGGCTGTTCCAGCATCGGCACCCTGTCGGATCAGATAATATTTCAGGCGCGGCGCATAATAGCCAAACAAGGCCGCGAACGCCACCCGATCGCGCTGACGGGCCACCGCGAGCACCAGATTATCAAGCGAAGTGCCGGCCTCGGCACCAGTTGCGTCATTCTCCTTCATCGCCCATTTAAGAACGATCGGTGCCTGCCGAACAAGCCCAGAATGAGCAGTTCTGATTTCTGATTATGGCTTAAGCGGGGAGGCGCCTCCGGGGATACACCGAAACCCGGTCGGCGGGTGGACCTTGATCTCGGGGTTAGCTCTGGTCGCAAATCCGCGCCGTCATCTGGGTCATCCCAGTTGACCTCAGACCGAATGTCTATGCCCCTGACCAAACGGCCTGGCCAAACGGCCTGACCAAACGGATTGAATCTCCAATTGGTAGGCGCTAGGCTTGGGTTCCAACCGTGGTGTGACGGAAATGGCTTTAAGCAGATGATAATCTCTGAAGATGTAGTCTCAGGGCTGGTTGTTCACAGCCCTAGCCGTTTTTTCTTGGGGAATTAAATGCTTCCCGATCTCACGATTAAGACCCGCTTCATGGTGATCGTCGGCGCTGGCGTGCTTGCGCTGGCGTTGGCGGCGGCGACGGTGTTCGCGATCAACGAAACCCGCCAGATGGGGCAGGCGGTTCATACCACCAGTCTGAATGAACTGCAGTCCCTGAAGGCGTTGATCATCAGTGCCATGGCCCGGCGTTTGGAAGATCCGGACAGCATTGGGGTCGGCGTGTTCAATGCTTGGTTCGGCCGGCGCAATGAAGACTATCCGGGTACTTTGTGGAGTTCATGGAGTCCGCAGGTGACGGCTTGGGTCCAGTCGTCGGACCCAAAATTGCGGGCAAAGTCGGCGCGGGATGCGGTGGATGAGGAAGCGCTGGCCACCGGGGAAGAAGTGGGTCGGTTCGTCGATGGTGCCTATCGCCTCAGTCTGCCGATTCGGTTGGGCGTCACCCATGGCGCGGACCAGGAGGCCTGCTACACCTGCCATGAAGCGATGGGGCTAAAAAAAGGCGACGTGATAGCGGTGCTGTCGAGTCGGTTGAGCATCGACACAGAAAAGGCCGAACTTCAGGAGGCGATCATCAAGGTGGCGGTGGCGGTGTTGGTCGTTACCGTGATCTTTTTGGCTGGTTTGCGGCTTGTGCTCAGCCGTACCATCACCGGTCCGCTGGAAAAGATAACCACGACCATGAGCGTTCTGGCCCGAGGTGAGATCGGGGGTGAAATTCCGCATCTTGACCGTCACGATGAACTGGGGGCGATGGCCAAGGCGGTGGCTGTATTCCGGGACAATGCGGTGTGTGCCGAGGTGTTGGCCGAGGAACGGCGGCACGAACAGGAAGCCAAGGAGCGTCGGGGTCGGGTGATCGATCACCTGATCGCTGAATTCAACGGCGAGGTTGTCTTTGCGCTGAGTGCAATGCTGACCTCGACCAAGGACATGGAAGTTACTGCCGACAAAATGTCGGCTGCGGCCAAGGAAACCGCTCATCAGAGTGAGGTGGTGGCGGAAGCCTCGCGCCGGGCATCGGGCAACGTGGAAACTGTCGCTGCTGCCGGTCACGAAATGACATCTTCAATCGGTGAAATAACGGATCAGGTATCGCGGGCGGTGCGCGTTACCCGCGACGCGGTGGCCGTGGCCAACAGCACCAACGACCGGGTGCGCAGCCTGACCCAGGCTGTGGCCCAGATCAGCGATGTGGTTCGTTTAATCGGCCAGATTGCCAGCCAGACCAACCTGTTGGCGCTGAATGCGACCATCGAGGCCGCACGCGCCGGGGAGGCTGGACGCGGCTTTGCCGTGGTCGCGCAAGAGGTTAAGAAACTGTCGCGGCAGACCGCCTCGGCGACCGAGCAGATCACCGCTCAAATCGGTGCGGTGCGCACCGCCACCGATGAAGCGGTCGAAGCCATCGCCAAAATTGCCCGCACCATCACCGATATCGACACCATTTCCGCCACGATTTCGAGCGCGATTGAAACTCAGGGGGCTGCGACTCGCGAAATCTCTCGCGCCACTCACGCCGCTGCGGACGGTACCGCCGAAGTTTCGCGTAGCATTATTTCCGTCAGTAATGCCAGCGTTGAAACCCGCACCCACGCTGAACGGGTGCAGGCGGCGGCCACGGCGTTGGAACACAGTGCTGAAGATCTTCGGGAACGGGTCAATGCGTTCCTTGGCAATGTTCGTGTAACCTGATCGGGACGGGCTAGAGGTGCTTCTAGCTCTGCATGATCTGCTTTAACGCATTCCAGAGAGGAATGGGAATGAAACATACCCTTAACGAAACCGGGGGCCGGTTGGTGATCGCCCTGGAAGGGAATTTCATCTTTTCCGATCACGCCGCTTTTCAGTCAGTCCTTGAGCGACTTCACCAGCAGGCGGTCAAAGATTGCGTGTTCGATCTGGCTGGGCTGGATTTTATCGATTCTACCGGCCTGGGAATGCTGGTTCTGGCCAACGATGTTTGCGAGCGGAGCGGGTTTTTCCTGCGCCTGATCAATGCGCATGGCCAAGTCAGGGCCGTGCTTGAACGGGCTGAATTCGGCACCATCATGACGGTCGAGTAGCGGGTCTGGCCTTTGGTTGTCCGTTCAGGCACTCAGTACAAAGCTAACCGGTTCACGCTTTCAACTTGTAGCCTGTAGCGAGCATGCGCAAGCACCATGCCCAAAGCGCGGCATTGGTAACGAGCAAGACCACCAGTCCCACTTCGGGCGAGCTGTCGCTGCTGGCAATGAAGCCATAACGGAAACCATCGATCATGTAAAAAAACGGGTTGGCCATGGCCACGGTGCGAAACAGCGGCGGCAGGGTGGTGATGCTGTAGAATGTGCCGGACAAGAATGAGGCAGGCGCGATTACGAAATTGGTGATTGCGGCGATGTGATCGAACTTTTCTGACCAGATGCCGCCAATCAGGCCCAGCAGTGACAGCATCATCGTTGCCAGCACCGCATCGGCCACGACGAAGCCGGGATGAGCGATTGAAAACGGTGCGATTGGGAACAAAACCAGCAAGGCCACGCCACCAACGAGCAAGCCACGGGTGATTCCGCCCAGAACATAGCCCAAAGCCAGTTCAAGCGGCGACAGTGGCGGCATGAGCACATCCACGATTGTCCCTTGGATTTTGGCGATGATCAGGGATGATGAGGTGTTGGCGAAGGAATTCTGGGCCATGGCCATCATCACCAGCCCGGGAGCCAGGAAATCAAGATACGGGGTTGAGCCGATCGAACGCCCCGCTCCGCCCAGAGCGAGGGTGAACACCGCATAAAACAACAGAGTTGTAACCACCGGGGCGGCGATGGTTTGGCCAAAAACTTTATGGAAGCGCCTAACTTCCTTGGCATAGAGCGTGATCAGGCCGGTATGGTTAATTAGACCGGGCGAGGGCATCGGTCCGCATGAACTGCCAGTTCCAATTCCGGTCGCTGATGATCGATCGCTCATCCCGCCTACCACCATCGTCCAGTGAAGAAATCAGCGATACCCTGGAGTACCCAGGCCAAGGTCGAGATAAAGGCGGCACCGAACATACCGACCGCGCAGCCGGTACCAATGGCGGTGGCAAAGGCGATGACACTGGGCAAGGAGCCGGCCCAAATTGTCCAGCCGGCGATCGGTGGCAGCATCATGGTCAGCGCGCCCAACGCACCACCGATGACGCAACCGAAAAAAACGGTGCGATTGGTGACAATCGTTCCGGTTTGTGGCCCCCCGGTTTGTGGCCCCCCGGTTTGTGGTTGAGCGCCGCCAGTGCCGGTAGCGGCCTCGCTGCCGTGAATAACGGTAACGCTGTCAAGGAGTCCTGGCGGCATTGCCAGCGAAACCTGAACCGGGGCAAGGATGGCGCTGAACAGCGAGAGACAGAATGCCAGAATCGCAACCGCTTTCATCGACAAGCCCCTCGCCATGTGAAATTCATAGTGGAACCATACATATCAAAATGTGGGAACCTGTACACGAAATCCAGGCGAGGGCCTATTCGCCCTCAGCGACGCCTTCCCGGCGCGGGTCAACTCCGCCGATCAATTGTCCAGTTTTCATAAACTGAATACCGTGTAGGCCACTGTTGATTTCCGCTGTAGAAACCTGATGGCCGAGCACGGTCAGAGCTGCGGCCAAAGCCGGAGCCGTCGCCGCAGATTCCAGTTCCGTGGTGGCGTTACGATTGAGAATGTGTGGTAGGCTAATCGCGCTTTGAATGTCGAGGCCCCAATCGAGCACGCCAACCAAGGTCTTGAGAACATGCCCAATGATACGAGCCCCTCCGGACGAGCCGACGGCAAGAACCGGTTTGGCTTCACGGTCAAAAACGATGGTCGGCGACATCGATGAGCGCGGCCGCTTGTTCGGCTCAACCCGATTGGAAACCGGCATCCCGGCATCATCGATTGGTCTGAACGAGAAATCAGTCAACTGATTGTTGAGCAGAAAACCGCGCACCATAAGTTTGGACCCGAAGGCATTCTCGATGCTGGTGGTCATCGATGCGATGTTACCTTCAGCATCGACGATCACGATATGGCTCGTTGAAGGCAACTCGGCGGCATCGGGTGGGGTCGCCAACGCCGCTCGGCGCAGGCCGGGAACCCCGGCACCAACCGGAGTCGGTGCGGCATGGGTGCGATCAATAAGCAGACTGCGTCTGGCCAGATAGAGCGGATCAAGTAATCCGTTTACCGGTACCGATACGGCATCTGGATCGGCCAGATATTGATTGCGGTCGGCAAAGGCCAGCTTGCTGGCCTCGGAAATTAGATGAGCAGCTTCTGCTGATCCCGGGGCAATCGCGGACAGATCGAATCGGGATAGCAGGCCCAGAATCTCCAACATCGCGACTCCGCCGGAACTGGGCGGGCCAAAACCACACACGACAAAGAGCCGATAGGGTCCGCAGACCGGTTCCCGCTCCCGCACCTGATAGCCGGCCAAATCCGCAAGGCTCAACTTACCCGGGCGAATCGGGTCGGTCTGAACCTTGGCCACGATATCTGTCGCGATTGGACCACGGTAAAAGGCATCAGCACCTTGAGTGGCAATCTGGCGCAGGCTGTCGGCCAACTCAGGATTGCGTCGCTGAGTTCCGACCGGCAGCGGATTTCCATCCCGGTCCAGGAAATAAGCCCGCGTCGCAGGGTCGCGGGCTAGCGCGAGGCGATCGCCGGCGAGCAGCGCTGCCAGCCGAGGAGAGATCGTAAATCCGGCATCAGCGAGGTCAATTGCCGGTTGGAACGGACGGGACCAAGGCAAGCGGCCATGGTGCTGGTGAACGGCCTCCAGCAGCCTGACCACGCCCGGGGTGCCGACCGACAGGCCGCTGACCGAGGCGTCAGGGAATTTTAGGGGTTGTCCCTTTTCATCCAGAAACAAGTCCTGAGTGACACCGGCCGGAGCGGTCTCGCGGCCATCATAGGCATGCAGGGTCTTGGTTTGCGCATTCCAATAAAGCAGGAATGCGCCGCCGCCGATTCCAGACGATTGCGGCTCAACAAGATTGAGTGTGGTTTGCACCGCGATCAAGGCGTCGGCGGCGCTGCCGCCAGCGCGCAAAATCTCCACCCCGGCGCGCACCCCATGTCGATTCGCGGCGGCGACCATGAATCGAGTAGCGTGGGCGGTGGTCGTAACATTGATCCCGGTACCGCTTTCCGGAGCCAGATCCTGTGCCGAGTGCGGCTGCGCTTCCTGCGCTCCCAGCAACGATAGATTGCTAAGCGTGAGCGCCAAAGACAGGCAGACCGAAAATATGGCGCGAGCCACAGGATTAGTCATCATCGGGTGGGGTTCCATGTCATGCGGCGGTTAATCTTACTCTACTCAAGGAAAAGACGCCGCCCAGCATAGCGTGTTCCGCACGAATATCCAATGATGTCGAGCCATGCATTTTTGCCTTCACTCCCCAGGGAAATTAAGGCATCCAGAGGTAGAGTCGCCCATCTCATCGGATGCATTGTGTGGATGCACCCCCAGGGTTTTCAGTGGCTCTAAGGATTTAGGAGTAAAATATTGATTAGTGCGGACGCGGAGAAAGGTGTTGGGCCGTAAATTCCTCAGAAAAAAGGCGATCCTTAAAATGTTTCGCAGACGATGGTGTCGTTGATAGAAGCTCATCTTCCTCAGAGTAGTTCTTATTGTAAATCCATGGTCGGCGGGCAAGCTCACGGTCATTGAGCCAGTACTGTGACCAGTCTTGTGTCGTTTCAATTAATTCGCGGGCAAATTCGGGGCCAAACTCCAGCGTGCCATCGATCACCACGTCGATGTAGGACTCCAGCAGCGGGAAAGCCGCACTTGGCGGCATCAGGTTCTCTCCAGGTTTGCCGTCACTGCCGACCGGCACATAAACCCAAACGAGTACGTTATCACGCGGCATGGGCTGCCACGAGACCGCCTCAATCAGCGCCAGCGGAATGGCGATGCGGGTATAGCCATTTTCCCGTTGATCGAACGGGGCCATATCGGTGCCGTCCACCGGGTAGAGCACGCCATTAATTGTGTCGGGTTTCTCACCCACCTGGGGTTTGCGCAGACCAAGGGCAGTAAAGCCGGTTGGGGCGCGAGCCACCCAGGCGCGTAGATAGCCAAATTCAGCCGAAATACGGACTGGAATCGCGGCTGTGGTCTTGCCGGCAGTTCTATTTCGTGAAAGCGTGTTGATGAGCGAACCGTAACCAAAGATAAATTGGATTGGGCGGTTGGAGAGGCTACTGCCCCAATAGTCAGCGGCCTGGACCGGCAACCCAAACGCCACCATTACGGTGAAAATTAGGGACCAGATCGTGACCTTCGTTGTCTTTCTGCCCATGGTTGGTGCCCCATTGTCCAAGGAGATACCCGAATATAGTGCGGAATGGCCAAATAATCTAGGAAGGCCTTCATCGTGCGGCATAGGATAAAGAGACTTGCTGCATACACAAACACCTCCTCGGAAAAACCCCGAGGAGGTGTCAGGCATCAACTCAGATGGATAGCATTTTTTTGTATCAGTCCCTAGCGCACAGAGCGGGATGCTCCTGTGCGTCGTTTGGACTCCAGCTCAGTTGAAGGCCTCGGCTGGCGGATTCTGGACCGGTCCGATCAGGTTTTCGGTGTAAACCACTTCGGTTGGCGACAACTCAAGCGCCATGGCCGATTCGCGCGCCGCCTCATCCTGACGTCCCAAAGCGCTGAGGACCTCGGCCCATTGGGCATGAACGTCAGCAAATTTGGGGTCGGTAGCCATCGATTTACGGAACATGGCGAAGGCTTCTTCGGTCCGGCCAAGAAGGGCCAGGGCGAAGCCCCACTCACTGTAGGCAGCGGCAATGGTCGTTTTGGATTCGGTCTTCCGATAATCAGTGGTTAGGGTTCGGAATGACTGAATTGCCTCGTCGTAACGGCCAAGGCGCGTTTGAACCACACCCATGTTCAGCCGTGGCGACGTGAATTGCGGGTCGATCGCGAGGGCCTGTTTGAACATCTCGATCGCACCCTCCTTGTCACCCTGCTGATAAAACACAACTCCATAGAGATTGTACATCCACTTACGGCTTAGACCTTTTTTGGAGCCGGCGAGGTCACGGCGGATAAGCTCGATGGTCGAAGTGTAATCCTTGATCCGGTAGTCTTTTCTAAACTGATATGCGGCGAGCAGATAGGGGTCGATCAGTTGTACGGTCTCAAAAGCGGCAGCTCGGATCAGTCCATCAAGGTCATCTGTGCTTCCTTGAGCACGGATAAAGATCGCTTTGCGCTTGGAAGTGTTGTCGTACCCACGGATGACGAGATCCACCGGGCCATTTTTGTAGAATGCGGCCGCGGGGGCGTCCACGACGACATCGCCATAAAATGAAAAGGGGATCAGGCCGATAGCTTCTTGAACCACCCGAATGAGGGGGGTTACTCGAAGGTAATCAGCAAGCATTCCGATGACAGATTTATCGGACACCAATTGCAATTTTCGACCCTTTGCCGCTGTTGCCGCCTCCGTTTCAATCTTTTTTATTTCGTCGCCCAAACGTGAGAGCACCACAACGCCGGAATAGCCCGTGTCGGTCGCCAATCTGGCTGGCACATAGACCGTATCGAAATAAGCCGTCTGTGGATCGCCGACCACGGCGAAGCCGAAGGCCATCAAAACGCTGATAAGGGGAACAGCAAGAAAAGTCAGACTCATAGCTTCACTCCTTACGGTGTTGGCCGGCTGTGCGCATAAGAGGCACGGCAGCCGACACACTCGGCATCTCATGTGCAATGGTATCTTCTTGTCCGCTCTCGCCTGTCAAGCGCGGTCGTGATCGACGCATTTTTTTCGGGTTCGATTGTTGCAATGACCTGTGTTGTAAGGCAATGTGTGGCATGGTTTCGGCCGTTAGGGCCGTGTTGGGTAAACTCTGTAACCAAGGAGCGAGAAATGCCAACCATGTTCGGCCGCTTGGTTTTGTATTTGATGCTGACTTGCGGCTTTTTGGCTGCGGCTGTCGGGGGGGCAGGGGCGGAAACGGTTTTGCGGCGGGGCAATGGCGGCGAGCCGACCCGGCTTGATCCGCATCTGACCGATGGTCGAGTCGAATCGAACATTCTCCGCGATTTGTTCGAAGGGCTGGTGGTGTTTGGCCCGGACGGGCGGGTGGTGCCCGGTGTTGCCGAGGCCTGGGAGATTTCCGAAGACGGCCGGATCTATACCTTCCGCCTGCGTAACAACGCTAAATGGTCGAACGGTGATCCGGTAACGGCTGATGATTTCGTCTACAGCCTGCGCCGGGCGGTGATGCCGAAGCCGGGGGTGGAACCTGCGATGGCGATGATGATCGTCGCCAATGCCGAGCAGATTTCAGCCGGCAAGACGCCGGTGGATCAACTGGGAATTGAGGCTGCCGATCGTCTGACGGTGCGGATTACGCTGCGCAATCCTGCGCCGTACTTTCTGGCCTTGCTCAGTTCGGACAACAATGCCCTGCCGGTTCATCGGGCCACGGTTGAGGCCAAGGGTGACAAGTGGTGGACCGATTCGGCAACTTTGGTCGGCAACGGTGCCTACAAATTGGCTGAATGGTTGCCTAAGCAGCGGTTGAGCGTAGTTCGCAATCCGCATTATCACGGCTCTAAGGCGGTGGCGATTGATAAAGTGGTGTTCCTGCCGATCGCCGACTCACGCGAAGAACTGCGGCTATTCAAGGCTGGGGAGTTGGAAGTTACCAACGAGGTGCCGCAGGATCAGGTTAAGTGGATCTCGCTGACTCATCCGAAAGAGTTCTGGAATAGGCCACTAATTGCCACTTATTATTATGCGCTTAATTTGACGGCGGAGCCGTTTAAAGCCAATGTCAAATTGCGCAGGGCGCTGTCGATGGTCATCGATCGCGAAGGTTTGGTGTCTAAAATCACCCGAGCCGGTGAGATGCCTGCGTACGGCTTTGTGCCGCCTTTGATCCCAGGCTATCGCTATCAACCGGTGTCGTTCACTGATTTGCCGCTGAATAAGCGGGTCGAACAGGCTCGACGGTTGTTTACCGAAGCCGGTTATGGTCCCAACCAACCGCTGACTCTGGATGTGCTTTTTAATACCTCCGAGAACAATCAGAAGATTGCGGCTGCGGTGGTGGCGATGTGGGTTGATGCGTTTGGTAAGTCGGTGACTGTCAATCTGATTAACACCGATCGTGCTGACTACCTCCTGCGGCGGACTCGGCATGCTTTCCAGGTGGTCCGGGCAGCTTGGTTTGGGGATTACGGTGACCCCACCGTCTTCCTGAACCTGTTCGTGTCAGCGGCGGCCCCGCCGCGCAATGACCCCGGCTACCACAATCCAAAGTATGATGAACTGTTGAGCACGGCGGCAACGACGCTAGACCCGGGTGAGCGGATGGTCATCCTGCAGAAGGCGGAGGCGATGCTGCTGGAAGATTCCCCGGTCATCCCGCTCTATCATTATGCGACCAAGTCGTTGGTCAGCCAGAAGATCAAAGGCTGGCTGTTCAATATTCGTGATGTGCATACCAGTCGCTTCCTGAGCTTGGCTGAGGGTGGGACTCCGGCCCCGGCCCCGGTCAAGTGATTTAGAGCCGACTGTAAGACAAGCAAGGAGGGCCGGGATTTATCCCGCCCTCCTTTTCTATTTGGTTGTTTGGCTGTTGCTCATTAATCATCTGATCCTGAACTGGAAGACGAATCGCTACTGCCGCCATCATAGGAAGAATTGTCTGATGTGGTTTGGTCTTCGGGGTAACTTGAGGCAGTCTCGGTTGTCGGTGAATTCCGCCCATCCGTGATGTGGTCATCCGTGGCGGACTCGGCTGTGGTCTGTCCGGTTACGATCGCATGATCGCGATACCATTCACTGGCTCCACTATAATCGGGCCACTGATGTGGGTTGCCGCCCTCGTCGCTGCTGACGTGCCAGACTTCTTCCTCTGTGTCATCGACCTGATTGGTCAGCGTTACCGAAAGCTGCAAGGCGCGGGCGAGGTTGCCGCCATCGGCTAGCGCGGTCAGCAGAGCCAGCATGACCTCATCGGGCAGGCGCAAGCTGCCGTAAGTGGCATCACTGACTTGACCGCCGCCATGAACGGTGAGCCGACGGGTCGGGCCGGGTATAGGGCCGGTGTGGTTGGCCGCTGCCGTCGGATAAAATATCAGCGCACCGTTTGGTCCCAGAAGTTGAAGGTGATAGTTGTGCGATCCTGGCGCGACAACCGCTTCCAACTGATAAACACCGCTCGCGACGTTACCATAGGGAAGCTGGGGCGCACGTTCCGGATTGCCCATCAGCGTGGCGATACGAGAGTCGGCCTTGCCGTTAGCTGGAAACGGGCCGGCGATCGTCTCGCCCTTGGTCGAGCGCAACCAAAGTTGCCCGACCCGGTCCTCGGTTTCCGGCAGTTCCACCGCGAGTATCATGGTTCGGTCATCGAGTGGCGGTAGAACCACCGGTGTGGGTTCAAGCGCGACATTGCCACTAAAAACCAGGCGTTTTAGCCAGTTGAACATTAAGTGGTCCTTTCATTAACAGTCTGATACTTTGATTTCGAGAGTAAGTTCTCGCTACGAGGGCAGACTCTGTGCGATTCAATCTAGCGTATCGGTGGGGTTCGCTCAACCAGAGTTGTTCAACGGATCAGGGTTTGCCTTGGCGCGAAGCCGCCGGGTAAACCCGGTTGAACGAAGCCGTTCGTTCAACGTTGCTGGAAACATCATCTTCATGGATATGAGACCCAAAAGAGGCTATGATCAGGATCGTCGAGCGTTTCAACGAATCTGCGCAACCGCAGCATTATGATACACAACGAAGGGGTGACCGCGCGTGTCTGATTGGTCGCTGTGGTTGTCCGTGTTGTTGCTGGTGCCAGTGCTCGGCGGAGCGGTCTATTCCTGCTTGTGCCTGGGGGCGGCGCTGGTTCTTGTCCGGCGTCCACGGGTTGCGGCGCTGGAGCGCTGGCCGCCAGTATCGATTCTTAAGCCCTTGCACGGGCTGGAAAAAGATTTGGCCGCCAATCTGCGTAGCGCTTGCACGCTCGATTATCCCGACTATCAGGTGGTGCTATCGCTGCAACGACTGGACGATCCAGCGTTGCCGTTGGCCCGCGCGATTGCCAAGGAATTCGGCCCCGAGCGAGTCACCGTGGCGGTTGAAGACAGTCAACCGGTGGTCAACGGCAAAATTCAAAATCTGGTTATCGGTTTCAAGGTTGCTTGCCATGACGTGATTGTGATTTCGGATAGTGATGTCCGCCTGCGTCCGGACTATCTCAAAACCATCGTCGCTCCGTTGGCCGATCAGGCGGTCGGCGGTGTATGCACGCTCTACCGCGCCACCCGCGCCGAAACTTGGTTTGAGCAATTGGAGTTGCTGACGCTCAACGGTGATTTCACCCCCAATCTGGTCTTCGCCGAAGTCACCGGCGCGGCTGATTTCTGCCTGGGCGCGACCACCGCCGTTCGACGCTCGGTGCTGGAGGCGATCGGCGGGTTGGGCGCGCTGGCCGACTATCTGGTTGAAGACTATGAAATGGGCCGCAGAATCCGCGCCGCCGGCTTCAAGATGGCAATCGTGCCCTATTTCGTTGATATGATGGTCGATTTGAAGCGTCCGGCCGACTGGTGGAAGCATCAGGTCTATTGGGACCAGAACACCCGTGCCGCGCGCCCGATCGGCTTTCTGGCCACCGCCTTGACCCGTTCGGTGCCATTCGCGGCGCTGCTGGCCCTGGTTCGGCTGTTCGATCCCTTTTCCCTGGCCGTGCTGGCGGCGGCGGTTCTGGTCCGGGTAATCACGTCGGCAATTATTCTTCGCATTTTGGTTGAGGACCGCGAGGGCCTGCACGCGCTGTGGCTGTTGCCATTCCGTGATCTGTCGGGGTTGGTTTCATGGGGATTGGCGCTGGGCAAGAAAACCTTCATCTGGCGCGGCATTGAGTTTGGCTTGCTGCCGGATGGGCGGATCGTCCCCCGGGCCTTCGGCGACCAACGGGCTTTGCCCCTTGGAACCCCACCAGGAGCCTAGAGGCTCCTGGACCTGCTTTATTTAGTCCAGTAATCAGCTATAATTTACCTCGGAAAAGGTGGTGGCAAAAACGCCTTTAGTATGCAGCAACGACAAGGGAGCCTTAACCACAAAACCTGTTGCCCAGACTCGGTAATGATGGCATATACATGTCACAATATGTTGTGGAATAGTTAGGAGTCGGTCATGTGGATCAAATGCAGAAGCCTAGAAGGTGGGGCCGGCCCCTCGGAAGCGATCGTGGCGATCACGAGAGCTGATGGTCGGGAAGAACAGGTAATTGTTTATTCCGGCTCCGTTAGAAATGAGGAGGTTGAAGTTTCGGTTCCGTTGAGCAGGGATCCGCAAAACAACCGTGTCTTGATAGAACTTCCAAGAGAATCTTGTTCCGGAAACTGGAGAATTTGGATTCCCGCATCTGCAATTCAGAAACAGGAAGGACTTGGGCAATGATTTTAACAGATCGTGAAATTGCGATTGCATTGGATACCAAGCAGGTCATCATTGAGCCGAGACCACCAGAGGATCTTCTAAGTTCTACAGCCATTGATTTGCGCCTGCATAGGTCGCTAAAAAAATGGTCCCCCAAAAAAGGCATGGTAATTTACCCTGGAGGGGATGAATACAGTTACAACGAAATTGCAAATACATTGTGTGAAGTATTTGATATCGGCACTGGCTATATTTTAAAACCAAAAACGTTTATTCTGGGATGGACAAAAGAAGAGGTAAGTTTGCCTTCGACATCCCGCTTGGCGGCGCGTGTCGAAGGCAAAAGCTCATTAGCGCGGTTGGGAATTGGCATCCACGTTACAGCCCCAACCATACACGCCGGGTTTCAAGGTTTAATCCAGCTTGAGATCTACAACTGTGGTGACCTGGACATCGGTCTTCAGGCTGATATGAAAATTTGCCAACTGATATTTGAGCAAACACTCGGAACCCCTGATAAAGGATATCGAGGCATATTCACCAATCAAGGGGCGAATTAAGTTAACTGACTGACACATTATGACCATACCGCTTCCCCCTCGGCCACCATTGCCCAACACGGTCGCTTTTCGGCCGTTGACCATTGAATCCGAATATCGCCCGGCCGGGGATCAGCCGGCCGCGATCGATGCCCTGACCGCCGGCCTTGAGCGCGGCGAACGCGAGCAGGTGCTGCTCGGGGTCACCGGCTCCGGCAAGACCTTCACCATGGCCCATGTTATCCAGCGCTTGCAACGGCCGGCGTTGATTCTAGCCCCGAACAAAACGCTGGCCGCTCAATTGTACGGCGAAATGAGATCTTTCTTCCCAAATAACGGTGTTGAGTTCTTTGTTTCGTATTACGATTATTATCAACCAGAAGCCTATGTTCCGCGCACCGATACTTATATTGAAAAGGAATCCTCGGTTAACGAGCAGATCGACCGTATGCGTCACGCCGCCACCCGCTCGCTGCTGGAACGACGGGATGTGATCATCGTTGCCTCGGTGTCGTGCATCTATGGTATCGGTTCGGTTGAAACCTATAGCGAGATGACTATGACACTCGCTGTTGGCGAAATCATTGACCGCAACGCGGTTCTGTACCGACTGACCGAATTGCAATACAAGCGCAACGACATCGCTTTTACTCGCGGCACCTTCAGGGTACGTGGTGATACAATAGAATTGTTTCCTGCCCACTTTGAGGATCGCGCCTGGCGCTTGTCGTTGTTTGGTGACGAGTTGGAAGGCCTGCATGAAATCGACCCGCTAACCGGCGAGAAACTGGCGGCGCTGCCAGCGATCACCATCTTTCCCAACAGCCACTATGTCACGCCCAAGCCGACGCTTAATCAGGCGATCGCGCAAATCAAAACCGATCTTAAGGCCCGCTTGCGTGAATTGAATGAGAGCAACAAGCTGCTGGAAGCGCAACGACTGGAACAACGTATTCAGTTCGATATCGAAATGATAGCGGCAACTGGGGCTTGCTCCGGGATCGAAAATTATTCCCGCTACCTGACCGGCCGCGCCCCAGGTGAGCCGCCGCCGACTCTGTTCGAATATCTGCCGTCGGATGCGCTGCTGTTCGTGGACGAAAGCCATGTCATGGTGCCGCAGTTGGGCGGCATGTACCGCGGCGACTTCATGCGCAAATCAACCCTGTCCGATTACGGCTTCCGCCTGCCGTCGTGCATCGACAACCGCCCGCTCAAATTCGAGGAATGGGAGGCGATGCGGCCACAAACTGTGTTCGTATCCGCCACCCCCGGCCCTTGGGAAATGGAACGCACTCAAGGCGTGTTCGTGGAACAGGTGGTGCGCCCAACCGGATTGATTGATCCGCTGATCATCGTTCGTCCAATCGAGTCCCAAGTTGATGATCTGCTGGCCGAATGCCGCATCGTCACCCAGCGCGGGATGCGTGTGTTGGTCACTACCTTGACCAAGAAAATGGCCGAGGCGCTGACCGAATACCTGCACGAGGCTGGAATTCGAGTGCGCTATATCCATTCTGATGTTGAAACATTGGAGCGAATCGAGATCATTCGCGACCTGCGCCTTGGCGCGTTCGATGTTTTGATCGGTATCAACCTGCTGCGTGAGGGCTTAGACATTCCCGAATGCGCGCTGGTCGCGATTCTGGATGCCGACAAGGAAGGTTTTTTGCGCTCCAAGACCTCGTTGGTTCAAACCATCGGCCGTGCTGCACGCAACATAGATGGTCGAGTAATCCTGTATGGCGATCGCATCACCGGCAGTATGCAGTACGCGATCGATGAAACCAACCGCCGTCGGGAAAGACAGCAGGCTTACAACGCCGCCCACGGCATCACCCCGGAAAGCGTGCGCAAATCAATTTCCGACATCCTCGACAGCGCATTCGAACGCGGCGACCACGTTACTGTTTCGACCGGAACCGGCGGTACGAACGAGCATTGGATCGGGCGCGATTTGAAGGCGGTGATGGCCGATCTGGACAAGCGCATGCGCGCCGCCGCCGCCGACCTTGAATTTGAAGAAGCGGCACGGTTACGCGATGAATTGCGCCGTTTGGAAGCGCTGGATTTGGGGTTGGAACCTGCACCGCAAGCCAAATCACGCCAAGGGTCGGCCAATGCTGCCGAAGATTCACGCAAGGGCAAGGCCAAGGGCCGACCGAAGCGGCAGGGACGCTAAGGCGACGCTTAGACCGGTCAACTGGCCGGCATGGCAATGCTTTCTATGCTTTCTATTGTTACGCGGCTGCCCAGCAACAATCATATCGGATGTAATCTTAAGATTACCGCATCCCATTCCTGGGCCAATACCGCTTCTGAAGGCGAGTCTTTCGCGCCTTGACTTTCAGTAAGTGTAGTTCACGAATGCGCGCCTTGACAAGGAAATCAGTGGCCCCATCATTGATACTCTGTTAAGAAAGACAAAGGGTAGGAACCCGTCTCATCGCCTGCCATCATCAGGAAGAGAAGGCTATGCTCGGAAACCTGATGTTTTCTCTGTCTACAATGGAACTGAATCAACTTATGGCTAACCGCTCTTCCCCTCCCGCTCCTTGCTGGCAATGTTTGGCCACCGACGGTACCGCTCGCCGTGGTCGTCTGGACACAGCCCATGGCACGATCGAAACCCCCGCGTTCATGCCGGTCGGCACCGCCGCCACGGTCAAGGGTATGCACCCGGAAGCGGTTCAAAGTACCGGGGCCGAAATCGTGCTCGGCAACACCTATCACCTGATGCTGCGTCCGGGGGCCGAGCGGGTGGCGCGCCTGGGTGGGCTGCACCGGTTCATGAACTGGCCGGGACCAATCCTGACCGATTCCGGCGGTTTTCAAGCCATGTCGCTGGCCAAGCTACGCAAGATCACAGAACAAGGGGTGGTATTCCAGTCCCACCTGGACGGCAGCCGTTATGACCTAACTCCGGAACGGGCGATTGAGATTCAGTATCTGCTCGATGCCGATGTGACCATGGTTCTGGATGAGTGCACCCCGTTTCCGGCCACCGAACAACAGGCCGCGGAGTCGATGCGACGTTCCATGCGCTGGGCCGAGCGCTGCCGGCAAGCCTTTCGCCAACGCCCTGGCTACCGGCTGTTCGGCATCGTTCAGGGCGGAATCTATCCCGATTTGCGCGCCGAATCCGTCGCCGCACTCACCACTGTTGGCTTCGATGGCTATGCCGTTGGCGGGTTGGCGGTCGGCGAAGGCCAGGAAGCAATGTTCTCCACCCTCGATATTACCCTACCGTTGCTGCCGGTGGCACAACCGCGCTACCTGATGGGCGTCGGCCGTCCGGAAGACATCGTCGGTGCGGTTAAGCGCGGCATCGATATGTTCGATTGCGTCATGCCCACCCGCTCCGGCCGCACTGCCCAAGCCTTCACCCGCTGCGGCACACTCAATCTGCGCAATGCTCGCCACCAGGATGACCCGCGAGCGCTAGAGGAAACCTGCCCCTGTCCGGCATGTCGGAACTATTCACGCGCTTATCTTCACCACTTGTTCCGGGCAGATGAAATGCTTGGGCCAATGCTTCTAACTTGGCATAACCTTCAGCACTATCAAGACCTGATGGCTGGATTACGCCATGCCATCGCAGATCACAATCTGGACTCGTTTATTGCTCAGTTTAATTCTCAACTGACTCAAGGTGATATCGAACCGTTTACCCTGTGATCCGAAACCGATCTGGGTGCGCATTTTCTTGGCCCAGAACCAGTTTGGTGTACGAAACGGCTTGCGCAGCTCCTGCTCCTGTGGCATAACCTCGATCGTTCGGTGCGGCGCGCTGCTGTAGCTCAGTGGTAGAGCACTCCCTTGGTAAGGGAGAGGTCGA
>CAUYTZ010000230.1:0-3445 GCA_963575695.1 uncultured Gammaproteobacteria bacterium | reverse complement strand
AATGCATCAGGGAGCCGTCACGAAGATCGACCTCAACCATGTGCGCGCCGGTCATCACCGCGCCACGCAGGCAGACACCGCGCAAATCAGCGCGGTATAAATCAGCCTGCTCCAGATTGGCCAATCGCAGATCGGCACCGTAGAGATTGGCTCCGCTGAGGTTGGTTCTGGCTAAACAGGCGCTGAACAACTTAGCGCCGCTCAGGTCGGCATCGGACAAATCCTGCCCGCTCAGATCCAGATGCGACAGATCGGTCAGCTTGAGCGTGGCGCGAACACCCCCAGCCTGATTGGTGCGAAAAGCGAGATGCTTGGCGACGATGGTGTTGAGCTGGCCTTGAGAAAGCTTGACCCGTTCCGGAAGCTTGGGCTGTGAAGGTGGGGAAACCATACCGAGGTCCATCTAAGACGGCCAACAAAAGAGCGGCGGGCGCACTTGGAACCTGCCGGTGGGCACGCTATACCCTTTTGAGCCATAAGGAGCAAACCCAGATGCTCATCGCCCAGATAGCGGCCCAGATAACCGGGTAAACCGCCATGCATCGCTCCCCCCCGCATAGCATCGTCGTTCCAGACCGCTGGCAAGATCGCCGGCTAGAGGTGTACCGGCACCCGGCTTCGTCCACAGGCGCGCCGGAGCTGCTCTTCCTGCATGAAGCGCTGGGTTCGGTCGGGCTGTGGCGCGGCTACCCGCAACGGCTGGCGACCGAATTGGGGGCCGGCTGGTCGGCCTATTCCCGCCCGGGTCATGGCCGTTCGCAAGGACCGGCTGGCCCCCGGCCGCTCGATTATCTGGATCACGAATCGCGCCGGGTGCTGCCCGAAGTGTTGGCCGAACTGGGCCTGACCGAACCGGTCCTCTATGGCCACAGCGACGGTGCCACCATCGCCCTGATCTACGCCGCCGCCGCGACCGAATCCCTAACCACCGCCACACCGCTGCCACAACCGCGCGCGCTGGTGCTGGAAGCGCCGCATGTGTTCGTGGAAGACGTGACCACGGCCGGGATAAGGCGCACGGTCGCAACTTGGCAGAACACGGATCTGCCGCTGCGGCTGGGCCGCCATCACGACGATGCCGCCGATGTGTTCGCGGCCTGGCACGGCATCTGGCTGAACCCGGAATTCCGATCCTGGAACATCGAAGCGCTGCTGCCGTCGGTCCGCTGCCCGGTGTTGATCGTACAGGGTGAAAACGACGAATACGGAACCATGGCTCAGGTCGAGGCGATTGTGCGTCACGTTACCGGCGAGATCGTGGTCGGACTGTTGCCCGACTGCGGCCATGCCCCACACCGGGAGCGGCCGGACGAAGTGCGATCCCTGGTCTGCCGTTTTTTGCGCACGGTTTTGTCGTCAGCGTTCGGTTCAAAATGAAGTGGGTCTAGGGGCCTCTAGGCTCCTGGTCGCCGAAGGCTCCACCTTCCCTGCGGCGGCAGGCATACCCAACCGCGCGGCGGCAGACGCAACACCAGCAGCAGCGCCAGGATCGCGCCGTGGATCAGCGGCAAGCGGATGTCGGCTTTGACCATCAGGTAATAGTGCAGCACCGCCAGCGCCGCGATCGGATAGACCAGCCGGTGGAGCCGCTGCCAACGCCGACCGCCCAAACGCCGAATCATGGCCTTGGTCGAAGTCACCGCCAACGGCACCAGCAACACGAATGTCAACATGCCAATGGTAATATAGCGCCGCTTGAGCACATCGGCCCAGATCGTTTCCCAATCAAACAGTTGATCGACACCGAGATACATCGACAAGTGCAAGACGACATAGGTGAAGGCGAACAAACCGAGCATCCGTCGCAGCGGTGCCGGCCAGGTCCAACCGCTCAGTCGGCGCAAGGGCGTAACCGCCAGCGTGACCAGCAACAAACGCAAAGCCCAATCGCCCAACCCACGGGTTACGGCTTCGATCGGATTCGCCCCCAGGCCGTTATTCACCGCCAGCCAAATCAAATTGGCTGCGGGCAACAGGCACAAGATAAAAACGGCGGATTTCAAGATCCGCAATCGGGTTGCCGGAACCATCAAAAGTCCTTACGCAAATCAAGTCCAGTATAAAGTGACGCCACTTGTTCCGCATAGCCGTTAAACGGCAGCGTTTTACGCCGACGAAATTCCCCAATCCGACGCTCGGTCTTCTGACTCCAACGCGGATGATCCACATCCGGATTGACGTTAGAATAAAAGCCGTACTCGCTCGGTGCCGAAAGATTCCAACTGGTCGGCGGTTGTTCGCGCGTAAAGCGGATGCGGACAATCGATTTGATGCTTTTGAAGCCATATTTCCACGGCACCACCAGCCGCAGCGGCGCGCCATTTTGGGCCGGCAGATCCCGGCCGTAAAGCCCGGTGGCCAGAAAGGTCAGCGGGTGCATGGCTTCATCGAGTCGCAAGCCCTCGACATAAGGCCAGGCGAGCACCGGCCGCCGTTGGCCCGGCATCTGAAACGGATCATGGAGGGTTTGAAAGCCGACGAATTTCGCCTGAGCGGTCGGCTCAAACCGGTCCAGCAGCGCGGCCAACGCCACACCCCGCCAGGGAATGACCATCGACCAGCCCTCAACGCAACGCAGACGATAGATCCGTTCCTCGATCAGGCTCGGGGCGAGCAGGTCTTCCAGGGCGATGGTTCCCGGCTTCCGGCATTCCCCTTCAACCGCGACCGCCCACGGCGTCACCCGCAAGGTGCCGGCGGTTCGCGCCGGATCGGCCTTATCGGTGCCGAATTCGTAGAAATTATTGTAGCTCGTGACCGAGTCCCACGGGGTGCGCTCCTCATCGGTCGAAAACGGGGTGCGCAGCGGCGACTCCGCCGCCAGCCCGGCCCTGGTCGTCAACACCGTTGCCGCCAGGGTGGCGGTATTGGCCAGAAACCGGCGTCGATCGAGGTAAAGCGCTTGATCAGTGACCTCACGCTCGGCGAGGAAGGGGCGGGGGCGGATCAGCATGGCGTTTCAACTTTCCCCGGCTAAGTAAGCTTTCCCCCACCCTCCCGCTTCGCGGGGCCCTCCCTCCCCCGCATGCGGGGGAGGGTTGGGGTGGGGGCAACCGTGGCACAGCCGGCCAGAGGCTAAGGTGGTACCAGGCTCCGCACACCGCAAGGGCTGATTGCGCTTCAGATTTTCTGACCATCATTGATTCGCCGCGCAGAGCTGCCTACATTCGCCACCATGATCTGCGAGTTGAACCAACGCTCACGAGAAATCTTTCGCCACATCGTCGATGCCTATATGGCGTCCGGCGAACCGGTGGGCTCGCGGACCATTTCGCGACGCCTGAGCCAGATCCTGTCGCCGGCAACGGTGCGCAATGTGATGGCCGATCTGGAAGAATACGGCCTGCTCTATTCGCCCCACCCCTCGGCCGGACGAATTCCAACCGAAGCCGGGCTGCGGCTGTTCGTGAACGGCATTCTGGAAATCGGTGCGCTCAGCGAAGAG
>CAUYTZ010000229.1:0-9263 GCA_963575695.1 uncultured Gammaproteobacteria bacterium | reverse complement strand
CACTTGTAGGGTTCCATCATCAAGCCCACCGACAAGCAGTTTCCCATCGTCGCTTAGAGCTAGCGATGAAACTTTAGCGCCACGAACCGAGATCGTTTGAGCCTTGTCATACTTAGACAGATTCCATACCTCAATTCCATTTGCAACCGCCACAGCAGTAAGTTGAGGCTGGGCTGCCGTTGTTGATGCGATTACAGTGGCTCCGTTCCCGCCGGCCTTTCGGAGCATTTCGCGGCCCTGGGTAAGACTCCAAAGACTAACCGTGCCATCCTTCAGCACAAATACAATATTATCTCCTCGCGGTGAAACGTCAAATGCCGAAATTGAACTGACATGTTCGTAATCAACCTGGACTCTGGGCATACGAATCAGCCCTGAGATTGAAAATGAACTGCCGCCGCTGCCGCCGCTGCCGTGAGCGCTACCACGAGCACTCGGCATAACTGGGACGGATGGAGGGGGCGGGGGGGGCGGCGGGGGGGGCGGCGTAGGCGTAGATCCAGAAGGACGCCCGAAATTCGCGAATGCCTCCGGACAAGGAATAAGCATCGATGTGGTCAGCGATATAGCCAACAAAACCAGCAATACTTTCTTTGTTTTCATCGTACCCTCCCCGATTTGATTCTTGATTTTACCTATCCAGTCAGAGGCAGTGCAGATGAAGCGCAGGATCATGCCCGCCCACTCGGTGGCGCTGACCTCATGCGGATAGGCTTGACTCCAACTTCGGACTCCCGATACGCACTGCGCCAGCCATACCTAAGGGAACGACAACACCGGAGAACACGCTACGGCAACAAGCTTATTGTAGCTAAAATTTTGAGCTTCAGCAATGCCACGTCATGCGCACTTTTCTGTGGATAATCAGAAATTTTCCTTGACAAGCGCCTATTGCGGTTGACTCATGCCTACCCGGTTAAGACACACACCCACCATATGTGGTGAGCTAGATTTGGGCAAAACGCCGGGTTTGCGCCAAATCGCACCAACCAGCCGCACTACCCATAGTAGGTGTATGTGTTAACCGGATAGGCATGCTTCAAGCGAAGCCGTCGAAGGCATGACCTTGCCTTCCGGCCCCCCGATCTTATTTCGCACCTCCGACAGATTGCACCCAAGATCTAGTCTTCACGCAAAGCACGAGCCTGAATAACAAGCAAAGAGCTAATCAAATATTCTAACAATGTTCGTGCGCCGGTCTTGATGTATACTTCAGCCTGCATTCCTGGATATAGCTTAAGCCAGGCATATTCAGAAGGCAGCGTAATTGACGCCCTTACCTCATAATACACCCTCCCCGTCTTGACATCGGTTATCGCATCCGGGGAGATTTTCAGAACCTTGCCTTCCAGGGATGGCATAATCCGGGATCGGTAGGCCGTGAGCCGAACTCGAACCGGCTGATCGACCGCGATGACATCAATGTCGTCGGGACGGGCCATGGCGGTAACGATCAGATCCACACCGCCCGGGATGATGGCCATGATCGGTTCGCCGGGACGAACGACGCCCCCGACGGTGTGAACGGTGAGATTCATGACCCGTCCGGCGACGGGGGCATGAATCACGACACGTTTAAGAATACTATCGGCGGCACGAAGTCTTTCATTTACTTCTGAAAGTCCGTTCTGGACCTCGCGTAGCTTGGTAACAATTTCTGTATCCCTCTCCTTATCCAGATTAAGGATCTGCAACTTGGCCTCGCTAATCTTATCTCTTGCCTTGGTAATTTGAGACTCGATATCACCACGCCGCCCAGTCAGGTCGGCATCAGATCGTTTCAGAGCGAGAAGGCGGGGTTTGGTCGCGATCCCTTTCTTGAACAATTCCTCGACAGTTTCGATCTCCTCCGCGATCAAGCGCAACTGTGAGTTCAAAGATACAAGCCCTGCGGCCAAGCCCCGACTCTCATCCTCGAATTGCTCGATCCGCTTAAGTAAAATTGATCTTGAGTTCTCCAGGCTTCGATTGCGTGCATCAAAAATATCCACCTGAACCTTTATTTCATCGGCCAGCCCCTTATATTTCTTCGCGTCATTAATGATTTCCGGTGGAAAAACGAAGCTTGTGGCTCCTCTTTGCTCCGCTTCGAGACGTGTGAGCTGAGCCAACAGCGCCATCTTCTGCTGATAATAAATCTGCGCGTTCGAGGAAGAAGCGGTATTATCCAATTCTAAAAGGATTTGCCCTTCACCAACGATATCCCCTTCCTCGACCATCAGCTTGGCGACGGTGCCTCCTTCAAGATGCTGAATGGTCTTACGCTCCCCAACCACGGTAATGGTCCCGGAAGCGATGGCCGCGCTCTCCAAAGCGGCGGTCGCCATCCAAATTCCCAGTGCAAAGATAAACACCAGCAACCCGGCCCAGCCGGTTAGGGTCACTGCCCGCATTTTGCGAGCGATGGTTGTTAGATTTTCAGAGGAATCCCGGCCCACGAATAGTTCAGCCATTATTGCTCAAGACCTCTTCGCTTCCAGGGCCGGGGCCGGGGGCCGGGCCGTCGTCGATGACGGGGTATGGGTCTTGATGATCTCACTCGTGGGGCCGATTCGCTCCACTTTTCCGTCACGCATGATCAAGATTCGATCCACGCCACCCAGAATCGAGGGCCGATGAGCAACCATCAGGGTCGTGATCCGTTCGGCCTTGGCCCTGGCGATGGCGGCCAGCAACGCCGCCTCGCCCTCGCCGTCAAGATTGGAATTGGGTTCATCCAGGACCAGCAGCGCCGGATGCCCAAACAAGGCCCGCGCCAGGGCCAGCCGTTGCCTTTGGCCACCGGTCAACACGTACCCCCCCTGACCGATCTGGGTTTCATAGCCATGGGGCAGATGCAGGATCAGGTCATGAACTCCCGCCATTCGTGCCGCCTTGATGATTTCGTCTGGCGTGGCCTCTTTGAACCGGGCGATGTTCTCACGGACCGTGCCTGGAATAAAGTCAATTTCCTGAGGCAGATAGCCGACATAGGCCCCAAGATCGTCCGAATGCCATTCCGCGACATCGGCCCCGTCGAGCCGAACATAGCCGCTGTTGGGGCGCCAAATACCCAGAATCAGCTTCAGCAGGGTGCTTTTGCCGCAAGCGCTGGGGCCGATCACCCCTAAAGCCTCGCCGGGCGCAACCTGGAACGTCACACCACTGACCACAGGCTCTGCGGCTCCGGGGGGGCCATAGATCAGCCGCTCCACGGTCAGTTGGCCGCTTGGCCTGGGCAACGGCATCGGCACCGGCTTGGGCGGATTTTGGTCAAACAGAGCCGTGATCCGCTGATAGGCGATTTGGCTCATCTTGATATTGCGCCACAGCCGGATCGCCCCTTCAACCGGTGCCAAGGCCCGACTGGTCAGCAGGGAGCCGACATACATCGAACCCGAGGTAATGGTATCGTTGATCACCAGCCACGCGCCCAGAGTCAAGGTCAGGGTCTGGAACAGAATTCTCAAAAAGCGTGAAACCGCTTCAATCACCGTCGCCTGACCGTTGACCCAGTCGTTTTTCATCCGCAGCTCGGCATTAAGCTTTCCCCAGCGCTGCAACAGCGGCGTCAGCATACCCATGGCCAGAATCGCTTCCGAATTCCGGGTAATGGCCTCCGCCTGCTCCAGCACCGAAATCGACTCCGCGCTGACATCGCCCAACATCCGGGTCGTGGTCCACTCATTGACCACGGCCAGCAGGATCATCAGCACCGCCCCGACCAGAACCATCATCCCCAACTGGGCGCTGAACATAAAAATGATCGCGGTGTGGATCACAACCCAAGGCATATCGAAAAAGTTCAGGATATCCCTGGCCGCCAAACAGTTTTTGATGCTGGCGAGGTCGCGCAGTCCCTGGGCGTTGCGCCGTTGCAGGTGCTGGCTGGCGAGTTCGACCTGGCACGCCAGGATGCCTTCCGCCAGATGAATATCGAACTTGGTGGCGATAAGATGGATCAGCCGCGCCCGGACCGCATCCAGCAGGCTCATGAACAGCAGCCCCACCACCAGCAGCACGGTCAGCATCAGCAAGGTTTCAGCGTGATACGAAGACAGCACCCGGTCATACAACTGAAGAGTATAAATCGGGACGATCAGCATCAATACGTTGGTTGCAAAACTAAAAATACCAACAACCGCCAAATCTGGCAGGCACCCCGAAAAGATACCCCAGAACAACTTCTTCCATTCCGAACCCTTGCCGGCTGACTTATTTTGAGTCCGCGAAGAACTCGCCATATCAACACACGCCTTTCACCAAATTTCTCGCAGTAAAACTTATTTCTGTTTTATCTTGACCACCCCAAGGCGGCGAAGGATCGGAATTCTTTTTTCAGCGAAGTGAGTCCAAATTGATCGCATCTCCTCAAGATTGTCCTGATCGCTCTCCAGCGCGGTGCCGTTTTTAACCAGTTTGCGGCCGGATTTCTTGACCCGTTCCCAGGCGAACGCCGCCGGATCTTTCAGGCCGTGCGCCAACCCGGCCAGAAACAGCATTTCGATCCGGCTGGCGATATGGCCGCTGCCGGTGACCGGGGACGCCAGCCAGCCGATGCCTTCGCCCTCCAGATTGGTGTCGATCACGGCCAGATTATAGCGTTCGCCGTGGCCGGGCCGTATTTTCCCGTCCGCGACGGCGGGCAGCGGACAAACCCGGCCGGTGGCGCACAGCATCACCAGGTTGTGCAGCACCTGATTTTGACCCAGCGCCGCCAACCCGGGCCAAGCCACCAGCTCGTCCCCGCTTTTGATCCCCTCCTCCAGGGCCTTGACCAGCGGTTGATAAACTTCCTCCCCCAGCGTCACCTCGCCGTTGGCGAATTTGGCTTTGGCCAGGGCCTCCTCCGCCGTGACCACCAGCGCGAACCGGGTCGCACCCAGCAGTTTCCTCTGCTCGGCGTTGGTCAACCGGTCGGCACCACGGACATAGACATCCCGGCGGAAGCGCTGGTTAAGATAATAGTCGCGCACGGTTTCCCGGAACGAGGCGTCGGTGATCCCGTTCAGGACCGTGAGCGCCTCCGGGGTCAGATTCAGGGTATCGAAGAAATCGGACAGGTTGGCCGAACCGGCAAAGGCCAGTTTGGCCTCCTCCAGATCCTGGGCGACATCCGCGTGGAACATGGGCAGAAAGTCGCTGCCCAGGTATTCATGCGCGACATAGTTCCTGGATTGGTTCTGGATCTGCTCCAACAGCCGGGTGGCGTTGGGATTGCCGGCGAAGAACTGCGCCTTGGTGCCCAGGAGCGTCGCCGCCAGCGCCAGATTCTTGTCGATCCGCGGCACAGACGGCAGGTGAGCGGTCTCGGGATTCTTGGCCAGCAGGAAGCGCAACGGCATCAGCGCCGACCAGCCCGGCAGGGCATTGTAACTGATATAGACCAGCCCGCCTGGATTGAGCTTTTGGCGCAGGATGGCAACGATCGCCTGCTGGTGCCGCCGGATCACCCAGGAATAGACCCCATGCAGGGCGATGACGTCGAAGGTCGGGGTTTCGGTGTCCAGGAATTCCTCGAAACTTTTTTCGAGGAAGTGGAGATTGCCCAGTGCCGCGGTCTGAGCCAAACGCTGCGCCCCGGCAATCTGGGTCGGGTTGAAATCGACCCCCCAGAATTCGCCATTGGGATTGCCGGCGGCAAGCACCGCGGTGCCCACCCCGCGCCCGCAGCCCAGTTCGCAATAACGGTAGGAGCCGGACAGCGCTGCCGGCGGCCTTATCCCGCGGATGGTCACCGCCAGCGCCAACTGCGCCGGGGTCATTTCCCGATAGAAGCCCTGGGTATAAACCAGATCGGTGACATAACCGTCGTTCCAGCCGCTCATGATCACTGTTCCCGTCGCCCGGCTAAAATAAGGCGAAGCCGGCCCGAGGGGCCGGCTTCGTAGAGTTACTCGACAGTCCCAGACCTCACACCATGCCGGCATGAAGCTCGAAGTCACCCACAACCAGCGCACTCTTCTGAACCCCGGTCAGCGTGAGATCCTGATGGTCATGCCCGTAGTGGTCCGCACCGAAGTGCAGGACGACGCCGGCACCACTATCCGTAGCATTGGCCACGATCTGGGCGAAGTCGAGGCCATTGCCCCATCCCCACAACTGAATGGTGTCGGGACCGCCGCCACTAACGTTGAAGTCGGTGATGGTGTCGTTGCCATCGCCCATTTTGAACACGAAGACATCGTTGCCGCCGCCGCCGGCCAGAATGTCATCACCGCCATGACCGGTGATGGTCTCAGCGGCACCGGTTCCGGTGATGGTATCCGCGTGGCTGCCGCCGGTCAGGGGTTGGTCAGTGAACACCCCAGCCTTGATCGCGTCGGTATCGAGCAGGTCGGCTTTCGCCACCCCGGTCAGGGTCAGGGTCAGGGTTTGAATGCCGTTGTCACTCAAATTGTGCAGGGTGATCACGGCATTAGTGTCACCGACAATATCATCGGCCACCACCGTGGCGAAGTGGTTCAACTGGATGGTGTCCGTGCCCACGGCAAAGTCGGTGATGGTGTCATCGCCTTCGCCGGGTCCGAAGACGAAGACATCACTGCCCAAGCCGCCGGTCAAGGTGTCGTTGCCGTCACGACCGTTGATCGTATCGTTACCGCCACCACCGGTGAGGGTGTCATCGCCATGACCGCCGAGCAGTTTCAGCGCCACCGTGGTTTCCGCCGAACCATCGAGCATGAGATGCTCAGTGGAGGTCAGGCTGCGGGCATCGATGGTCAGGCCGCCGGTATTGTCGGCGGTGTCGGCGTTCAGAGTGACGGTATAGCTGGCGGTGGCCTCGGAGGTCAGAATGTTGATCACCTCAACATGGCTGACGTTGCTAAAAGTGGCACCATTAACCTCGGCGAACGAGACCCACAGCGAGTCGGTGCCGTCGCCGCCGTTGATGGTATCGTCAGCCGTGTAGCCACCGACCGCCATGATCAGGTCGTTGCCGGCCCCACCGACCACGGTATCGTCACCACCCTTGGTCAGGTCGAAGCTGTCATTGCCGGCCCCGCCGGTGAGGCTATCGCTGCCGGCCCCGCCGATCAGGGCGAAGCTGCCGTCCATTTCCGCTGAGCCATCGAAGGTCAGGATGTGGTCGGCAGCAGCCATCGCCGAGCCGTCGATGGTCAGAAGCGTATTGGCACCGACATAAGCATCGGTGCTGGCCAGGCTGTAGTCGAAGGCCCCGCTGACGGTGACGATCTCGATCCCGCTGACGCCACTGGCGGCACCGGTGTCGCCGAAGGTCACGGTGCCGGTGTACTCACCGTTCAGGCTGAGGGTGTCGATGCCGAGGCCGCCGGTGATGGTGTCGTCCGTGGTCAGTGCCGCCCCGGCGACAATCAGATCGTTGCCCTTGCCGCCGTTAACGATATCGTCACCGCCCTTGGTGATGTCGAAGAAGTCGTTGCGCGCCGTGCCGGTGAGGCTGTCATTATCCGCGCCGCCGAAGACGAACAGGCGATCGACCGTTGCCGCCGAACCATCGACAGTCAGGGTGTGGCCGGCGGTCAGCGCCGAGCCGTCGATGGTCAAGGCCCGGATTTCGGAAATCGCCGAGCCGGCAACCGCCAGATTGTAGCTAGAACCGTCGACAAGCCCGACGGCCTCGATGCTGTTCAGGGTCTGCACCGACAGGGTGAACTTGGTGCTGTAGTCGCCGTCGAGGGTGACGACATCGCCGCCGGTCAGAACGCCGGTGGTCTCGTTGATCATCGCGCTTGAGGAGCCGCCGTCGATGAAGTCCAGCTTGGTCAGCGCCGCCCTGGCGAAGATGCCGTCATTGCCGCTGCCGCCGTCGACGGTATCGATCCCGCCGGCCGAGATGTCCAGGGTATCATCACCGTCGCCGCCGGTCAGCTTATCGATGCCATGACCACCGGTCAGGGTGTCCCCGCCTTTGCCGCCGCGCAGATCCAGTCTGCCGTCCAACTCGCCCGAGCCATCGACCGACAGGCTTTCGTTCGAAGCCAACCCGGAACCATCGACCACCAGCGTCGCCCCGGAAGCCACCGTGGCGTTGTCGATCACCAGATTATAGCTGTCCCCGGCGACCACCTCGATCCGCTCGATCCCGGAAACATTCTTCAGCGAGAAGCCGCCGTCATCATAATTCCCGTTGCCATACCCGTCCAACGTCAAGACATCCTGCTGGCCCTTGCCGCCGATGATCACATCATCGGACAGATTCTCTCCGGCGAGGAAGACCAACTTGCCATCGGTTTCGGCGGAAGCGTCGAACGTCACCCCACCGTTAGTAGCGGAAAGATCGACGGTCAGGGTCTGGCCGGCGCCGATGTTGGCGTCAGCCAGTTCCAAATTGTAGTTATCATTAGTGTCCAGCACCAGGGTTTCGACATTGGTCATGGTGGTGGCGTTGAACGCCACCTGCGTGCCGTAACCGCTCCCGTCCAGGAACAGGAAATCGTTGCCGAGGCCGCCATTGATCTTGTCGGCCGCAGTCAGGGTGTCGCCGGCGAAGATTGCATCGCTACCTATGCCGCCGTCGACGGTGTCGTTGCCGCCCTTGCTCAGGTAAAAGTCGTCGTTGCCGGCGCCGCCGATCAGGGTGTCGTTGCCGGCCCCGCCGTTCAGCTCGAACGAGCCGCCCTTTTCCGCCGAGCCATCGAAGAAGAGGGTGTTTGAAGCCTTGATATTACCGCCATCCACCCACAAAACCTTATCGTTGGCGACGGTGGCGTCGTTGCTGGTCAGTTTGTAGGAGAAGTTGCTCGCGTCAACCTGGGAGAAGCCACCATTCCCAAACAAGATTACCTCAACACCGGTCACGGTCGTGGCGTTGAAGGTCACCCCCGCGCTGTAGTCACCGGCCAGATAGAGCCAATCGTCCGTGCTGATACCACCATCGATCTTGTCGGTCGCGGTCAGCGCCGCCCCGACGCTGATGGTGTCGCCGCCGCCGCCACCCTTGACGGTATCGTCACCGCCCTTGGTCAGGTCGAAGCTATCGTTGCCGGCCCCGCCGGTCAGGGTGTCGTTGCCGGCCCCGCCCTTGAGGATAAAGCTGCCGTCGGTTTCCTTTGAGCCGTCGAAGCTCAGGGTGTTGCCGCTGGCCAGCGCCGAGCCGTCCACGGTCAGAAGCGCACCGTTGGTGACATAAGCATCGGTGCTGGCCAGGCTGTAGTTGAAGGCCCCGCTGACGGTCACGGTCTCGATCCCGGTGACGCCTTTGGCGGCATCGCTCCCGCCGAAGGTCACGGTGCCGCTGTAGGAACCGTTCAGGCCGAGGGTGTCGGTGCCGCTCCCGCCGGTGATGGTGTCGGTTGCGG
>CAUYTZ010000228.1:0-4296 GCA_963575695.1 uncultured Gammaproteobacteria bacterium | reverse complement strand
CCCGCTCAGAACCACGTTCGATTTCCTTGGGTGGGACGGCATCCTTGGCCAGACCCAGTTCCTTGGCTGGCTCCCGTGCCCGGCCCTTCTCGCGGCCGCGATCCCGACCTTTGTCTCGGCCCTGCTCCCGGCCTCGACCACCACCGCCCTTGCGGTCACGGCCCCCGCGCCCCTTGCCGCCGTCTTCGCTTTCGTCCATGTCGGGACCAACGAGTTCGGCGATATCGATCCGTGGAATTTCCTTACGAATCAGCTTGGTGATTGCCTGAACTTGTCGGCCGTCGTCGGGCGAGGCCAACGTAAAGGAGCGACCGCTACGCCCGGCCCGGCCGGTTCGGCCGATACGGTGAACATAGTCTTCGGCGTTGAACGGCACATCGAAGTTGAAGACATGGCTAAGGCCTTCGATGTCCAACCCACGGGCGGCGACATCGCTGCATACCAGGAGCGCAATCGTCCCTTGGCGGAACGCTTCCAGGGTTTCGGTGCGCTGACTTTGTGGCAAATCACCGTGCAGCGCGCCGACATTGAAGCCGTGGCTCTGCAACGAACGATGCAGAATCGAGACGTCTTTCTTGCGGTTGCAGAAGATTAGCGCATTCTTAACATCTTCGGTGCGCAACAGATGGCGCAGAGCCTTGCGCTTGTCGTCGGGGCGCACCACTGCCAAAGCCTGAATCACGGTTTCGGCGGCCGACGCCGGCGGCGACACCGACACCTCACGCGGGTTAGTCAGAAAGGCATCTGCCAAGCGCTTGATTTCCGGCGGCATGGTCGCCGAGAAGAACAGGGTTTGGCGAATACGCGGCAACAGTGAAACAATCCGTTCGATATCTGGAATGAAACCCATGTCGAGCATACGATCGGCTTCGTCGATCACGAACACCCGAATGTCGGACAGCAGAATATTGCCGCGCTCAAACAGGTCGATCATTCGGCCCGGCGTCGCGATCAGCACATCCACCCCACGGTCGAGCCGCTTGATCTGGTCGCCCATCGATTCGCCGCCGATCAGCAGCGCCATGTTCAGCTTATTGTGCTTGCCATAGGTTTCGAACGCCTCCGCCACCTGCGCGGCCAACTCCCGGGTCGGCTCTAGAATCAGCGAGCGCGGCATACGGGCCCGCGCCCGTCCTGAAGCCAGAATGTCAATCATCGGCAAGGTGAACGAGGCGGTCTTGCCAGTACCGGTCTGAGCACAGCCGAGCACGTCGCGCCCCTGGAGAACCAGGGGAATGGCCTGTTCTTGAATCGGCGTCGGCTGGGTATAACCTGCATCCTCAACCGCGCGCAGCACGTCCGGTCCGAGGCCAAGTTCCGAAAACAGCATCCGGTCAACTTCCGGTTAGACAGAGGGGAGAGCGAAACCACACAGCCAAACGGGATCGGCACCCATGGCACCACCCCACCTTGACCCGTACGCAATAGACGGACAAACGATCGACCTGTCAACCACGAATGACATCCTGGTCAAACCGACGGTGCGATCTCAGGTGAGTGCTGGCAGGTGAGTGCTGGCAGGTGAGTGCCGGCTTGCACCGGGCGGGGAATTCTGGTTCCCTACCGGACAAAATCCGAGAATGACGCGGACGGAGTCCGGAATGGTCAACGAGAGTGAAGTGGCGGCATTGGCCGTGGCGGTGCGTCGGGGGGAACGGCGGGCCTTGGCCCGTGCCATCACCCTGGTCGAATCCACCCGTCCGGATCATCGCCTGTGTGCCGAACAGGTGTTGCATACCTTGTTGCCCGATACCGGCCGCGCGGTCAGGATCGGCATTTCCGGCGTGCCCGGGGTCGGCAAATCGACCTTCATCGAAGCCTTTGGACTGCATGTGATCGGTCGCGGCCACAAGCTAGCGGTGCTGGCGATCGATCCGACCTCGCCGCGTTCAGGCGGCTCGATTCTGGGCGACAAGACCCGAATGGAGTACCTGACTCGCGATCCGGCCGCGTTTATCCGGCCCTCGCCGGCCGGGGGCACATTGGGCGGGGTGGCGCGACGCACGCGCGAAGCCATGCTGCTGTGTGAGGCCGCAGGCTACGACGTGATCGTGATTGAAACCGTCGGCGTCGGTCAGTCCGAAGAGGGGTGCGCGTCATCAACATGTGAGTTCTCCAAGAGCGGATACAGATCAGATTGGATAACCTGACCGGGTGAAACCGCCCCCCAAACAAAAAACTGATTTAGCTGGAGGTGTCCGGACCCATTCCTGTTTGCCGCTCCCCCCTCCGCCCTTAGGCGACGCAGGTGGGGCGGGACAGGTTAGTCACAAGAGACACGCGCCCAAAGGATAACCATTATTTAGAGGTGGCCTTTAAAGGCGGCCGGCTCGTATGTCCTTCCGCAGTTCTGATACGGAGAGTTGAATGGCCTCGCGGCTTGATAGCCGGCAGGACCAGCCCAGGCTTCGAATGCGCTGCGTGTCCAGCCGGACAATGGGAACGTCCCCCTTCCAGCCCCGATCACCGCCTTCGTAAGCCAGCTTCACTTGATCCCGACGCAGGCCCGCGCAATCGATCACGATTTCGGCGATCTCGGTTACGGTGATGTAGTCGCCCGTGGCGACGTTGAAAACCTTGAACGGTTCCGTGACGGTGCGGTGGGCCAGCAAGACGGCGTTGATCACATCGTTGACATGGATATAGGACTTGCTCTGGGCACCATCGCCCAAAATAGCCAGACGGCTGCCATCCGCCAGAAGCCTGCGGAGAAAGTCAAGGCCGACGCCATGGGTCTGGTGCGGCCCAACGACATTCCCGAACCGAAAGGCGCACCCGGTCAGCCCGAACATGCCGGCGTAGGCCGAAATCATCGCCTCGCCCGCAAGCTTGCTGGCACCATAGGTGGAGATCGGCTGGAGTGGCGCGTAATTCTCCCCGGCCTCTATGGTTCCGATATCACCATAAACGCCGCTGCCTGAGGCGTATAGGATGCGAGGAACCCCCGCCCGGCGCATGGCCTCCAGAACATTGTTGGTAAGCAGCGTGCCTTCACGGAAATCGATTTCCGGCTCGGTCGCCGCGCGGGCGATGTCGGGGTTGGATGCCAGATGAATAACCACTTCAAAACCGGTCATGGCCGCCGTCAGGCGCGCCAGTTCCTTGACATCGCCACGGATCACGGAAAACCGCGGATCACCCAGGTGGTGGGCGATGTGCCAATCCCTGCCACTGGAAAAGTTGTCGTAAACGGCAACCGCTGCGATCCCGGGATCACCCAGCAGGCGGTCGGCGAAATGGCTTCCAATGAATCCTGCCCCCCCAACCAGGAAAAAGCGTCGGCTAAACCGAGGATCAGAATCAGACATCATCGAACTCCGCTGCCGCGTGAAGATTTTCGATCCGCATTATACTCTGTTCGCATGAGAATCCAAAAAAGTATTCAAGTCATTGTTTTCATTCAGAGTGCGTTGTCCCGACCCCAACGAAAAACCGGATGCCATTTTTCAGGTTCTCAATCGAACACGGTATATATACCCTGACTCCCTGAAAAAGCGGGTGGATTCAAGTGCCGGAACGTATCAATAACTCTAAGACAGTTTGTGCGTCAAATTCAGAGTACGATCGGCGCTTCCCGACCTGCCTCCATCCCCTCATTATTAGATAGCGGCGAACGCCTCATGAGGAGACTGAGGCGATTTTAGCGCTTGGCATAGGAATGGACGATCTGGGCGGTCGCCGTCGTAAACATCATCAATGAACGACCGGATATCCTCCCGCTTGCGACCAAGCCGAACTGCCGCCAGTTCCCATCGATCAAACCCGTCACAACCCGTCAAGAGACTGTGGGAGATTCGAATCCATCATACCGCATATCGCAAGAAAAAAATGAGGGGAGTCTTTGAGGGCAAGTGGCAGAAAATTCTGGGTGCCCGATGGCGTATGATCGCCTTGCCCGCACCCAGACCGCCAACCATCATGGTCCGGTTACTGTCCTCGTCGTCCCCGCCATCGGCCTTGTTGATCGCGAACTCACCCCGAGTCGCTCCATCCAGAATCAGAACCTGGATTTGCCGATTCCAGGGTCGCCAGCCAGCAAAATAGCCGAGCCTTGGGTCAGCCCGCCGCCCAAAACGCGACGCAACTCCTCATTATCCAAGGGCAGGTCGCGTTCATGGGCATCGGGGCCTATACCGGGGCCTTGCTGACGTTGCGTCTCGGGCTGCCGTTTCCGTTTGCTTTTGTGGCTGAGTTGTACCTGAATATCCGCCTCCCAGGAGTTGCGTCGCGTTTTGGGCGGCGGGCTGACCCAAGGCTCGGCTATTTTGCTGGCTGGCGACCCTGGAATCGGCAAAT
>CAUYTZ010000227.1:0-1306 GCA_963575695.1 uncultured Gammaproteobacteria bacterium | reverse complement strand
TGGTTGGCAAATTCAATGTGTCGCCTTCGCCGAGTTGGGCGATCCGCCCGTTTTTGAGTACAAGCGGAGGGTAGGCGGTCATGATCACCAACAACGGTCCAGCTTCACAGCGGTCAAAAAACCCGGTCAGATTAACCCGTGCCCCCGACGGCAGCAAATTGTGTCGCGCCACCGAAACGGCGTATAGTCACCAACCCCGCGTCGTGGTTGAATGAGCGTTTCCAGGGGATAACCGGTTATCTGTCGAACCAAGTGGATCAATTGCCAGATGGAGACCCCCTGCCCGCTCCCCTGCCACGGGCGTGTCGCTCGGCCTGGAAACGATTTTCCTGGTGGTTGGCAAATTCAATGTGTCGCCTTCGCCGAGTTGGGCGATCCGCCCGTTTTTGAGTACAAGCGGAGGGTAGGCGGTCATGATCAATTATTCCGGCAGTTCGAGCAACGGTGTGTTGGCCAGATCGACAAGGTGTTCGCGGACATAACGGTCAAGAACAGAGAACATCAGCGTCGGGTCAACATTAAGATCTGCGGCCATCAAGGGTGAGGTTCGCATAATCCAGCCCAGATGGGCGTTTCTTTCCTTCCGCGCACGGTTGAAAACCACGATCTTAACTTCATCCTTACTGATCAGTTTGCCTCGTTCCTTATCGAAGCGCAGCCGGGCATAGGCCACCCGGACGATTTCATGCTGCCGGCGCGCCTCCGACATGGTCACGCTACCGACTGCGGGCGCAGCCGGCGGGGAGGCTGGAGCAGCAAGCACAGGTTGCGCAACCAGTGGTCCGCCTTGCTCCAGGGACAGCAGTTTGGCATTGGGCAGCGGTTCGGGAACTGGCTCAGTGGTAATGCCCTTGGCCCTGGCGCTTCGAGCTTGGTCAAGGTTTTGTTCCAGCCACTGTAGCGCAGCAACGACATCAATCCGGCCGTTGGCCAGCAGCGGCAGACCATCCTTGACCAGTTGGGTAACCCGGCCCTGGGACAACCTAATCCGTTGCGCGAATTGGCGCTGGCTTTCTCCGTGTTCCATGGTCGGTCACCCCTGGCGAGTGAATAGGTACCATATGCACGCTGTGGTTGGTGGGTCGGTACGGAGTGAATAGGCATCCTGGCGGGGTGAATAGGCACCCGAAAAATCATGCCTATTCACCCTGGTAATGCCCCGGAACATACCCCACATTCAGGCAGTTAGGTGAATAGGCACCGGGTGAATAGGGAGGGTGAATAGGCAGTTTTTCGAGCGTCAGACGAAGGCTATGCCGCGCTGGGACAACCCAAAGCAGTATTAGTCCCGGGAGGAACCAATATT
>CAUYTZ010000226.1:0-16695 GCA_963575695.1 uncultured Gammaproteobacteria bacterium | reverse complement strand
AACAGTTGCGCGCAAGCTAACATTTGCTCACGTTAGCTCATGCCCTGGACCGCTATGGCGTACATGCCGCTTCGCAAGGCCGTTGAACGCCTTGGTCTCCATCCAAACACCCTACGGAAATACGCCGACGATGGAACAATCCCTTCAATCCGCACCAAAGCAGGGCAACGACTGTTCGATGTCGATGCTTGGCTGCGAATTGCCACAGGGGCCACCATCATTTGCTATTGCCGGGTTAGCTCCCACAAGCAACGCGACGATCTTGAGCGACAAATCGAGCGGATGCGAAAGGTCTATCCCGGAGCCGAAGTCGTCAAAGACATCGCGTCGGGCCTCAACTTCAAGCGCAAAGGTCTGCGTTCCGTATTGGAACGACTTTTGCGCGGCGACAAGCTCAAACTTGTGGTTGCCCACCGGGATCGGCTTGCTCGGTTCGGGTTCGACCTCTTCAGGTTCCTTGTTGAGCGAAACGGCGGGGAAATCCTGGTTCTCGATCAAGGAGTGGGAAGCCCAGAATCAGAACTCACCGAAGACTTGCTCGCCATACTCCACCACTTTTCTTGCCGAATGCACGGGCAGCGAAGCCATAAAGGCAAAGCGGATAAGAATTTACCCGAACCCACAACAGCGGTCGATGTTTCGGCAATGGTTCGGGACTTCACGGAGAGTTTACAACGACACTGTGGCGCACCTGAACCAGCCGAAGGAGTTGAGGGCGAAGAGTTGGATGGGTGCAGCGAAGGTGGTTTTGCCAGCCCTTCCGGATTGGGCAAAGCCTGTGCCGTATCAGGTCAAGAAGATATCAGTTGAAGACGCCTATAAAGCGTTTTCAAACGGCTGTAGGAAGGCCAAGAAGACGGGGGAGCCGTTTCGCCTAAGCTTTCGCTCTCGTAAAAATCCGAAACAGTCCTGTTACATCCCGTTGACTGCACTTAAAGAAACTGGGATTTACCCTACGATTGCCGGGAAGCTCAAGTTTTCTGAAAGCTACCCCGATAATTGCCGGGACTCTCGCCTTGTCTGCGAACATGGCAGATGGTTCGTTATCATCCCCTATCGCGTTGCGATCACATCGTCCGAAAACCAAGGGCGGTTTGTTGCGCTTGATCCGGGTGTTCGAACATTCCTCACCGGCTATTCCGAAGACACGGCGTTCAAACTGGGCAGCGGGGCCTTTTCTCGAATTGCCCGGCTGTGCTGCCACATGGACGACCTAATCTCGCGTATGTCCAAAGCAACCTGCGCTTCAAAGCGGCGCATGAAGAAAGCTCTCTCTCGGATGCGTTGGAAGATATGGGACTTGATCGACGATCTCCACTTTAAGTCGATTAAGTTTCTGCTCGACCGTTTCGACGTTATCCTGCTTCCGACCTTTGAAGTATCTGAGATGGTCGGAAAGCTTGGGCGCAAACTTCGTGCAAAGTCTGTTCATTCGATGCTGACCCTTGCTCACTGCCGGTTCAAGCAACGGATCAAATCGGCGGCGCGGGCTTGCGGCAAGCGCGTTATCGACGTGAACGAAGCGTACACGTCGAAGACAGCTTCCTGGACAGGTGAGATGAAGCAGATTGGTGGCGCGAAAACGATCCGGTCAGACGGTGTCGTGCTTGACCGGGATATCAACGGCGCTCGCGGAATCTTCCTGCGAGCTTTGGTAGATCAACCCTTGCTCAGAAATGAGCTTGCACTTGTTGCCTAGTGTTAACACGTGGTAGCAAAAAATGATCGGGAACCCATGACGCGTAGCATCAAGGCGGTGGTGACAGGAGCGGCGGGGTTCATCGGTAGCCATCTGGTTGACCGGCTTCTGGCCGACGGCGTTTCGGTGATCGGCATCGACAATTTCGCCAACGGCCGGCCGGAGAATCTGGCTGCGGCCGGGATTAATTCCGCGTTTTCCTTCCTTAAGGCCGACGTGAACGACGCCGGCGAAATCGCCTCCGCCTTCGACGGTGCCGACTGGGTGTTCCATTTGGCGGCGCTGGCCGACATCGTACCGTCGATCGAACGGCCGATGGACTATCACCGCGCCAATGTCGATGGCTCCGTGACCGTGCTGGAACAGGCGCGCCGGGCCGGGGTCAAGCGCTTCCTTTACGCCGCGTCCTCGTCCTGCTACGGCTTGGCTACCGAGTTTCCTACCCCGGAAACCGCCGCCATCGCTCCCGCCTATCCCTATGCTCTGACAAAATGGATCGGCGAGCGCTATGTCATGCACTGGAGCCAGGTCTATGGCCTGCCGGCGGTAGCGCTGCGTCTGTTCAACGTATTCGGGCCGCGCGCACGCACCAGCGGTACCTATGGCGCGGTGCTCGGCGTGTTCCTGGCGCAAAAGCTGGCCGGTAAGCCGTTCACTGTGGTTGGCGATGGCACCCAGACCCGGGATTTCACCTTCGTCGCCGACGTCGCCGACGCCTTCGTCCGTGCCGCCGCCTCCGAAGTGAGCGGCGAGGTCATGAACGTCGGCTCGGGCGGAACTTATTCGGTCAACCGGCTGGTCGAGCTGTTGGGCGGGGCGGTGGTGCGGATTCCCAAGCGTCCGGGCGAGCCGGACTGCACCTTCGCCGACATCCGGCGCATTCGCGACCGACTGGGCTGGGCACCGCGAACCTCGTTTGAGGACGGGGTCGGGGTGATGCTGGAGCGCATCGAGGACTGGCGCCACGCCCCAGTCTGGGACAGCGCCGCCATCGCCGAAGCCACCCGCAGCTGGTTCCGACATCTCGACAAGGATTGACCCACCGCCATGCCCACCCGTTCCGTCGAGAAGATCCGCACCATCGAGGCGCTCGCCGCCATCGCCGAAGCGACCCGGGCTGAGGGCGGCCGGGTCGTGCTAGCGCATGGAACCTTTGATTTGATGCACTTCGGCCATGTCCGCCATCTTCAGGCGGCGCGGCATGAAGGCGAGCTGCTAATCGTCACGATCACCGCTGACGCCTTCGTCAACAAGGGCCCCGGTAGGCCGGTGTTTAACCATGGTATCCGCGCCGAAACCCTGGCCTCCCTGGCCTGCGTCGATTACGTCGCCATCAACAACGCGCCAACCTCGGAAAACGTACTGCGCGCCATCCGGCCCGACGTTTACGTCAAGGGCGGCGACTACGCCAATCCCGAGGACGACGTTACCGGCAAGATCAACGAGGAACTGGCGGTGGTCGCGGCCTATGGCGGCCGAACCGTATTCACCAACGAGGTCACCTACAGCTCGTCCTCGCTGATCAACCGCCACCTCGACCTCTACGACCCGCCGCTGCGCACCTTCCTCGACCACCTGCGCGCCAGCAACGGCCTGGAAACGCTGACCGCGCTGATCGAGCGTACTCGGGACTTCAAGGTGCTGATGGTCGGGGACACGATCATCGACGAATATCTCTACGTCGAGCCGATGGGACGCTCGCCCAAGGAGAACATGATCGCCACCCTGTATCGCGGCGGCGAGCTGTTCGCCGGCGGCGTGATCGCCGCCGCCAACCATGCCGCCGGCTTCTGCCGCGAGGTCGAGATTTTGACCGCGTTCGGTGCCGCCGACAGCCGCGAAGCGCTGGTGCGCGACAGCCTGAAGCCGAACGTGCGCCTGTGGGCGATCGACCGGCCCGACATTCCAACCACGCGCAAGACCCGCTTCGTCGATCAGGCCTATCTGCGCAAGCTGTTCGAACTCTATCACATGAACGACGCGCCGCTGTCGGGTGAGGACGAGGAGCGCTTCATCGAGGCCCTGCGCGTTCGCGCACCTAAGGCCGACGTGGTCATCGTCACCGATTTCGGCCATGGCCTGATCACGCCGCGGGTGATCGAAGCCCTGGTCGAGGCGTCGCCGTTCTTGGCCGTCAACGCCCAGTCGAACAGCGCCAACACCGGCTTCAACCTGATCACCCGCTATCCGCGCGCCGATTATATTTGCATCGACGCCCCGGAAGCGCGGCTGGCGGTGGCTGACAAATACGCCGACATCACCCAGATCATTTCCGAGCTGCTGCCGGCGCGGATCGACTGCCCGCGCAGCATCATCACCAACGGCCGCCATGGGTGCGTGATCCGGGGGCCGACGGAAGCTTTGGTTCACATTCCGGCCTTCACCAAAACCGTGGTCGATACGGTCGGGGCCGGAGACGCCCTGTTCGCGGTCACCGCTCCGCTGGTCGCGGCCGGCGCGTCGATGGTTGACGCCGGCTTCATCGGCAACGTCGCCGGCGCGTTGAAAGTAGGCATCGTCGGCCATCGCCGATCCGTGGAAAAGCCAGCGGTCCTAAAGTACCTTCACACCCTTTTGAAATGAGCCGACCCGGCATGGAACACGATATCGCCGCCTATTTCTCCACCCTGTCCCGGTTGGGCGCGGCCACGGCGGCCAGCGACGCCAGCGGCGGGCCGTTGGCCCTGACCGAGGCGTTCACCTGGAGCCTGGGGGCGATGCGCGCCGCGCATGACGCGGGTGGAAAGATTATGTTCATCGGCAATGGCGGCAGCGCAGCCATTGCCAGCCATTGCGCGATCGACTACGCCAAGAACGGCGGGCTGCGCGCCATGGCCTTCAACGACGGCATGGCCCTGACCTGTCTGGGCAACGATCTGGGCTATGATCAGGTTTTCGCCCAGCAGATCGCCATGCATGGCCAGCCCGGCGATCTGCTGGTAGCGATTTCAAGTTCTGGCGCTTCGCCGAACATTCTACAGGCGGTCGGGGCCGCGCGCCGGCTGGGCGGCCGGGTGGTGACGCTCAGCGGCTTCAAGCCCGACAATCCGCTACGCCGGCTGGGTGACGTTAATCTGTATGTCGAGTCCATCCGTTACGGCTTCGTGGAAATCCTGCATCTGGCCCTGTGCCATGCCATGCTGGATCTGGCCGGCGCTTGTGGCGCAGCGCGCCCGAATGAGCGATAGGACTCGAGCGACGCCGGAAAACGGATGACATGAGGACGGGTGATATGACCGGAAAGACGTGGAATGTTCTGGTGACTGGCGGTGCCGGCTACGTAGGGTCGGTACTGACGCCCAAGCTATTGGCGGCCGGGCACCGGGTGAAGGTGCTGGATCTATATCTATATGGCGACGACACGCTTGCCTCGTCCCGGGGCAATCCGATGTTGCGCGAGATCAAGGGCGATCTGCGCAATCCCGAAACGGTCGCGGCGGCGCTTTCGGGCTGCGACGCGGTGATCCATCTGGCCTGCATCTCCAACGACCCGTCGTTCGAACTCGACCCTGGACTGGGCAAGTCGATCAACTATGACGCTTTCCGGCCGCTGGTCCGTGCGGCCAAGGCGGCCGGGGTGGAGCGATTCATCTACGCTTCATCCTCGTCGGTCTACGGGGTCAAGGAAGGCGTGGCCGTGACCGAGGATCTGCCGCTAGAGCCACTGACCGATTACTCCCGCTTTAAGATGCTGTGCGAGCACGAGCTTGAAGAGGAGCGCGCGCCCGGCTTCGCCGTCCTGACCATCCGTCCGGCGACGGTGTGCGGCTATTCGCCCCGCCAGCGGCTGGACGTGATCGTCAACATCCTGACCAACCACGCCGTCAACCTGGGCAAGGTCACGATCATGGGTGGGGCGCAGTTGCGGCCCAACATCCACATCGACGACATGTGCGATGTCTATCTGCTAGGGCTTCAGTTGCCGGCCGAACGGATCGACGGCGGCGTCTACAACGCTGGCGAGAAGAACCACACCGTCCAGGAACTGGCCGACATCGTGCGTGCCGTGGTCGGGCCGCAGGTAACGGCCGAGGTGGCACCGACCAACGATCCCCGCTCCTATCACGTCTCGTCGGACAAGATCGCCCGCGAGCTAGGCTTCCGGGCGCAGCGGACCATTCCTGACGCAGTGCGCGACTTGGTCGCCGCATTCGCTGCGGGCAAGCTACCCAACGCGCTGACCGATCCCCGCTATTACAACATCAAGACCATGCGTCAGGTCGAACTGAAATGAGCAAACCCGCGACCCTTCCCGAGATGTTCCGGGCGATGCTTCGCATCCGTCTGATCGAAGAGGCGATCGCCGCCCGTTATGCCGAGCATGAGATGCGCTGCCCGGTTCACCTCTCGATCGGGCAGGAGGCGACCGCAGTCGGGGTGTGCGCGGCGCTGCGCCGGGACGATCAGGTGGTCAGCACCCACCGCTGTCACGCCCATTACCTGGCCAAAGGCGGTGATTTGCGGGCGATGATGGCCGAAATCTACGGCAAAGCCGCCGGCTGTTGCGGTGGCCGCGGCGGCTCAATGCATCTCAACGACGACGCAGCCGGCATGCTGCTAAGCCTGCCGATCGTCGCCAGCTCGATGCCGATCGCGGTCGGCGTGGCGCTAGCCTTCGCGCAAGAGAAGCGCGACGCGGTCGCAGTCACCTTCATCGGCGACGGCTCGATTGAAGAGGGCGTGTTCCACGAAAGCATGAACTTGGCGGCGCTGAAGCAGCTGCCGGCGCTGTTCGTGCTCGAAAACAACCTTTACTCTTGCTACACCGCGCTCGGCGACCGTCAGCCGGTGCGGCCGCTGACCGATCTGGCGCGGGCCTACGCCATGCCGGCCGAACACGGCGACGGCAACGATGTTCAAGCCGTCCAAGCGCTGGCGACGCGGGCGACGGCGCGGGCCCGAAGCGGCGGCGGGCCGTCGCTGCTGGTGCTTGACACCTACCGCTGGCGCGAGCACTGCGGTCCCAACTATGACAACGATATCGGCTATCGCTCTGAAGCCGAGTTCCAGTCCTGGGCCGGGCGTTGTCCGCTGGCTCGGGCCCGGCGTGAACTGACTGCGGCCGGCGCGCTCGACCCGGCCGCCGAGGCGGCCATGACCGCCGCCCTGACCCGCGAAATCGACGACGCCTTCGCCTTCGCCAAGGCCGCCCCCTTTCCCGACCCCGACAGCGCGGGAGACCATCTCTATGCCTGAACCGCGCATCATTAGCGTCGCTGAAGCCATCCGCGAGGCCACCGACCTGGCCATGGAACGCGATTCCCGGGTCTTCGTCATGGGTGAGGGCGTTACCGATCCCAAGGCGGTGTTCGGCACCACCGCCGGCCTGATCGAGCGGTACGGGCCGGAGCGGGTGCTGGAAATGCCGATCGCCGAGAACGGCTTCACCGGCATGGCCATTGGTGCCGCGATCATGGGCCGGCGGCCGATCATCATTCACCAGCGGGTCGATTTCGCGCTGCTGTCGCTGGAGCAACTGTTCAATAACGCCGCCAAAATCTGCTACGTCACCGCCGGGCGCCACCGGGTGCCGCTGGTGGTGCGGATGATCGTCGGTCGCGGCTGGGGCCAGGGGCCGGCCCATTCACAAAGCCTGGAAGCGTTGTTCGCCCAGGTTCCCGGGCTGAAGGTGATCATGCCGACCACCGCGCGCGAGGCCAAGGGCCAGTTATTGGCCGCAATCGAGGACGACAACCCGGTGATCTTCATCGAACACCGCTGGGTCCACTACGCCACCGGCGACGTTCCCGCCGGCTATTACACCACCCCGATCGACGGGCCGCGCGTGGTTCGGCCGGGCCGGGACGTGACCATCGTCGCCACCTCCTACATGCTGCTGGAGGCGCTACGCGCCGCCGAGACCCTGGCTGCGGCCGGCATCGAGGCCGAGGTAATCGACATGGCAGTGCTGCGCCCGTTCGCACCGGAGGCGATCGTGGCCTCGGTGCGGCGAACCGGACGACTGCTATGCGTCGACACCGGCTTTCGCAGCTACGGCGTCGGTGCCGAAGTGGTGGCGACGGTGACCGAACAGGCGCTGGACGCGCTACGCCGGCCGCCCCGGCGGCTGGGCCTGCCCGAGCATCCGACGCCCTCGTCACGAGCATTACTGGGCGATTTCTATCCCACCGCTATGTCGATCATTGACGCCGTCGCCGAACTGGTCGAGGCTGGAGACCTCTCCGGCCCGCGCCAGGCGCTGGAAACCGAGTTGGCCAGAGTGCCGAAGGATGTGCCTCACCCCACGTTCCGTGGCCCGTTTTGAAGTGAAAGACCGACGATGAAGGTCCGCTACTCGTACCTGTCGCAGCAATTCGACGAGATCGATTGCCTTCTGGCCGAAATCAAACGTTTCGTCGCCACCGGCGATTTCACGCTCGGCCAGCCGCTAACCGAATTTGAACAGCGTTTCGCCGAACTGATCGGCACCCGCCACGCAATCGGGGTCGGCTCGGGCACCGACGCGATCAAACTGTCGCTGAAGGCGCTGGGTGTTGGTCACGGCGACGAGGTGATCACCGCCGCCAACACCTTCATCGCCACCGTCGGTGCCATCGCCGAACTAGGCGCGCGGCCGACGTTCGTCGATTGCGACGACAGTTTCTGCATGAACGTTGATCAAGTCGAGGCGGCGATCACGCCGCGCACCCGCGCGATCGTGCCGGTCCACTTTACCGGCTATACGGTCGATATGCCGCGTCTGATGGCGATCGCCGATCGGCACGGCCTGCCGGTGGTCGAAGACGCCTGCCAGGCGATTCTGGCCGCGACCGACGGCCGCAATGTCGGTACCTGGGGCAGAACCGGGGCGTTTTCACTCCATCCACTCAAGAATCTCAACGTCTGGGGCGACGCCGGAGTAATCGTTACCAACGATGACGACCTCGCCGAAACCCTGCGCCTGCTGCGCAATCACGGCATGCGCAACCGCGACGAAATCGCCATCCTCGGCTACAACTCGCGCATGGACTCGCTGCAGGCGGTGGTCGGCAACTGGCTGATCGGACAGGCGCGGGAGATCTCGGATCAGCGCATCGCCAACGCTCACTATTACGACGCCCTCCTGGCCGAAATTCCCCAGATCCGCATTCCCATCCGGCCGCCACGCATGCGGTTGGTCTATCATCTGTACATCGTGTTCGCTAAAGACCGCGACCGGCTGCTGTGCCACCTGCAGGAGCGCGGTGTCGAGGCCAAGATCCACTATCCGATTCCACTCTATCTGCAAGAAGCCCTGAAGTTCCTGGAGCACAAGACCGGGGACTTCCCGGTCACCGACCGGCACGCCAACGAGATCATCACCTTCCCGACCGACCAGCACATTTCGCGCGCGGAACAGGATTTTGTAGTTGATTGCGTGCGGAGCTATTATGGCGGCCGCTGAACCGCCCGAAGGCGGCCCGATCCCCTGCGTCGATTTGGTTGCCCAGTTCATCGAGGAAAAGGATGAACTGCTGGCGGTGATCGAGGCGGTACTGGCGCGTGGCGATTACGTCGGCGGTGCCGCAGTTGCGGAGTTGGAGCACGCCTTGGCCGCGTTTCATGGCGTGTCCGACGCAGTTTGCCTCAACTCGGGCACCGACGCCTTGATTCTGGCCATGCGCGCGCTCGGCATCGGTTCTGGCGACGAGGTGATCACCCCGGCTAATTCCTTCGTCGCCTCGACCGCCAGCATCGTCCATATCGGCGCCCGGCCAGTGCTGGTCGATGTCGTCGCCGACCAGAACCTAGATCCGGAGCGGGTGGCGCGGGCGATCACGCCGCGCACCCGCGCGATTATGCCAGTCCACCTGACCGGCCGGGTCGCCGATATGGACCCGATTCTGGCTCTGGCCGAAGCCCATGGCCTGGCGGTGATCGAAGACGCCGCTCAGGCGGTAGGCTCTTCCTACAAGGGCCGCCTGGCCGGAACCATTGGCGACGTAGGCTGTTTTTCCGCCCACCCGCTGAAGAATCTCAACGCCTGTGGCGACGCTGGCTTTCTGGTCACGCGACGCTCGGATTTGGCTGAACGGATAAGGTGCCTGCGCACCCATGGCCTGATCGACCGCAACACCGTGGCCGAATTCGGCGTGGTTTCCCGCCTCGATACCATTCAGGCGGCGATTCTGCTCATGCGTCTCAAGCGCCTGCCCGGAGTCATCGATCGACGCCGGAACAACGCCCGACTCTATCATGCCCGGCTCGATCCGGTTCGGGCGTTCGCGCCGCCGTGCCGGCCATATGAGTTCAACTCTTTTCACACCTTCGTGATCCAGGTGGACCGTCGCGACGAGCTTCAGGCTTGGCTGAACGCACGGGGCATCGGTACCGCGATCCATTACCCGGTCCCAATCCACCTACAGCCGGCGGCGCGCTCGCTGGGCTATGGGCCTGGTGATTTCCCGGTCGCCGAAGCTCAGGCCGGACGCATCTTGACCCTGCCGGTCAACCAGTCTCTGTCTCCAGCCCAAATCGAGCGGGTGGCCGAGGCGGTCAACGCCTTCTTCGCGTGGAGCTGAGGCCATGGACGGCTCACCCATTCAATACGAGGCGCTGGTAGCTCGCTTCGCCGAAGGTCTCCTCACCTCCCTGCGCGGGCACGGGGTCGAACTCGACTTCCTGGAAACCTGGGTGCCGGACGAAGATCCGGTCAAAGGTATCCTCAACATGGCGGAATCGGCCGGGGCCGCTGGAGTTGACGCTCTGGCCGTAGCGGTTGGACGCGACACTCTGCTGGCGGCGCGCGACGACGAGTTGCGCCAGCGTCTGGCCGAACTGGCATCGGCCAAGATCGAGCTGGTCGGTTTGGACGGACTGGTGATCCGATTTTCCGGCCTGGTCGCCGCCGTCGCCCGGACTCCGGCCGCAGGCGGATCGAAAGCGATTCCCCCGGACAGGATCGCCCTGACGGATCGGCCGGCCGAAACCACGGTGCAACTGGCGGCCGCAGTTCCGAACTCGGTTACGCCGGCCCTGCGTGCCGGCATCGCCCACCGCCTGACCGTCCTGGCTCATGAGGGGCCGCTCGACCCCGCGATGACGACGACATCCGGTCTGGTCAAGATTGAAACCTCCGATCCGCCGACGTGGCTTGCGCTGCTGGTCGATCCGGCCGACCACCACCGCATTCGCGTCGCCCGACACGGCGGTGGTGCCGAACCGGCGGAGCGGGCGGTGCTGGACGTGTTGTGCGAAGCCATAACTGACATTCCTTTGGCCGCCGTCGGCAACGGTCCGACCTATGCCCTGGCCCGCCTGCTCGACCAGAGCCTGCCGCGCCCGGTCGCCGGCATCCTGCTGCCGGCCAACGCCGACCCGGCGTTCGGCCCGGCCCTACGTCTGACCCGCGCCCTGCGGCCGTTACTGGAGCAGGCCGGCCTAACCCGCGACTACGACACCTTCGCGTCGCCACCGTCTCCGGGCTGGCTGGCGCACACGGCGGCTGAACGGATGGCCCTGGTCGAGCAGGCGGTGGCCGGCTTCATGGCCGCGAACGGCGGCCGGATCGCGGCTGGCGCGCACGTCCTGCGCCTGGACGACAATCTGACCGGCCAGCCGGTACGGGTGGTAATCGAGCTTGCGCCAGGCGACACCGCTGATGCCGCCTTGCGGCCGAGACTGGTGCGCCAACTGGAAAAGGTGTTGAAAACCACGGTCGAACCGACGCTTCAGATCTATATCGATCCAGTAAAGGACCAGAATCAGCTACGCAGGTTGCAGGGGGGGGCACCCCAGACACCGGCCTAAAGCCAAAAGGCGTTTGAAAAACCGATGCCTGGAATCGTTATACGCGGACCCGTATGTATGAGAGAAATGCCGGCCATGACCGCCCTAATGCACGACCACACTCAGTTGATTTTGGACGGGACCAAGATCGCCTGGCATGCCGAGCGCGTTCGCGCCTGGGAACGCGGCGAGCGCATCCCCCCGATCACCATCGACATGGCCCTGACCCGGGCTTGCAATTACGGCTGCCACTTCTGCTATGCGATGTTGCAGGAAAACGACCGGCAGGTGATCACCCAGAAGGTGATCTATGACTTCCTGGAAGACTGTGCCGCCATCGGCGTAAAGGGCGTCAGCCTGGTCTCCGACGGGGAAAGCACGATTTCGCCGGTGTTCGTGGATACCATCGTTCGCGGCCATCAACTTGGCCTGTCGATGGCCTGCGGCACCAACGGCCTCGTGCTCAACCGGCGCAAGCTGGAAGAGATCCTGCCGCACATGACCTATCTGCGCATCAACATCTCGGCCGGGGAACGGCAGCGCTACGCCGAGATCATGGGCGTCAAGGAACACTGGTTCGATCGGGTCTGCGACAACATCCGGGAAATGGTCGCGATCAAGCGCCGTCTGGGGCTAGAGGTGACCATCGGCTTACAGATGGTGCTGATGCCGCAATACGCCGACCAGATTCTGCCGCTGGCCCGGCTGGGCAAGGAACTGCGCTCGGATTACCTGATCATCAAGCACTGCTCGGACGACGAGGACGGCTCGCTCGGGGTTGACTACGCCGCCTATGAAGCGATCTATGACCGCCTGCGCCAGGCCGAGGCACTGTCCGACGAAGGCTATCGGGTGGTGGTCAAATGGTCAAAGATCAAGGACGGCCACAACCGGGGCTATCAGCGCTGCTACGGTCCGCCGTTCATTATCCAGCTGTCGGGATCCGGGCTGGTCGCGCCCTGCGGCATGCTGTTCAACGAGCGCTACCAGAAATTCCACATCGGGAACATCTGCGAAACCCGCTTTCGAGATCTGTGGGCCAGCGACCGGTATTGGGAGGTAATGAACATGCTCGCCGGTTCGGACTTCAACGCTCAGACCATGTGCGGCACCTTGTGCCTCCAGCACAAGATCAACGAGACGCTCGACGCCTACGTCAAGGGCCGTGGCGTCATTGAGGTTCCGTCCGGCCCGCTGCCCCAACATCTTGCCTTCATCTAACGGGCGGTGCCCATGAGCGACGAATGATCAGCGACGAATGATCAGCGACGAAAGATCTGACGGAATGCATTCGCCACCAAAATAAAGTACAGAATATACTCTATACGGAATGATGGCAGCCATTAACAAACATTAAGATGAAGAGGTTAAAATGAGTGCATTTCGCGACATGCTTTTGAATCAAGCTTTCTATAGTTTTGATTATAACCTTGGCAATGCGGCTATGGTACTTGGAAATTACGACGAAGCTCAATTTATTTATCTTCGTGGACTCAATCGCTTCCCAGATCATTCCGCAATCATGTACAACCTCGCCGATGTCTTGGATGCGAAGAGCAGGCGCGAGGAAGCTGCGTCGTTGCGTCATCGTGCCTTGGAAATCAATCCGGACGTGTTGGCCCTGTGCGCGTATGATTTGGGGGAAACCTTGATGATTCAAGGCCGACAGAATGAGGCGGCCGAGCGTTTCCGAACCGTTCTAGCCCACAATCCCGACCATGGCGACGCCCGTTACAGACTGGCCCGCCTGCTCTGGTGCTGCGCCGCGAAGTCCGAGGCGCTCCAGATCATCTTTGAGAGCGAAGCGCTGCCGCAAGAATGCTTCGCCCCTAACCAGCTGGTCAATCTGTTGGGCATGGTCGCGGCCGAAAGCAGTGAGGCGGAGCTAAACCGTTTGAGCGCGCGAGCGCTTGCTGCGGCCCCATCCTCTTTCCCGACGCGATTGAAGGTTGCCCGCGCAGGGTACCGGTTTGGATGGTTTGATCGCGCGATCGCCCTGCTTCTAAAAACCGATGTCGTCAAAGGAGAAGATGACTATTATGACTGTAATCTCGAACTAGCATCCCTGTGGATAATGCGAGGACAGTTCGGAAACGCGCTGCCGGCTTTGCAGAAGTTGTTCGACGTTTATCATGATTTCGAGACTTCCCGCGCCAGGACAGTGGCGCTACGGATGGCGAGCTGCCAACTGGCCGTTGGCCAACTGGCGGCGGCCGAAAAGCTGTCGTCCGCCCTTTTGACCCGCGACCCGAAATTCGGAGAAGCTCGCTTCCAGTTAGGTTCGCTCCGCATGGCCGAGGACAGGATTGCGGACGCGGCGGTGGAATTCCAAAGGGGTTTTGTCGATGGCGATTTGACATGCGGGGTCTTCCTTGGCCTAACCAGAGTCATGGCCGGAGAGTTCGCTCTTGCTCAAGGTGTCCTGGCTCAACTCCGGAGCGGGGGTGAGGATGCGCCATGGATCGATTGTCTATCCGGAATCCTATGTCTGCATCAGGGAGATCCCCAAAAGGCAGAATCCCTGTTCGCATCGGTGGTGGCGAAAGACCCGACGACCCCGATGTTCGCCTCCTGGCTCGGGCTCGCGTTTCATGCCCAAGGCCGGATTGACCAAGCCTTGGAAGTGCATCGGCGTGCGATCGTCAGCGTGCCATACAGCCCCTGGGAGCGGATCAACCTCAGCCTGGCGCTTCAGGCCGACGGCAGGCTTGAAGAGGCTTTGGCCATCCGCCACGAGGTTCAGCGGTCTCTTCCGGGAAATTATCGTCAGCAACAACGCTGGCGGCCGCTTTGGGCCCAGGCAATGATGCGGGAGTCTGAATAACGATTTATCGGTGCAGTTAAGTTGGCGAGAGGTTGGTTGCTCTAACGCAGCGGCGTCATCATGCCCGCAGAGCAAAGCGGCCCTGACTTGACGGTGCCCACGAAGCCTTTTCCGCTGCGAGGCGCTCATGACCATCCGCATCAGCTTCGCCGACCTGACCCATACCGGGCAGGTGGTGGCCGTTAACACCTTTCCTTTTGGAATCTCGCTGGTGGCGGCGTTCGCCCAGCAGCGGTTCGGCGAACGGATCTCGGTCGAGCTGTTCAAGTATCCGGAAGATCTCTCTCGCCATCTCGATCAAGCCATTCCGGATGTCGCCTGCTTCTCCTGCTTTCTGTGGAATTCCCGACTGGCCTACGCCTTCGCCGAACGGATCAAGCGGGCGTCTCCGAAAACGGTGATCGTCTTCGGCGGCCCCTATTACCCCTGCGACACCGAGGAGCAGGCTAGGTTTTTGCTTGAGCGGCCGGCAATCGACTTCTTTGTCTGGCTGGAAGGCGAACAGGCCTTCGCCCGCCTGCTTGAGACGTTGTTTGCGTATGGCTTCGATGTCGCCCGGTTGAAGGCGCGGCGGGAGCGAATGGGCAGCGTCCACTATGCCGTCGACGGAGAGGCCGTCTTCGGGGAACTGATGCCGCGTATCGACTCCCTGGACGAGGTTCCGTCGCCGTATCGCATGGGGTTGCTGGACAAATTCTTCGACGGCGCGCTGATTCCCATGCTGGAAACCAATCGCGGTTGTCCCTTTCAGTGCACGTTCTGCGAAATCGGCCGCAAATACTTCAACAAAGTCCGTCGGCGCAGCCTCGAGGCGACGCGGATCGACCTGGGCTACATCGCCGACCACGCCACCGTGCCGGACATCCTGATCACCGATTCCAATTTCGGCATGTACAACGAGGATCTGGAGGTGTGCCGGGAAATCGCCACGCTTCAGCGCGAGCGGGGCTGGCCGAAATACGTACTCAATTCGTCGGGCAAGAACCAGAAGGAACGGGTTCTAGAAGCCGCGCGCATCCTCAACGGTGCCATGGTTCTCACCGTATCGATTCAAAGCGCCGATCCAAAAGTGCTGGAAAACGTCAAGCGCAAGAACATCTCGATTGAACAAACCATCGAAGTCGGCCGTAACGCGGAGCAGATCGGGGCCAACAGCTATTGCGAGGTCATTTTGGGCCTGCCCGGCGACAGCCTAGCGTCACACTTCCTGAGCGTCCGGACGATGATCGACGCCGACATCAATGATGTGCTGATGTACCAAACGATGATGTTGCCGGGGTCAGAGATTTCTGACAGCTCCTATCGGGAGAAATTCGGCTTGATCACGCGCTTCCGCGTCCTGCCACGCTGTTTCGGCGTCTACAGGATTCTTGGCAGCGACATCCGTGTTGTCGAAACGGAAGAAATTTGTATCGCCCAAGATAGCATGTCCTATCAGGAATACCTTGACTGTCGTTCCTTAAACTTGTCGGTTGAGCTGTTCTACAACAGCGGTGCCTTTCGGGAACTGATTAACCTCCTGAAGCAGCGCGGGATTCCTCCTTCGCGCTTTGTCGAATGCGCCCACCGGCTCGCGACCGTCGCCCCCAGCCAGCTCGATCCGGTTTATGCCGGATTTTTGAGCGAAAACCACGAAAAGCTGTGGGAGAGCCGGGAGAATCTCTATGACTTCCTGGACGAACCCGGAATCATCGAGCGCTATATCAGCGGCGAGTTGGGCAGCAGCGAACTCTACAAATACCGCACGATCGCCTTTTTCGATCACCAGCAGGAGTTGCACCGGAACGCGTTCGAAGCGGGTCGGACTCTTCTGGCGGAAACCGGAGCGCTTGATCCCGATATCGGGCGGTATCTTGAAGAACTGCAGCGCTTCAGTCTGCGGCGCAAGGATCGCCTGCTGGAAACCGGGCTTGATTTCACCGAGGATTTCACCTTCGATTTCGTGGCGCTGGACAAGGCCCATTTCGAAGACGATCCGCTGCGTCACGCCATCGACCGGCACCGGTTCCACATTCGCCACACCCCCGAACAGCAGGATCTAATCGCGGCCTATGTCCAGCAATACGGGACCACGCACGTTGGCCTTGGCCGATTCCTATTGCGCACCCACGTCAATAAACTGTACCGCAAGCCGGAATGTGACGAATAAGTGCCGGCACCGAGAAAAGGGGACCATGGAACGATGACGCCGCACATGAACGCCATCCCCAGCGCCGAACTGCGCAGCCTGTTTCCCGGCGTCGACCGCAACCGGGGGGCGGGCGGGAGGTCCCCACCCCCCCCGCCGGGGCCCAACCCCCCCACGGCGCACAATGTTGACACCTTTTTCGGTTTTTGAGCAAACCATCTGCAACCACGAAATTGAAAGACATTAGGAAACGCTGTTAAACATTGAAATTTAACAAGAAAAAGCGGGTCCTACCGGTCGGTCCCGCATGGGGGCGGGTCCAGTCGTTTTGGAGAA
>CAUYTZ010000225.1:0-12180 GCA_963575695.1 uncultured Gammaproteobacteria bacterium | reverse complement strand
GTTCAGTTAATTATCTGATTTTCCATGAACTTTACGTACTGCGCAGGGCTGCGCAGTGACTTGGCGGAGTGCGCAGGTATCAGAGAATATGGCCCCAGAGAGAGGAAAAATGGCCCTCTCCGGGGTATCGGTACTGCGCAGGTTGACGCACAAAGGCCCGGAATTCATTGGCTTTTTTGCCAAGAACTCCGGGCCTGAGAGCGTTTATTTAGAGGGTATTGGTTGAGGGAACGCAACCGGCGTCAAAACATTCGGAGCAATTTTAGATAAATTGGTGCAGAAAGTTTGCGGGCGCCTCCGGTAGGCGAAGGGAACTCAAGATCCCTGAAAGCGAAATAAGAACAATGTACTGGGAACTGAACCAAAGACATTATCTGACCTGGGCACTCGGATATTTTGTTCGAAATCAATACTGGGTAGCGGCAGGGATTCGGAACTTCTTGGTTTCAGATTGCCACTCCTGACGATTTTTCGGCTCGAATCCGGTCTGATTCAAGCCGGGATTCGAACCTGCGGTACAGACGGATCAATGGCACGGCTCGGACCCGAATACATCGTCCAGAGTCTGGGCATCAAGAATGCGGTCGATCCACTCGTCCAACTGATCCATGCCAGCGGCGCGAACCCGATCTTCGACGCCGGAGGGCAGAACCTTGAAGCGGGGATGTCCCGAGTCGTGTAGCAAATTGGTGGGCGCTGCCCATGGGTTTCCCTTCTACGCCGCCAGACGGGCGACATCAAGGGCCGTGTCATTGGCCGCTGGAGCCGACCGCTTGGCCTGAATGGCAAGCAAGGCGTTCCTGAGGACAGATAGCTGCTTGTAGGCTTTCAGGCGCCGGAAGCCCTTCTTGGCCTCCATCATTCCCGCCGCAGTCCAGCGCATCGCCATTGATGAATTTCTCCAGCGCTTGACGTTGTGCGTGACCTGACGAATAGTCCCGTTCATATTTTCAATGATGTTCGTGCAAGCCAGTGAACGGCGCAGCTCTCTTGGAAGACCGAGGCGGACGACACAAAGTATTTCGTCAAGCCCCTCCAGGATCGATCCAGAGATACCTTCCCAGTCCTTCTCAAGTCGTCTTGCTAGGTTCTTGATCAGTTTTTCTGCGTTTGCGACATTGTCCAGTTCCCACGCTTGTCGCAGGGTCTTGCGCACCGAGGCGTGAAGCCCCTTCGGCAACCGCTCCATGATGTTGCGTCCCTTGTGCACCTGGCAGCGCTGGATCGGCGTGTCCTGGCCGAAGGTCCGACGGATCGCCTTGGACAAGGCCTTGGCACCGTCCACGATGAACAGCCGCACCGTCTGCGGATCAACGCCCCGTTCGATCAGGTTGTCCAGCAGGGCCTGGACCGTGGCGGCGTTTTCTGTCGCCCCTTCGACTAGGCCGAGCGGATGCTTCTCGCCCATGCCGTCGATCCCGACGGCGGCAACCAGGATCAGGTCTTCGGTGATGTGAAGACCATCGATCTGGATCGCCAGGAGGTCCAGCTTCGACAGGTCAGTCGCGAGCCAGGCCTTCATCTTGGCGCTCGACAGCGCCACGAAGTGACAGGACACCGCAGACTTCGAGGTGCCATCCCCCTTTACCGTTTCGACATCGCCCGTCGGTAGCCGGACCGAGCGGCGGAATTTCCGAGTCGAGACGTTGATCAGCATTTGGTTCATCGCCCATTGCCCCAGCAAGTCTTGGCTGGTGGCTGCCTCCCAGCTCGGAAGCTCCACCTCCTGCTTGCCATCAGTGCTTCGAAGCCGGGGCCGATCAATGGCGACTCGGCCGCCGTGGAATGGCGCATCGCCCTTGATGGTGCCCCAGCGGCGGCCCTTCCGGCCCTCATGGCGTTGGTACCGCTCGCCGCATATCTCGGCAGCATCCTTCTCCATAAGGTCTTGCAAAGCCACAATTCCCGCGACCAAGCAAAACTTGTCGAAGCTTTGTCGGACACCCTGGAAAGCTTGGTCAAGCACGTCCTGGTTCGCCGCTTCTCGGGCCAAACTCAGAGCTGTCCTGGAAGCCGATTCGCGCATATCCTTTTTCACGGTATGTTGCTCCTCTTCGTGGATTCAGCACCCCGAGCCTACCGGCTCAGAGGGGCAGCACCCACCTCCGATTTGCTACATCCGCCGGGACATCCCCCCTTGAAGCGGCGGGTAAGCTGACGGAGGAGCATGTCGACCTTGCCCTTGGCCTCACCCTTGGCCTCACCCCTGGCTTCTCCCAGCAAAATTCCTTTCTCGATGCCAAGCCGTTCCACACTGGTGACGTAACGCATTCTGGCACCCTCTTCGATCGTCTCAATCTCGCGCCACAGTTCCCAGTCAGGTCGTCGGGCAGGCGCATCATCCGGTCTATCACCGTAAACAGGTCAATGACTCGTTGGCGGTCCCAGCCCCGCTCGTAAAACAACCTAACCTGAAGAGATGTACTCGGTTACATCGCCGCGGCACCTTTCTGTCACCGAAATGGCCGTCCTCAAGGGATCGCGACGCGCCTGTCTTCGATCAATAAGTCCTGCGACTGCCCAGATTCAATATCTAAAAAATTTATTATTAGTAATTATTCGGTCATAACTACGTTCCTGCCCCACCACCTTCGCCAAACCGCACTGTTAGGGTGTTCGAGTTCGTAATTCTTCTCAGCATCCTTTCCACGCGCGCACACAAAACATCACGCTCCGGTATTAATTTCTGAGACCGCATGAAATCCAAAGCTTTTGGTTTAAGGGAAGCCACCATCTTTAGCTTAATATCATCCCCCTTCACCAAGTCATAGAGCCTCCTACTAACATTGTGTACAGTAAAAATGCGTGCATTTTCAAAATCAACGGAAAAGCTGATAAGGCCTGGTTCCGGCAAATCAATAATTACACTTTGCTCAACAATTTTAATATTATCTTTCTTTACTTTTTTAAGGTCAAAACCCCAAACAGCCTCAACCTTTACTACCATTACAGCCTGACGGTCTCCTAGAATCAAGGAGCTGTCAGATTCATCTACAATGACCATTGTTGTTATTTTATTTGTTGCCAGAAACTCCACATCTTCATTCTGAAGCTGGTCCAAGCTGATCTTACTCCTTTCCGAATTAGAGAAAAGATATTGAACTCCGCTGTTTAGGAAAAAACCACCTATAGCACAAATTAAAATAAACCCGATAATATTCGCAGCATACTTATAAACGACTGATTTTACGGACGCGCGGAGTGAAGGCTTATTGGGCGGGGGATCGCTGATTACAAGTGATTCGCCAATCGCCTCTTTGTCAATATTACTCTTTGAAGCTCGGTCATTTGTCATGATTATTTATCTCCACCCAAGTCAAATCAAATACTGCACATGCGAAGCAAGAGCAGAACGGCGACTACAACTATACATGCTATTCCGAAGCGCATCAGCATTTTTGCCCCCCCGATGTTAATAGACTCCATACGTTAGCAAGGTGACTCAGGGCACTACGTACGACAGATGAACAGTTTGCCACGGCCCAGAGCCGCACGCAAGGTCACTGTTTAGGGGGATGTCCCGGCGGATGTAGCAAATCGGAGGTGGGTGCTGCCCCCCTGAGCCGGTAGGCTCGGGATGTTGAAGCCGCTAACCATTACGCCTTCTGGCTGGGACGAAACTCGGCTACTCTTGAGTCAGTTAGGGGCGGATGGGCTGCCCGTAGACGCTACGGCACCGATAAATGGGGGCAGCCATGCAGTGGGGCCTGCTGGGACCTGAACAACTCGCAGGATCGCGCAGAACGCGGACGCTCGGCTTGGGGGCCGCCGTGCGGAAGTTCAACCAACTTGCCGTGCCGGGGCTGGGTGGAGTGTGGTTTGCCAAGCAAATTTTCCTGGCGACGCTCGGCGTCCGGATTGCCGACCGGTTGCGCCCAATTAGCACCAACGTCAAGGCAATCAATATTGCAAATGCGGTTGAGGCGCTGGCGTGTTGGGGTGCATTTAACAGCAACCTCTGGGCGAGCGACCCCCGACTGCGCGGCCGTCAGAAACTGGCAGGCAAAGACGGCCTGACCTTCACGCGGCTATGCCAGCCACGGTTCTACGTCACCCAGCCCATGCGCATGGCGACAGTGGAAACGCTGGTCGATCTTGGCTTCGTCGAACCCGGTAGCCAGCGCTTTAATAGCTTCCGCTGCACACAGGCTGGCATGGATTTGATCGAAGCCGCCACAGCCGACTACAAGCCCTATAACGCCACAGTGGAGGACTATCTCTTCAATCTCGCCAGTAATGATGAAACCATCCCCAACACGCCAGCGCTGCAGGATGCCCTGTCACCTTTGGTCGTCATGCATCCTGATGCGCAGGCGCTTATTCATTACAAGCTCTGCGGAGGCGCCGGCCTGAACCCGGAGGCGGCCCGCAGGAAGAACGCCCTCGGCTGGGTTCGCTCTCTTGATGTGAAGAAGCCTGCCGGGTGGGAGGCCAAGCCCACATTACTTGATGCGAATCACTGGGACGATCTTCGGCTGGGCGCCCGATTCTTCACTGTGCGAGATGCTGCCATCGACGTGTTGAATGCCATTGAGGCACAGATGGCGCCGTTGGCTGCGCCGAAACTCACTGCGGACGCCGCGTACAAGCTCTCTCCCGTCCAGAAGTGTCTTGGGGCGGTGCGCGAGGCGGCGCAGCGTTTTCTGGATGAGAACAAGGACCCGACTGAGGGGCGCATGGCGACGGCTTTCTGCCGCGAGTGCATAGAAGAAGATTCTGCCGCCATTATCCGCAACCTCGTCAAACGCGATGATCGGGTATTGCGGCTGGTCGGCAACGACGTGCTGCCCGGCGCGGCCTTCTCCCGACAGCCTCAGGCGGGAACGTTAGATGAAGAGGGCGAGGGACCGGGCGCCAACAATTCGGGGCGCGTGCCGGTCCCGGCCGACATCTCCGGCCGCATCCGCAATCTCTATCTCCTTGATCTGGATATTCAGGGACGGCTTGGAGAATTCCTGAACCCGCCGGAGGCTGAGGTGGCAGCATGAGCTTCAAGCCCGCCTCGCTGGCCCAGCTTTTTGAACCGCCCGAGCAGCATCGGGGGATATTCGGTTGGCTTTGCGGCTACGCGGCCGATGTCGGTTTTCTGGAGGATGCCCTTGAGCGCTTCTCCGGCCTGACGCAGGCCCAGCGCGCTCATCAGGGCCGGATATTGCTGGCCGTGATGCTCGATCCCGGAAACCCGCAAATCGCGCCCGCGGAAGCGCCAGGCGCATTGCATCTTCCCGTGAAGGCCGCAAAGTTGCCTTTTGCACTCCTGCATGCCAAGGTTGCGATCCTCGGCATCCAAAGTAACGACGGCTTCGTTCTGCGCATCATCGTGTCAACTGGCAATTGGACGCGCCAGACGCTTGAAGAAAGCCTCGACCTCGCCTGGCATCTCGATGTCCGCAGCAAGGGCGCAGATACTGAGGTCGTTCGCCAGAACCGCACCGATCTGGCCGCCGCCTGGGATTTCCTGTCATCGCTCCAGAAATTCTTCGATCTTCGTCTGCTCGAGCGCGCGACAGGGAAAGACAACGAGTCCACCGATGCTGCGGCCAAGTTTGACGCATGGATTGGCAAGCTTGCCAAAAGCCATAAGGGATACCGTCCCCGCTTCTTCGACAGCCGGCAGGGTTCCCTCTTTGAACAGCTTCCCGATCTGGTGCAACATCACGCGGACCATGTCAGGCGCAACTATCTTGCGCTGGGGTCGGGCTTCTTCGAGCGCGAAGGGGCGGGCGGCACCTTTGTCCCTGAGCGGATACTTGAGACACTGAAAATGAAAACGCTCGTCACGGCGTCCTGCGAAAAGGACCTCTTCGTCAACCCGCTTGCCTGTCAGGCGGTCGCCGCGCGCCAGGGCGAGATCGAAGAACAGGGCTGGACGATACGTGCTGCCTGCGCGCCGCCCTACTTTGGCGCAGCCCCGCGCGCTCTCCATGCCAAGTTCATCTTCAGCGCAATTCACCGCAAAAATTCCAACAATTGCTGCAGCCCGTGGGTCTACCTCGGCTCCGGCAACCTGACCAACCCCGGCTTCATGAACAAGGCAGGTTTGGCTGGAAACCTCGAAGCCGGTGTCGTGTTCGCCCCTGAAAACCTGAGGTGGTCCGTGGAGGGCAAGAAGGACGTTGGCGCCGATGTTGTCACCAACCTCCTTCCCATCCATTGGGACGACGCGGAGAACTCACCCTTGCCGAAACTACAGGCAGGGCAAGACATGGCGGAGCGCGATGGCTCCTTCGTCGCAGCACCGATCGCCCTGTTTCTCTGGAATGAGCGGCCAGTAGGGGGCAGCCTCGTGCCACAAGGGGAAGTGCTGGGGGCATTTACGCTACTCGATCCCGACGGGCACCCGTGCGAGCGTCTTGCGGATGGAAGCTTCACCTGGCCTGGCAAACGCCCGCGGCAGGTGACCGTGACGTGGCTGGCCGAAGGGCATGCGAGAACAGTTAATGTGCCAGTCATCGACTGTTATGGCCGCTATTGTGCTGCCGATCTACCCGCGCTCGACTTGGAAGAAGCGTGGATCCAGCTCGCCAATTTCCCGATGCCACCGGAGGATGAGGAACTGGTGGGCAGCGACTCGGCGGACGCCATCGAAGGGGTCCTCGCCGACGGGGTCACTTTGGCAACGCCACCTTCCGCTTACCCGGTCCGCCGGATGATGATCCTGGTCGAGGACATTGCGGCTAAGCAGATTGCCATCGCAGAACCGGACTGGGCGATGTGGTGCAATCGCCTCGAACAGGTCCTGACGCAGGCGAAGGACAGCGAGGTTGTGAGAGCGTTCCGGTCGATCGCGCTCAATCCGCTCCATCCCTTGTTTGCGCGAGCGTTCCGGCCAGTGTTTGCCGCGACCGCGCAGACGCAACAAGGCACCCGATATGAGGCTGCGCTCAATGCGGCTATCACGGCCTGGCAGCTTGAGAACGGCTCGAAGCTGGGGGAGCTGTGTTGATGTGGCAAAATGTTGCACACCTTCTCCGGGGGATGGCGAATCCTGAGGCTGAATTTGCGCCTCTGCTCAATGACGGGCAGCGCGCAAGCCTCTTGGCGATCGCAGACCGAATTGTCAACAACGGCGTGATTGTCGCCGACGAGGTCGGCATGGGAAAGACGCGCATTGCGGTCTTTGTGGCCATGGCGGTTGCGCAAAGCGGTGGACGATCGGCGGTCGTCATCCCACCCGGCCTGAGCTTTCAGTGGAGAAAGGAGTTCCGTGATTGCGGGACAGATGTCCTGCCGGTAATTCGCAGCTTGCACGGCTATTTCGAAGCGTGGAACAATCCAGCATCGGTTCCATGGTTTCAACAGTCCGTCGTCATGATTTCCCATCTATTTTCTAACTGGCGGTTCGGACAGAACCCGCAGACTTGGCGATGGTGCCTGCTTCCTGAGGTCTACGCAGCAACTCGTCGATTGACAGAAGGGCGTGTGCCCCGCGGCTATTACGATGCCTATGCTCGCGACGCCGATGTGCAGCGTGTCGTGGCCGCAGCAGCTTCAATCGCGGATGCCGTGCCTGCGATAGCTAATGATACCGCACGTTACCTGCTCACACGTCTTCTCTTGGAGGTAAGATGGCCGGACCCGCTGGACGCGCAACAATATGGCGGCCAACAGCCGCTTCGCGTTTGGTTCGAAAAGGTCGTCGGGCTGGGTCTTGGAGCCTTCGATCTCATCATCGTGGACGAGGCGCACAAGAACCGGCGGCAGGACGGCAGTCTATCCACCGTCCTCGAAAACGTCATCCTCAATAGCAATGTAAGCCGCCGCCTTGCACTGACGGCTACGCCCATCGAGCTTGATGTCGGGCAGTGGGAGTCGACGCTCAAACGCATTGCCACGACCACGGAACAACGCGAGCCAGTCGTTGAGGCGACAAAGGGCTATGCGAAGGCGATCCGTCGCCTCCGACTGGGGTGGAGAACAAACAAAGAAGTGCGGGATGAATACCGGGCTTCCGCCGCGCAGTTTAGAGAATTGCTCTCCCCTTATCTGCTGCGACGCGACAAGCGCGAAGACGAAGATGTGCTCAAGTTCAAAGAGGTAAGCGGGCTGTCCGAATATGACTATCGACATCTTCGAGAGGTGGTGGTAGATCTCGACGAGTTGACTCCGGCTTGGCGCCAAGCAGTCTGCGCGGCGGAGGCGCTATCGGTCGTCCGGGAACCTATGATGGATCGCCCGACGAAGCGATTGCGCCTGACCATCGGCAACGGTCATGGCCTTTCCGGTGTAATCGACGAAGCGTTCCGCGACAAGAAGGAGGACAAAAAGCAGATCAAGGAGGAAAAGGAGCAGGCCAAAGACGGAAGGACTGCTCCTGGTCAGGATAACGAGCGACCGGGAGCGGCTCGGTTCATATGGTGGGCGCGTGTCCTGCGGCGCGAGTTCGCGAAAAATCCGGACATCCTATTCGATCATCCGGCAATCCTGGCCGCTATCAAAACCATCGAAGAAGAAACTGAGCGGGGTGAAAAGGTGTTGGTCTTCGGGCGCTTCACCCGACCGATGCGCGCCTTGGTGAGCCTGCTCAATGCGCGGCAGATGCTCAAGGCCATCGACCAACGACGCCTCTGGCCGCAAACCAAGGTGCATGAGGACGAGCGGCCAGCCGTGTGCGCCGCGCACCGACAGCTATCGTCAAATGTGGACTTGGCGAGGCTCGACGATCTCCTAGCCCAGGGCTATCGCCGGGAGAGCGACCAGCGTGCGAGACAACGCGAAAGGCTTCTTACGCGCCTGCGTACAGGGCTCGCCGGCGTAGACACCAATGGTAAGTATGTCGCTATTCTCGACGCCATCGGGCGCCAGACGGCGCCCGAGACCGGCGATGCCGAAGAAGATGAGCATCATGTGACTCTGCTGGCCCGTGCTATCGTCGCAAATACCGACCATCCGGATGCACCCGATGATGCCGATCTGGCAGGGGCATTCCAAGCCTTGGTACAAGCGACGAGCGATCACGACAGCAGCGACGAAGATGAATTAGACGAGGAGCAAGCGGAAGGGGCATGGAACACTCTCGAAAAGCATTTGCGGGAGGAATACACAAGCCAGCAAGGGGGATTCGCCCGGCTTATGTACGGCGAAACCAAGCCGCAGACGCGCCGCATGATCCAACTCGCCTTCAACCGGCCGAACAGCTTCCCGCGTGTGCTCGTGGCGCAGTCACTTGTAGGGCGCGAGGGTCTCAATCTTCATGAAAGCTGCCGGATCGTTGTCCTGTTGCACCCCGAATGGAATCCTGGCGTGGTAGAGCAGCAGATCGGTCGCGTCGACCGCGTGAATTCCCGGTGGGCGAAGGTGCTGCGTCAGGCGATTGACAGTGGGACAAAAGGGACGAACCTCCCCCGCATCGAAATCCGTCCGATCATCTTCAAAGGGACCTACGACGAGCACAATTGGAACGTCCTGCGGGAGCGTTGGGACGATCTGCGCGCCCAACTGCACGGAGAAGCGGTCCCGGCGCGCCTGCGGGCTAGCGAGGATGCGGAAGGGCGCGAAATCCTCGACGAAATCGCGGCGGCCAGGCCGAATTTCTCGCCACGAAAAGAATGATTGTGCGGTTTGATACGGGCGCCGCTATGCAAGCGGAACATGGAGCGGATGGCCGAGGTGGTTCCGGAGGGCGATGAGCACACACCAACACTTAACGCTATAAGAGCCAAATTTATTGAAATACCTTGCGCAGCCTATTGGCAGGCGTCACTATCATTACCAAAATGCACAATTGCTAGGAGATCGGCCATGCCCCAAGCCATCGATCATATTGACAAAATAGCGCGTGATCTGCAGAGAGATGTTCTATACATTGTGTTTACAGTTGATTCAGCCCCAAAAGGGAGAAGTATTGATTTTTTAGACGAGTGGCATAGCTTGCCAATCAGGGAACAAATTATATCCTGGCTTGATACAAACAATATTAAATGGCGCATGTGCGGCCCTATCGCTTCGGAATGCGGTTGGAGGGCGTACGAGGGGCAAATATACATTGATATTCCTGTTGATGCTACAAATCAAAGTTATCATAGTCTAATTAATTATATGGAGCACGAAGATGGTAGAGTGAGGTGGCCGCATGTCATATTTTACCAGCTTCCTCTCGCTGTGGCGATGAAAAATGCTCATCACGATGAGCCAGGATTCTGGGAGCACTGGGCTGAGAATTTCTGAGGAGCGTCGATAGAGATACATGGGGTGTATTGTAGACGCTGGAAGAATGAACGATACTTTCTGCTTGGATGGCAGATATATTTTAGATGGATCGCACATGCCGGAACAAGAAAAGAGGGGAGAGCGTATTTCTAGAATTATTACGCACAATCTTTCAATGGATACGATGAACAGGATTGCCATGGGAGATAATTGCGTTGTATATGATCTTGATATACCACAAGGTTGGGTTGCCATCATCGAATGGCTATATTGGCATCTAGAAGAGATTCCAAATGACACACGCCCAACTGTCCTTCAGATTAAAGAGAAATTCGGGGGGTTGCGTTTTTATACGTCGCATAGCCACCATAAGTTTGACGCATATATTGATTTTGCTGAAAAGTGGGCATTCCAAACGTGTGAGGTGTGTGGATGCCGTGGCCAAACTCGCAACATTGAAGGGCGTCAACACACTCTTTGTCCGCCACACTATCATGGGACCATAGAGGGCAACGACCTGAACCGCATATCCGGCGACGATGACCCTTTAGTCAATGAACTTGATATGCCTTTCTAGCCGAAGGATAAGTTGGCATCCAGAGGGAACTTTTCTAAACTATTCAGAGATGTTTATATGTATCTGTGATAGCCATCACTGATTCCATTCATGAGCTATTATGATCATGGCATTATATTTGACGCATTTCTCTTCCCCTGATTGATCAAAAAATTGAATGCGGATTTGGCACTCAGAGAGTCCAGGTCTATCCAGATGGCATTGCGGTTGAGAGCCACTGCCAAATTTTCCTCGTATTCCTGACGCCACTGAACTTGCTCTCCAAACTGGACAAAGAACGGGTTGAAGAACTGAATGTCCAATAGCGTGAAGCCCATCAGACGCAAACGAGCCACCAGTTGCAGTAGGGCATACTTAGAGGCGTTGGGTACGCGGCTAAACATCGACTCCCCAAAGAAAGCCCCCTCCAAAGCCACCCCATACAGGCCACCAATTAGCGTACCCTCTGGTGACCAGACTTCCACAGTATGGGCAATTTCTTGTTCAAATAGCGTAGTAAATATTCTAGTTATTTCCGGGTTGATCCAAGTATTAGGCCGCTTGTCCGTGGCTTCAGCACAAGCCGCTAGCACCTGCTCAAAGCTGGTGTCCAGACGAATTTCCCAGGAGTTGTTGTGCAGGGCGTGCCGCAGCGACCGACGCAACCGCTTCGGAATATGAAATTCTTGAAGCGGCAAATAACCCCGCAGATCCGGAGTATGCCAGGTCAGTTTTGGATCTTGAGCAGAGTTCCCCATCACAAACCGACCAGCGCGATAGCCTTCTACTACTTCTTCAGCGGTTAGCATAGGTCACCTCTAGGCCTTATGGCGATAGCCGATCGAATCATCCGAACACACTTAAACCGAATACAAGGCACGATCATAAGTACCCATCCGGCCAGGCCCCTACCGGACCCTAGATCGCGCGGTTTAAGATTGCACCCCTGCAAACAGGGGTGTTTGCAGTGGTGCAAAGGTTTGTGCGATGGGCTACGTCAGCCGGGTAAATGGTTTAGGCGGCCTGAGCCTGCTGTTCGGCGGCAGACTTGCGCCAGTTCCACGGCAACAGTTCATGGAGGCGCGAGTTCGGATGGTCGCTGATACGACGAAGCACGTCGGCCAGCCAGGCTTCGGGATCGATGTCGTTCAGCTTGGCGGTGGCGATCAGAGTGTACATGGCGGCAGCCCGTTGGCCGCCACGGTCGGAGCCGCAAAAGGTCCAGTTTTTTCGCCCCAAGGCAACGCAGCGCAACGAGCGCTCGGACGCATTGTTGGTCAGGCAGATTTTGCCCTTGGTCAGGAAGCGGGTGAAGGCGGCCCAGCGGTTGAGCATGTAATCCATGGCCTTGGCGACTTCGTTGTGCTTCGACAGCCGGGCGCGTTCGGTGCGCATCCAGATTTCCAGGGCCTCGACCTGGGGCTTGACGTATTCCTGGCGCAGCTTCAAGCGTTCGTCCTCGGGCAGGCCAATGA
>CAUYTZ010000224.1:0-16303 GCA_963575695.1 uncultured Gammaproteobacteria bacterium | reverse complement strand
CATGCGCTGGGCCAGAGCTGCGTCGAACGGTACGAGTTCAAAATGCAGCTCAGCCGTGTCCTTGTTAATGGCGACGAACATGGCCGGGTTCTCCGAGATGCCGGGGGCGGCGGGCTCCATGTGATCGGTCGCGGCCACAAGCTAGCGGTGCTGGCGATCGATCCGACCTCGCCCCGTTCAGGCGGCTCGATTCTGGGCGACAAGACCCGAATGGAGTACCGGACTCGCGATCCGGCCGCGTTTCTCCGGCCCTCGCCGGCCGGGGGCACATTGGGCGGGGTGGCGCGACGCACGCGCGAAGCCATGCTGCTGTGTGAGGCCGCAGGCTACGACGTGATCGTGATTGAAACCGTCGGCGTCGGTCAGTCCGAAACTGCGGTCGCGGATATGGTTGATTTGTTCATGGTTCTGTTGCTGCCGGCTGGCGGCGACGAATTGCAGGGTATCAAGAAGGGCATCGTTGAACTGGCGGATTTGCTGGTGGTTAACAAGGCCGACGGCGCGTTGGCCACCACCGCTCAGATCACGGTTGGCGAATACCGCCATGCGTTGCAACTGCTCCGCGCCCATGTCGGGGAATGGAAGGTGCCGGTGCTGTCGTGCTCGGCGGTCGAGAGTCGGGGCGTGGCCGAGATTTGGGACACCGTCGGCGACTATCGGCTCAAGATGGAGTCGACCGGGGCCCTGGGCAAGCGCCGCGCCGAACAAGCCAAGGTCTGGCTGTGGAGCGAGATTCGCGAAACGTTGCTGGCCATGTTCCAGGAACACCCTGAAGTGGCCGGGGATTTGGGGCCGCTGGAGACCAGGGTTGCGCGGGGTGAGCTGATGCCGGGGGCGGCGGCGCGACGCCTGCTCGGCCGGTTCTTGGGTAACGGTCCGCGCCAGGATTGATACACCGCAAGATCAATCTATCCGCAGCACGATCTTGCCCCGAACATGGCCGCTGCGACTGACATCCTGCGCCGCTGCCGCATCGTCTAGCGCCATTTCGGTGATTTCTGACGGTTGTACACGTCCGCCATCAATCAGTGACCCGATCTGCGCCAGTTGCCGGCCGTTGGGCGAAACGAAGACATGGCCACAGCGCACGCCATGACGCTGCGCCTCGGCTCCGTCCGGAACATCAACCACGCCGACGAGAAACCCACCCGGCTTAAGCGTCAGCCAAGTTTCTTTCAGCACCGCACCGCCAACGGTATCGAAGGCCACATCGACCCCTTGCGGTGCTGCGGCCCGAGTGGCGGCGACGAAATCGGTGCTGCGGTAGTCGATGGCCACATCGGCACCCAGTGCCCGAACATAATCATGATTGCGGACGCTGGCGGTGGTGATCACGCAGGCCCCGGCGTGTTTGGCGAACTGAATCGCCAAGCTGCCGATGCCGCCAGCCCCCCCGTGGATCAGCACCGTCTGGCCAGCACCCAAGCCGGCGGCGTCGAACAACGATTGCCACGCGGTCAGCCCAACCAGCGGAATCGCCCCCGCCTGGGCAAAGCTGATTGTGGACGGCATCGGTGCCACTGCGGTTGCGGCCATCGTCACATAGCCGGCATAGGTGCCCCAGCGAACCAGTGGCTTTCGGCAATAGGCGAAGACTCGATTGCCGGGGACAAACGCAGTCACCGCTTCGCCCACCGCAGCGACGGTACCGGCGGCATCCCAGCCGGGAATCAGTGGAAATTCGTGGGGAAACAGGCTGTTCAGCCAACCCTCGCGGATTTTCCAATCCACCGGATTGACCGCGGTATAGGCCAGCTTGATCAAGACTTCGTTTGCGGCCGGCTTCGGCACAGGCAGTTCGACCGGGTGTAGGCGGTCGGAACCGCCAAACTGGTCGATCACCATCGCCTTCATCATCATGGTCATGCTCGGCTCCGCTACCTCCGGCGATCAGGACAAAGCCCTGGTCGCCGGAGGTCTTGGGGATGCCCCCCCGACAAACGGTAACTCCAGCCCGGTTCAGGACTTGGCTGCTTCCGCACCCGCTTCCTCGTCGCCCGCCTTCATGCCACTCGGCGCGACCAGGGTGACGATGGTGGCTTCCAGATCGGTGTGAACCAGCGACACGCCAGCCGGTAGCACCAGCGCTGCGGCATGGATCGAGTCGCCGATATCGCAGGTGCTAACATCGATCACGAGGTGCTCAGGAATCGCGTCGGCTCGGCAGTGAACCTGCAAGCTGTGGGCGACGATGTTGAGTGTACCCCCGCGCTTCAGGCCCGGACACTTGTCTTGATTGGTGAATTCGACCGGCACCGTCACGGTGATGGTGGCGTCAGCGGCCACACGCAAGAAATCGGCGTGCAGCGCGCGATCGCTGACCGGATCGAACTGAATATCGCGCGGCAGCACCCGGTGGGTGGCACCATCCACGGTGATGTCGAATAGGTGGGTAAAGAAGCCCGGACGATGAATCAGGCGTTCGAAAGCGACCACTTCAAGCGAGATCATCAACGGCGGCAGCTTGTTGCCATAGATCACGGCGGGAATTCGACCGGCGCGGCGCGTCTGGCGAGCGGTCCCCTTGCCGGCTCGCTGGCGTGCCTCGGCGGTGAAGGCGACGGTTTCGGTCATGTCTAACGGGCTCCTTAAGAGCAGTGTCAAGCTGGGCTGCCGGCCCGGCGACGGGTGCCGGCCTCCAGGGGTGCCGGCACAGTGATGGCTTAAGCTTGAACCCTACCCGAAAACCGGGGTCAGGAGAACAGGCTGGATACCGAGCGTTCTTCGCTGATGCGCATGATCGCTTCAGCAATCAGCGGGGCGATGGTCAACTGGCGGATGTTGCGCGACACCCGAACCGCCTCGGTGGCCGGAATACTGTCGGTGGTGACCAGCATTTCAATCGGCGAGGCACCGATCAGCGCCACCGCTCCACCAGACAGAACCCCGTGACTGCAATAAGCATGAACGGAACTGGCCCCGCGTTTCATCAGTGCCTTGGCCCCGTTGCACAGCGTGCCACCGCTATCGATCATGTCATCGACCAGCACACACTTGCGCCCTTCAACATCGCCGATGATGTTCATCACCTCCGACACCCCGGCACGTTCGCGTCGCTTGTCGATGATCGCCAGATCCGCTTCCAGCCGCTTGGCCAAGGCCCGGGCTCGAACCACGCCGCCGACATCGGGCGAGACCATGACCAAGTCGTCGGCACCGAGCATGTCGCGGATGTCTTTTTCGAACACCGGTGCCGCGACCAGGTTATCGAGCGGAATATCAAAGAAGCCCTGAATCTGGCCGGCGTGCAGGTCCAGCGTCAGCACCCGGTCGGCACCCGCAGTGGTGATCAGGTTGGCGACCAGCTTGGCTGAGATCGGCGTGCGCGGCCCGGGTTTACGATCCTGGCGGGCATAGCCGTAGTAGGGGATCACCGCAGTCACCCGCCGCGCCGAGGCCCGGCGCAGCGCATCCAGGATGATCAGCAACTCCATAAGGTTATCATTGGCTGGGTAAGAGGTGGACTGGATCACGAACACGTCTTCGCCGCGGACATTCTCCAGGATTTCGACGAACACCTCCATGTCGGCGAAGCGACGAATGCTGGCCCTGGTCAGCGGCACGCCCAAACAGGCCGATACCGCTTCCGCCAATGGCCGATTGCTGTTTCCGGCAATCACTTTCATAGCCACACCGCTCCCTGCTGACATCTTCGGGAATCCCGACCCCTCGCGGATCGCCGGGAGTCCCCCGGCCCACGAAACCCGCCGGCCCACGAAACCCGGTCGCAACCATACAGGGCCGTAACAATTCTGTAAACCACATGGTGCCGCAGCGCGTCCTTGCGCGTTGGGCGGCCGCCCAATCGAGGCAACTGGGCAGTTGCGTCAATAAATCAATAGATACTGAACGGAAGATGGCGCTCATTGATCGCTTCATAGGTGCCATCGGCGACGATGCGGGCGATGGCGCGGTTAAAACGCTCGCGGAGCGACTCATCCTCCTTACGCACCGCGACTCCGGATACATCGGTCCAAGCCTTAATCGCCTCACCGTGAAACTGGCAGCACTCGCCTTCTTTCGTGCGCAGGAAGTTCCACAGGTTGATGGTATCGGCCAGCACGACATCGACTTTGCCGTCGATCAGCGCCTGATTGGCCGCGGTTTGGCTGTCGAACAATTCCAGCTTGGCCACGCTACCGTAAGTCTTGGCCAGATATTCGGCGAAAACGGTGTTGCCCTGGGCACCGATGGCCCGCCCACGGACGCTTTCCGGCGGCAGACCGGTAAAGTTGGCTGTTTTACGTGAGATGAAACGGACCGTGGTTGAATAATAGTAGTCACTAAAGGATACTTTTTGCTGTCGCTCAGGGGTTATCGACATACTAGAAATAATTGCATCTATTTTATGGTCAAGCAGAGCCTGAATAATGTCGTCCCACGGTACGATCACAATTTCGCACCGAACCCTCATCGCCGCACATAGGGCGTTGGTCAGGTCGATTTCGAATCCTTCCAGCTTGCCTTGAGCGTTGGGATGATAATAGGGCGGATAATCAGATCCTTCATTACCGATTCTGATGACCTCTTCCGCCGTTGCGATTTTAGCCAAAACCGCAACCATCACGGCCACCACCATGGCCATCGTCGCCAGCCACCGCCCGACTCGCAATGCTCTGCTCAATCCCGCCATGCCCCAACGCCCCTTATGCTTTTACTCGTGGACACACGCCACAATTTACGATCAGAGCCACGCGATCGGCTCTAACAGGTTGGACACGGCTCGGTCGGCAGGTTGCGCTTGATCCAGCCTGGGCCACCAGCATTGCCGGACATGCCATCGGGAATGTGGCGGACCGCAGTATACCCCCCGGCCAGGAGCATCGAGCGGGCCCCGGCCGAGCGGTTGCCCGAACGACAGATCACCGCAATCGGCCGGCTCTTATCGCCGCGCGTGACGCGATCAACCTGATCGACGAAACTAGCCGCCCCTCCGCCCTGAGTCACATCGATCAACTGCGCGCCGGGGATCACGCCGGTTTGCTTCCATTCCGCCGGGGTCCGGACATCGATGATCGTGAGTGTGCCCGCCGTGGCTTGACCAAAGGCCTCGTCGGCGGTGATCACCGATGGGTCATCGGCCAGTGCCGCCGAACCAAAGACCAGCAGTCCGATCTGAAGCATCCGAGCCAGAATTGAGCGCATGTCCTATCCTTCCGCCGGGGTTGGTGTTGGCCGGTGGTTTTGTCCGTTGCGTTAAGGCAGCACACCGAGCGTGGCGTCATGATTGAAATCAAAGGCTTGTCCTGGCGGCATCCTGGTTTTCAGAAATGCTCCCAGTTCTTGATCCGTACGCATGAAATGACCAAGGACAAAATCATGCACGAACGTCGCAAGCCCAGGCAAAGAGCGGGCACCACCGGCAACATCTTTTTCAAATTCAAGCAGCTTGGCGACGAAATTTGTGTGCAATCGTTTGTGCGGCTCGTAATCCGGGTATCCAAATGTAATCATAAGTTCTTCTTCGTGCCCAAAATGATAATTTGTAAATCCAACTAGCTCTTCGATCGCACGCATAATGATCGGCTTCTGGTTGCTCTCTTCTAACGAGCGAACAAGATCGTTCAAGATACTTAGCAGGAACTTATGCTCATCGTCGATGACCTTAACCCCAACACTGAGTGCATAGGTCCACTCAATAGCTTTAACTTCCGTGCTCATCGCCGTCCCCTTGCTCGATCACCTCGAATACCCGATTAATCGTCGTTCGGCCAACCGCCGTTCGGCGCACGGACATGCATCACCCGATCAATCCGATAATACGACCAAAGGCGAAACCGATTGTCAACCATGTGACCGAGGTTGGTAGCGCAAGAACGTGAGCACACTGGCCCGCTGGCCTCGTCGGTCGAGAATCTGGAAGCTGGGAAGCGCCGTCGGGGCCTCGGCGGCTTCGGTTTCGATCACGGCCAGCGCCGCCGGAGCCAACCAGCCACGCCCGGCCAGCGCTGCCAGCGCCACCAGCGCCAGACCTTGACCATAGGGCGGGTCGAGCAGAACCAAGGAGCACGGGGCGCTGGTCGGCGGCGGCGCGCGCAAATCCGCGCGCAGCACCGTGGCCTGTCCGGTTTCGTGTAGACTGACCAAGCTGGCGCGTACCGCCGCCAGCACCGCCGAATCGGTATCGGCGAAGGTACAATGGCCAGCACCGCGCGACAGCGCTTCCAGGCCCAGCGCACCCGAACCACAGAAGCCATCCAGCACCCGGGCACCGACCAGCGCGGAACCGCCGCCTTCGCTCCAGCCGCCGTGGCTCAGAATGTTGAACAAGGTTTCGCGCAGTCGGTTGGCGGTCGGCCGCAGCGCCGCAGCCGTCGTCGGTACCGCGATCCGCCGGCCACGGTGTTTGCCGGCGATGATTCGCACCGCTCCTGGTGCCGTGCCGCGCGCCGTTTCACGGCCGAGGGTGGTCATTTCGGCTTCGGTTTGGCTGTGCCCAGGAAGTGTCCGAGCTGATCGCGCATCACCCGCTTCGGCACCTCTTCAACCGCCCCCGGTTCCAGCTTGCCCAACTGAAACGGGCCAAAGGCGATGCGAATCAGCCGATTGACTCTAAGATCCAGGCTTTCCAACACCTTGCGGACTTCGCGGTTCTTGCCTTCGCGCAGGGTTATGGTCAGCCAGGCATTGTCGCCCTTCTGACTGTCGATCGAGGCTTCGATCGGGCCATAGACCACGCCATCCACGGTCACACCCTTGGCCAGCTTCGACAGCCGGGCCGGGTCTGGTTGGCCATGAACCCGGACCCGGTAGCGCCGCGGCCAGCCGGTCGAAGGCAGTTCCAGATAGCGCGCCAACGTGCCGTCGTTGGTCAGCAACAACAGGCCTTCACTGGTTAGATCCAGCCGTCCGATGGTAATCACCCGCGGCAACTCCGCCGGCAGATTGTCGAATACGGTTGGCCGTCCCTTCTCATCGCGCGATGTCGTGACCAGTCCGGCCGTCTTGTGATAGCGCCAAATCCGGGCCGGCTCCGGCGTGGCCACCGGCTTGCCATCGACGGTGACGACATCCCCGGCTTGGACCTTGACCGCCGGGGTGGTCAGAATCTGGCCGTTGATCGCTACCCGGCTGTCGCCGATCCAGCGTTCGGCATCGCGCCGCGAACAGGTGCCGGCTCGGGCCAGCCATTTGGCGATGCGTTCCCCGGTTTCGGTGATCATTACCGCTTGGTATCCTGATTAATGAGCGCGCCGGGCGAAATTTCCGCCGGTTTGGCCTTCGTCTGGTGGAAGGGGAAAGAGGATAGTTCAGTTTATGGTCTGGATGGCCTAAATCGTCAAGGTCGGCGGCAGTTTATGAGTTTGCCACGGTCCCCTGGTCCCTAACCCGTCCTTCTCACCGCACCGTGATGTTTTTATGGCAGGATGGCAAAACACAATCAATCGAGAGCGGCCAAGTTAAACCCGGTTGATGTTGCGGCAAATTGAGCGCTAACATCCAACTCAATAGCTCTTATGTCGCCGAAAATCGCCATCGGTCTGAAGGTCAGCCGTCCATGTCGTCTAAGCGCGCCGGTCAAGGGCTTGATTTCCTTGAAGAAGTCCGGCATAAATTCAAGGTTCACCGGCTGTGGGTCCGCCGCCAGAATGGCGGAAGTAAGGCTGATTTCAGTCACTACGACCTATCGCGGATGCCGCTGAATTGCGTGCTGCTCAGTAACGCGCGCATGATTGGGGTCTGTTTGGCCGGGGCCAGCCTGGTCAATGCCGATTTATCTTCAGCCTTGTTAACCATGGCCGATTTGAGCGGTGCCGATTTGAGTGGAGCCAATCTGCTCGGGGCGGATCTGCGCGGGGCCTGCCTTAATGGGGCCAATCTGACCCAAGCTAATCTGGCCGGGGCCGAACTGGGGGTAAACCAGATCCGGATTGACCCGGGCGGAGACCCGGCCAAGGGCGCGATCACCCGTCGCACCGAACTGATCGACGCCAATCTGGCCCGGGCTTTGCTGGCCGGGGCGAAGATGGAAAACTGCGATCTGACCGGTGCCGAGTTGGTCGATGCGGATTTGACCGGCGCGGATTTGTCGGGCGCGATCATGGTTGCCACCGATTTGACCGGGGTGACGCTGACCAATGCCACGCTTACGGGTGCGGTGCTGGCCGGATCGAGAATGGAAGCCACGTTGCGGGACCACGTTATCGCGTTGGGGGGGCAGGTTAGCGGTGGCCCCCATCTGGAAGAGGCCGATTTTCGCGCCATGCTGCTGCTGCACCAGCAATGGATGGAAAGCGGCGGTACCGGCGGCCGGCGGCTGGAATTGGACATGATCGACCTTAGCGGGATCGATTGTCGCGGGGCTAATTTGTCCGGGGCCAAGATCCGGCGTTCAGTGTTGAACGGGGTTTGCCTGTCCGGAGCGTCGCTGGTCATGGCCGATCTCGCCTATTGCGATTGTTCGCAAGCCGATTTCAGCGATGCCGATTTGTCGGGGGCGCTGCTGCGCCGGGCCGATCTGTCCGGAGCCAATCTGAATGGGGCCAAACTTGATTCGGTTCCGCTGGGTGGCGATCCCGAACGGCCATGGCCAGCGAATTTGCAGTTTTCACGGATGATTGATGCCGATTTGCGTGTGGCCAGTGCCCGTGGGGCGATTTTGCATGGTGTGGATCTGACCGGGGCTCAGGTCAATCTGACCCTAATCAAGGAGGCCGACACCAAGGGGGCCACACGTCCACGCGGGGCTGTTGCCGCCTGAGACGAAGGGGCTAGATCCCAGGAAACATCGGAGAAATACTTTCCGGAGGCAGAGGCAGTTCCGCCAAGCTAACCACAATCATCCCAACACTTTCGCCAAGCGTACTAAGTCCTTTATCCATGGAATATAAAGTCGAGGCACCGCTTACCTTGGCTATAGCAATGATTTGCCGATCAATTTTTATTTTCTGCCATGGTTCCTCAGAACTACCCTTCTTGCCTTTAGACCCTCTTATTTCACGATCTAAGTCTGCATTCTCGATTGCCGCCCGAAGCCCAAACGCCTCAATTCGGAAAACGACCGATTTTGTTAGGCAACTGATGTGCTTTTCACGATCCGACGGATTGATCCCGACAAGAAACTCGGCGATGACCGGCGCTGGAATGACAATCTTTTCTTTCCTCGCGGATAAAGTCTTGACGAGGAAATCGATTCTTTCTTTGTCGTCGGAAATGGCCTTGCCGGATGACGACTTTGCGTTTGGATCAAGCAGCAGCATCAAGAAATTAGTATCGAAAACCACCATCACGCAACCTCCCCATCCCGACCATAGCGCAAGGCCCGGAGTTCTTCGAATGGATCTGACATCGATTTCCATTCATTGCCGGGAAGTTCCCTCAACTTCTCCACTACATCGCCGAGAGGGGTAACATCTAAAACTTCAAAATTTTCGATATCAAAATGCGTTACTTGCCAAATTCTTTGCTCTGTCCGCCGCCACTGACCTTGACCATAAACCCGCAGAGGAGTACCAAAAATATGACGAGCCAGCTTTCTCGCAAGTTCACGATGAGTCTGACAATGATAGGTTTGATTATCATTCAATAGATGCGCATAAACCTTGTCATTTTTACCTCCAAGTGAAATCAGCTCACCATCAAGAAAGCCTTCCTCCGTAATGCCATCCAAAACTATCGGGATTATTTTTTCACGACCAGGAAAGGTCAGCACATCAGCGCCCCCCTCAACAACACGCCCTACCGAATTATCAGCGGCGAGCATCTGATCAAGTTTACTATATGCGCGGACCGAAGTGGCCGGCCCCGCCCCCCGCTGAAGTTCTGCAAGAACATTGCGCACGTCAGGCCGTTTAATCTCATCAACTTGCGTTTTTAAAACCGCGCTACCGGGTTCTATCCCAACAAAATGTACGTTTTCTTCGATCCCTAAAAGCCTAGAAAACTCAGCCATATACTCCGCGAGCCGCTTCATGGGTAATGTAGCGGGCGTGTAGTGTCCATCGATTATGAACTGGTATTCCCCTTCCTGCGCCATGGCTCGGAGTCCCACTCAATTCATAGGCATGAACTTAGACTGCGAGGGCGACTTGACAATCAGAATCATCCCGGACTGGGGGCTTGCGCCCCCGACCAGGGCACTGCCCTGGACCCACTTTATTGGGAATGAAACTCAGGCGCTGGGAGCGCGACGTTCACGCTCCGCATAAATGTACAACGGCTTGGTCCCGCCCGCGACCACTTCCTTGTTGATCAGGATCGACTCGACACCCTGCAATCCGGGCAACTCAAACATCGGCTCCAACAGGATCATCTCCATGATCGAGCGCAGACCACGGGCCCCGGTCTTGCGCGCGATCGCCTTATGCGCGATCGCCTTCAGCGCGTCCTCGGTGAAATCGAGTCGCACGTCTTCCATCTCAAACAGGCGCTGGTACTGCTTAACCAGCGCGTTCTTTGGCTTGACCAGAATTTCGACCAGCGCCGCTTCGCTCAAATCAGTCAGCGTCGCCACCACCGGCAGGCGGCCGACAAATTCCGGAATCAGGCCGAACTTAAGCAAGTCTTCCGGCTCGCAATCGCGCAAAATCTCGCCGGTCTGGCGTTCATCCGGACCACGGACATCGGCACCGAAGCCAATCGAGGTGCCACGGCCGCGTTGAGCGATGATCTTTTCCAGACCGGAAAAGGCCCCGCCGCAGATGAACAGGATATTGGTGGTATCGACCTGGAGAAATTCTTGCTGTGGGTGCTTGCGCCCACCCTGGGGCGGCACCGAAGCGACCGTACCTTCCATGATCTTGAGCAGCGCCTGCTGCACGCCTTCGCCGGACACGTCGCGGGTGATCGACGGGTTATCCGATTTGCGGCTGATCTTATCGACCTCGTCGATGTAGACGATACCGCGCTGGGCCCGCTCGACATTGTAGTCGGCCGCCTGGAGCAACTTGAGGATAATATTTTCCACGTCCTCACCGACATAGCCGGCTTCGGTCAGCGTGGTCGCATCGGCCATGGTAAACGGCACGTCGATGATTCGCGCCAGAGTCTGGGCCAGCAGCGTCTTGCCGCAACCGGTGGGGCCGACCAGCAAGATGTTGGACTTGGCCAGCTCGACATCATTATGCCGGCTACCGTGGGCCAACCGCTTGTAATGGTTGTGGACCGCAACCGCCAGCACCCGCTTGGCGTGGTCCTGGCCGATGACATAATCATCCAACACCGAATGGATATCACGCGGAGTCGGCACACCTTCGCGAGACTTGACCAACGTGGTCTTGTTTTCCTCGCGGATGATGTCCATGCACAACTCAACGCATTCATCGCAGATGAACACGGTGGGGCCGGCAATCAGCTTTCGAACCTCGTGCTGGCTTTTGCCGCAGAACGAGCAGTAGAGCGTATTTTTGGTCTCGCCGCCGCTGGCTTTGCTCATCTTACCCCGTCACCTTTCCCGGACTTCCTGCCAGCGCCCCAGAACCGCGCCGATCCGATGGCCCGTGGACCAGCCGTTCATGGACCCAATCCAGCACGCCTCGCGAGCGATGCTGAATTTTGCCCCACCAAGCCTCATTCAACATCACCCGCCCTGCAAGAATCAACAACCTTGCGTCGGGGCCCGATCAATCAAGTGTCGTTGGATGGGGCCGGCCGTTTGGCCACAACCTCATCGATCAGACCAAATTCTTTTGCTTCGCTCGGCGAGAGGAACTTATCCCGTTCCAGCGTCGCTTCAATCACCTCCACGGTCTGGCCAGTGTGGTGAGCGTAGATTTCATCCATCCGCCGCCGCAACTGCAAGATCTCGCGCGCCTGAATCTCGATATCGGCCGCCTGCCCCTGGGCCCCGCCCGAAGGCTGATGCAGCATGACTCGGGCGTTGGGCAGCGAAAAGCGTTTACCCGGCGCGCCGGCGCACAGCAGCAGCGAGCCGATCGACGACGCTTGGCCGACGCACACGGTTGAAACTTCCGGCCGAATATATTGCATGGTGTCGTAGATCGCGAGGCCAGCGGTGACGTAACCACCGGGGGAGTTGATGTAGAACGAGATGTCCTTATTCGGATTTTCCGATTCAAGGAACAGCATCTGCGCGCAAATCAAGCTGGCCACGGCATCGTTGACCCCGCCGATCAGGAAAATGATCCGTTCCTTGAGCAGCCGGGAAAAGATGTCGTACGCCCGTTCTCCCCGGTTGGTCTGTTCAATGACCATCGGAACCAGCGCGTTCATCTGGGTTTCAAATCTGCTCATGCCCTGTTCCTGCCGCTCGTAACCGCCCGGCGGCTCAACCCTGGCCGCGTGCCCGGAAACCATGCCTACCTGGGGAAGATCCCCCCCGAAAAACCGTCCCCGACCACCATAATCGGGAAGGCATAATCAGGGGTGATTGGAATTTGCCCACATAGCGACCGGGGACCATTCCGGTCTCCGGTCGCTGTTGGCCAGGTATTAATCGTCCGAGTCGTCTTCCTTGGTCAACTCGCCCGCCGGCACCGTCCGATCGGTAATCTTGGCCAGTTCCAGCACGAAATCAACCACCTTATCTTCGTAAATCGGTGCCTTCAGGCGTTCCAAAGCGGTTGGATTGGCCTTGAACCATTCCAACACCTTCATCTCCTGGCCCGGATAGCGGCGGGCTTCGGCCACGGCGGCACGGTTCAACTCTTCCTTTTCCACCTTCAGGTTGTTGCGCCGGCCGATTTCGGCCAGCAGCAAGCCCAGGCGGACCCGTCGTTCGGCGATACCATGATACTCGGCCTTGATCTCGTCGTCGCTGCGCGCGGCGTCGGAGGGATCAAGATGGCCGTGAGCGCGCTGGTGTTCGAGTTCCTGCCAGATCGACTCGAACTCGGCATCGACCAGACCGACCGGAACCGGGAAATCGTGGCTTTCGGCCAGCTTGTCCAGCAACTGCCGCTTCAGCCGCCGCCGCGACAGTCCAGCATATTCATTTTTGACCATCTGGCGGATTTTATCGCGGAAGGCGACCAAGTCGGCCATCCCGAAGCGCTTGGCCAGCTCGTCATCGATCGGCACCGGTACTGGCGCGCGCAGTTCCTTGACATCGACGTGGAACGGCACCTTGCGTCCGCGCACCTTCTCGTTGGGATGATCGGCGGGGAAATCAACCGTAACGTGAAGGTGTTCACCCGGCCGGGCCCCGACCAACTGCTCGTCAAAATCCGATCCCAAGGCCTTGGAACCCAGTTCCAGCGGATAGCCCTTGGTGTTGGGAAATTCCGGCAGTTCGGCACCGTCACACGAGCCGGCAATATCGATCACCACGATGTCGCCTTCGGCGGCACCACGATCCTCGCCCAACACGTCGCTGCCGCGCACCGAAGCGGCCAGTTTCTGGACCCGATCTTCGACGGCGGCATCGTCAACTTCGGCCACCGGCCGTTCCAGCTCCAGGCTGGCGAGGTCGATCGGCTCGATCTCCGGCAGAATCTCAACCGTCATCCGGAAAATTAGGTCGGTGCCGGCGGCATAAATCTGCTCAACGTCGAGCTTGGGTTCGAAAGCCAACCGCAGGCCGCGTTCGGTCAGCAGCTTACGCCAGCTTTGGTTGACCGCTTCCTCAACCGATTCCTGCATTACGGCTTGAGAATGGCGCTGGCGAACGATGCCAACCGGCACCTTACCCGGGCGAAAGCCGGGCATCCGCACGGTTCGGCACAACTCATTGAGCCGGGTCTCAATCTTGGCATCGAGATCGCTGGCCGGAACCACGATCCGGAATTCACGCTTGAGGCCGTCTACGCTGGTCTCGGTCACTTCCATCGAACACAAAACCCGTGTTGGGGGCGGCGCACCACGAAAGTGCGCCAACCGCAGGCCCGCAATGGGCCGGTCCTGGAGCCGAATCCTACTAACGGAGGGCAACCTTGGTGCGGGCGAAGGGACTCGAACCCCCACGACTTGCATCACTGGAACCTAAATCCAGCGCGTCTACCAATTCCGCCACGCCCGCAACACCGGTGTGGGCGGGCTCCGGTCTCCCCCGCCACCGGCGTAAACGCTCGTATAGCATAACCGCTCCACGGCAAAACAAGTAAAATGCGGCGACACGGGTTCCGTTGCGCTCCCGGGACCGGTACTGGTACCGATCCCGGGGCCAGCGCCTTGGCCCGACAACGGCTTGGGTTTATATCCGGGAGCTTGGGATCACTAACGGGGAACAAGGCCGGTGCCGATTAACGATCATGCTGCGCGCATCGCGGCGCTACGGACCGAATTAACCGCCATGGGGTTGGACGGTTTCTTCATTCCGCACGCTGACGAATACCAGAACGAATACGTGCCGCCGAACGCGGAGCGGCTGGCATGGCTGACCGGCTTCACCGGCTCGGCCGGGCTGGCGATCGTGCTGGCCAACCGGGCCGTCGTGTTCGTCGATGGTCGTTACACCTTGCAGGTGCGAGGGGAGGTCGATGGTGCGCTGTTTGAGATTGCCAATATCACCGACCAGCCGGCCGGGGAGTGGCTGGCGGCGGCACTACCCGATGGCGGCCGAATCGGCTTCGATCCCTGGCTACACACCATCGGCTGGCTGGAGAAAACCCGTGCAGTGCTGGCCCGGTCTAACCTGACCCTAATCAACCTCGCCAATAATCCACTCGACCGGCTGTGGACCACCGACCGGCCACCGCCGCCTGCATCCGTGGTTGAAGTCTATCCGATCGAATACGCCGGCCACTCGTCGTTGGCCAAACGCAACGATTTGGCTTTGGCCCTGGCTGCCAAAGGTCTGGCGACGGCGGTGCTGACTCAGCCGGAGTCGATCGCCTGGCTACTCAATATTCGTGGCGATGACGTGCCGCATACCCCGCTGGCGTTGTCGCGAGCGCTCTTGTTCGCGGACGGTCGAGTGGACTGGTTCATTGCCGCGAATCGGTTGGCCATCCCCTCTCAACTCGAGTCCGGAATTACGGTTCTGCCGCCGGAGGCGTTTGGCGCGGCGCTGGATACGCTTGGCCACGACCAGGCCCAAGTGCTGGTCGATCCGGCCGCAACCTCGATATGGGTGTTCGAGCGCTTGACTGCCGCCGGAGCGGTGATCGATCGCGGCGACGATCCCTGCCTGCTGCCCAGGGCATGCAAGAACGAGGTCGAACTCAGGGGTTCCCGGGCCGCACATTGCCGTGACGGCGTGGCCATGGTCCGCTTCCTATGCTGGCTGACGAAGGAACTGGCCGCAGCCGCTCCGGGCAGTGGCCTCAGCGAACGGGCCGCAGCCGCCAAAGCGTTAGAGTTCCGTGCCCAGAACGCTCTGTTTCGCGGTCTCAGCTTCGAAACCATTTCCGCCGCTGGGGCCAATGGCGCGACGGTCCATTACCGAACCAGCGAGGCCACCGACCGGCCGCTGGAACCCGGCAGCCTGTATCTGATCGACAGCGGCGGACAGTACACCGACGGCACCACCGATATTACCCGCACCATCGCCCTCGGCACCCCCAGCGCAGAGATGCGCGAGCACTATACGCTGGTGTTGAAGGGCCATATCGCGTTGGCCAGGGCCCGTTTTCCCCCAGGCACCAGCGGAGGTCAGTTGGACTGCCTGGCCCGGATGCCGTTGTGGGCTGCGGGACTGGATTACGACCACGGCACCGGCCATGGCGTCGGCTGCTTTCTTGGCGTCCACGAAGGACCGCAACGCGTTTCCAAGGTCGGCGGTAGTGCCGCGCTGTGTGCGGGCATGATCCTGTCCAACGAACCCGGTTATTATCGGGCTGGAGCCTATGGCATCCGGTTGGAAAACCTGGTCGTGGTCCAGTCGTTGCCGGCCCCGATGGGGGCAGAGCACCCCCTACTCGGCTTCGAAACCCTGACCATGGTTCCGTTCGACCGGGAACTGATCGTGTCGGGTCTGCTCGGGATGGAGGAGCGCGCCTGGCTGAATGACTATCACGCCCAGGTGCGGGAAACTCTGACGTCACGGCTGGAACCGGAGTCGGCCGAGTGGCTGGCGGCGGCGACGGCTCCAATACCCTAACTTACCCTAAATCAAAGTGGGTCCAGGGGCCTCTAGGCTCCTGGTGGGTCCAGGGCAAAGCCCTGGTCGCCGAAGGCAAATACTATATCTTATGCGGCAAGTTCAGCTCGGTAGTTTTCTGACCAGCGGAAAGTGCAGCTCGGGCCTCCCGGCAATCCCGAACAATCTGATCCCTTAACTGTTCAAGGCTTTCGAATCGCTGATTTTAGCCGCCGGTTTTCGGCTGACCGCCATCACGCTGGGTACGAGCGAACCGCCTTTGGTAGGCGTCACCACTTCGGAGCCTAGATTTAGCGCTAACCGAGTCCCGCGTCCAGTGTTCCGTGTGCCAGACACAAGCTTTCGTGCGGATCCGGTTTGGAAGCG
>CAUYTZ010000223.1:0-7081 GCA_963575695.1 uncultured Gammaproteobacteria bacterium | reverse complement strand
GGGTCAGTTCGCGGTTAGCAAAGAAATAAACAATCTTTTGCTCCTTACAATGATGATTATTATTGTCAATAAGCTTATGCCAGGTATTCTGAAGATCCTTAAGGATAGACTTAGCTTCTATTTGGAGGAGTTCTATCACCTGTCGATGGATTCTGGCAATATTGGCCTGATTATGCAGCGGGTGGCGCGGGATGCGGTGCTGGCAATTTGGTTGCCGCTGCTGTTGCTGTCTGCCGCCGGTATCGCGGCTTCGATTCTTCAGACCGGATGGCATGTGACGTGGGAGCCGATTAAGCCTGATTTTAGTAAGCTTAATCCGCTCAATGGTTTTAAGCGCTTGTTCAGTATGGGTACCCAAGCGATCGAGTTGGCCAAGAACGTGGCCAAGCTGGCTGTGGTCGGGACCGTGGCCTATCTGGCGCTTAGTCCGATGATGACCACGATTGAGCATTTTACCGGCATGCCGATGGAAGCTTTACTTCGAGAAGCCGATGCGATTTCTTACGATGTCATGTCTGGTATTCTGATGGTGCTGGCGGTGATCGCTGCGGCGGATCTATTCTGGCAACGCCATGAATATAACAAGAAAATGAAAATGACTAAGCAGGAAGTCAAAGATGAGCACAAGCAGTCAGAAGGTGATCCTCAGGTAAAAGGGCGGATGCGTTCGCTAAGAATCGAAAGATCGCGCAAGAGAATGATGGCGAATGTGCCAAAGGCCGACGTGGTCGTGACCAACCCAACCCATTATGCGGTCGCGTTGAAATACAATCCACAGGAAATGAGTGCGCCGGTGGTGCTGGCCATGGGGGTTGACAATCTTGCCTTTAACATTCGCAAGATTGCCGAAGAAAACAACATTCCGATTGTGCGCAACCCGCCGCTAGCCCGGGCGCTTTACGACACCGCCGAAATCGATCAGGAGATACCGGCCGACCACTATCGCGCGGTGGCGGAGGTGATCACCTATGTGTTCAAACTAAAAAGGAAATCATTCTAAGATCATCGTTTGATCTTAGAAAATAAGGAACTGTCCAGGTACCTCGATTGGGCCACCGCCCCATTGTGACATATCTGGCAGTTACGAAAATAAGATGATTGTCTCCTGCATGGGGTTATCGAGGCATGTCATGGCTCTGGAATTTTTGGTTGCCGTTTCTGGGGGGGCGGCACAAGCGGATCGCGGCATCGTCTGGCGACAGCACGAGCCCGTTGCGGCAGGATGAATTGCTGGAATTCTTTGATCTGGCACCGGTTGGCTTCTTTTCGGTCGATCACCAGGGCCGTTTTCGGATGGTCAACCGAGTCTTGGCCGGGTGGCTGGAATGTCAGCCCGAAGAGTTGATCGAACAGGGCTGGCAGTTGCATCAGATCCTGGCTGAACCGCCGCACGATAAGGCACCTTACGACCTCGGTAGTGAAGGCGGGTTAATCCAGCACGTCGATGTTATTTTGATTGGTGTCAAGGGGCGGCGTTTTCCGGCTTCAATCACGCAAACTGTAGTGGTCGGGGGGGATGGGGTGCCGCTGCGCACCCGGGCGGTCGTTCGTGATTTGGTTCCGGAGCATGAATGGCGCGAGGCGCTACGCCTGTCGGAACACCGGTTCCAGGGCTTCTTTGAACAGGCACCGATCGGGATTGCCCTGGCCGATGTCGATGGCAGCCTGACCATCTGCAATCCGGCTTTTCAGGTCATGATCGGCGTTTCGGCTGAAGGTTTGTCTCGGCGCCCCCTGAACCAGTTGCTCCATCCCGATGACCGGCAGAAGGTCCATGATCACCTGCAATCAGTTTTGGCCAGCGGCGATGCGGTTGGCCCGCTGGAAATTCGTCTGGCTGGCGAGAAGGAGCAGATTTTTCATCTCTACGCCCGCCGACTCGGAGGCGGCCTGGAAGCAGGTTTCGGTGGCGATGGGGCCCGGTTGATTTTGCACTTTATCGACATGACCGAGCAAAAAAGCCTGGAAGCGCAATTCGTTCAGTCGCGCAAGATGCAGGCGATCGGCCAGCTTGCAGGTGGGATTGCTCATGATTTCAACAACCTGCTTACCGCGATGACCGGGTTTTGTGATCTGCTGCTGCTGTGTCACCGGCCGGGCGACCCATCCTTCGCCGACATTATGCAGATCAAGCAGAACGCCAACCGCGCCGCCAATCTGGTTCGGCAGTTACTGGCGTTCTCGCGCCAGCAAACCTTGTCGCCGCGCGTGATCGACATTACCGACGTGCTTAGTGACTTGGCCAACCTGCTCCGGCGCTTGATCGGTGAGCATATCGATCTGCGTCTGGTTCATGGCCGCGATCTGGGGCTGGTCAAATCCGATTCCGGCCAACTGGAGCAGGTGATCATCAATCTGGTGGTCAACGCCCGCGACGCCATGCCTGGGGGCGGCCGCCTGACCATCTCAACCAGCAACCACACCGTGGCCACCCTTACCCGCCATGGTCACGACGACATCCCAGCCGGCGACTATGTCGTGATCGATGTTGCCGACACCGGTATCGGTATCTTGCGGGAAAATCTGGAACGGATTTTTGAACCCTTCTTCACCACTAAGGAGGCGGGTTCCGGCACCGGACTCGGTTTGTCCACGGTTTACGGTATCGTCCGTCAGACTGGCGGCTTCATTTTCGTCGACAGTACGCCCGGAACCGGCACTCGGTTCACGATTTATCTGCCGCGCCACTTCGGCCCCGATCCGTCATCCCAAGTCGTGACCCCCGAACCGCGCGACCTGATTAGCGTCGATTTGACTGGAACCGAAACCATTCTGCTGGTCGAGGATGAAGACGCGGTCCGGGTATTCGGAGCCCGGGCGCTGCGCAACAAGGGCTACCGGGTGTTGGAAGCCAAGAGCGGCGAGGCCGCCTTGCAGTGGTTTGAACCGGGTGGGGAACGAATTGATTTGCTGATTACCGATGTGGTCATGCCGCTGATGGATGGTCCAACCTTAATTCGCCACGTTCGTAAGCAACACCCAGACCTTAAGGTAATTTTTATTTCTGGCTATACTGAAGACCGCTGTCGTGACCAGCTTGACGAAGGCCAATCGGTTCACTTCCTGCCTAAACCGTTTAGTCTCAAGCAGTTGGCTGGAAAGGTGCGAGAGGTGCTCCACGACGGCAATTAGGGCGGGTGGGGGCGTGCCCTTCTGGCCGAGTCATCTGATTTGGAACGTTCCATGAATTTGTGCTTGCGTGTGAGAACGAAGTGTGTACGATATCGGGAATGGTTGTGGTCATGGTTGCCCGCTTGTTCCTGCCGTCGTGCCGTGTTTCGTCGCTGTCGTCGGGATTGCAGCCAAGCTGAACCGTGTGAGAAAAGAGAAGACGAACCTTGTCTTCGGCCTCGTTGCGATTGATTGAGAAAGATCCCATGGATAGGCAAAAAGCCCTGGATGCAGCCCTTAGTCAGATTGAGCGTGCTTTTGGCAAAGGCTCGATCATGAAACTTGGTGCCCGGGAAGGGACAGTGGATAGCGAGGTGATTTCCACCGGCTCGCTTGGTCTGGATATCGCGCTTGGTATTGGTGGCTTGCCCTGCGGCCGGGTGGTCGAAATCTATGGTCCTGAAAGTTCGGGCAAGACCACGTTGGCGCTGCATGTCATCGCTCAGGCACAAAAAGGGGGGGGGACCTGTGCCTTTATCGATGCCGAACACGCGCTTGACCCGCCTTATGCCCGCAAGCTGGGGGTCAACATCGATGAACTGCTGATCTCCCAGCCCGATGCCGGTGAACAAGCGCTGGAAATCGTCGATACCCTGGTTCGCTCGGGCGCGATCGATGTGCTGGTGGTGGACAGCGTTGCCGCGCTGGTGCCGCGCGCGGAACTGGAAGGCGAAATGGGCGACAACCACGTCGGTCTGCACGCCCGGTTGATGAGCCAAGCGCTACGCAAGCTGACCTCCTCGATCTCTAAATCGCGTTGCCTGGTTATCTTCATCAACCAGATCCGGCTTAAGATCGGGGTGATGTTTGGGAGTCCGGAAACCACGACCGGAGGCAACGCGCTTAAGTTTTACGCCTCGGTTCGGCTCGATATCCGCCGCATCGGCGCGATCAAGGATCGGGAAGTGAACACGGGCAATCAAACCCGGGTCAAGGTGGTCAAGAATAAGATGGCACCACCGTTCCGGGTGGTCGAATTCGACATTATGTATGGCGAGGGTATTTCCAAACTGGGTGAGTTGCTCGATCTGGGTAATCAGGCCGGGGTGGTGGACAAGGCCGGCGCGTGGTTCTCCTATGAAGGAACCCGGATTGGTCAGGGCCGGGAAAATGCCAAGATCTTTCTGCGCAACAATCCGGAGATGGCGCAGGCGATCGAGGTTAAAATCCGCGCCAATGCTGGGTTGGTGGCCAAGGCGATGATTGCAGCCCCGGAAGCGGATGGCGAAGCCGCCAGTCCGGACTGAAAAGGAATCGGGTCCGGCGGCCAGGTGCCCCTGGCCGCCGAAGGCAGATGAGGAACAAATGCCATGGCTGACGATGAAGTGAAATCCCTGTTGCTTCAGGTGCTCCGGACGGTTGAGGAGATCAAGACCGAGCATGGACGGCATTTGGCCGAGCATGGACGATATTTGGCTGAGCATGGCCAACATTTGGCCGAGCATGGCCAACATTTGGCCAACCATGGCCAGCGGCTGACCGCAATCGAGGCGGAGCAGCGCCAGATCAAATCCATGATCGGCGGGCTGGTGGTCAAGGAGGTGGCGCGACTCGATGGCCGGATCGACCAACTCGCCCAGGACACGGCGCTGGGCCGGAGGAGCGCATGACCGCGACCCGCGTGCCGCGCGGTAAACCCGCTCCGTTCCAGTGGCAAGACCCGCTGCTGTTGGAAACCCAGTTGAGCATCGATGAGCTGGCGATTCGCGACAGCGCCCGCGCCTTCGCTCAAGATAAACTGGCTCCGAGGGTGGTCAAAGACTTTCGTCATGAAAGTTTTGACCGCAGCATCATGGCCGACATGGGTAAGCATGGACTGCTGGGGGCGTTTCTTCAGGGCTATGGTTGCGCCGGAATCAGCGCGGTTGGCTATGGCTTGGTCGCGCGCGAAATCGAGCGGGTGGACAGCGGTTATCGCTCGGCGCTGTCGGTCCAGTCCAGTCTGGTCATGTACCCGATTTACTTGCTCGGCAGCGAGTCGCAGAAGGCTAACTATCTGCCAGGTCTGGCTTCGGGCGGCACCATCGGCGCTTTCGCCCTGACCGAACCGGATGCCGGGTCCGATCCTTCGGCGATGCGCACCCGCGCGCGCAAGGTTCCGGGTGGCTATGTTTTGTCGGGAACCAAAACCTGGATCACCAACGCGCCGGTGGCCGATATCGCCATCGTCTGGGCCAAGGATGACGAAGGCCAAGTGCTGGGCTTTGTGGTCGAGCGGGGCATGAAAGGGGTTTCGACTCCGCCGATCGAGGGCAAATTCAGCCTGCGCGCCTCGACCACCGGCCAATTGGTGCTCGAAGACGTGCTGGTTTCGGCCGAAGAGCACCTGCTGCCCGGCGCGCGTGGCATGAAGACGGCGTTCGAATGCCTGAACAGCGCTCGATACGGTATTTGTTGGGGGGTGATGGGCGCGGCCGAGGCGTGTTTGGCCATCGCGCGCGCCTATCTGCTCGACCGGTCGGCGTTTGGCCGTTCCTTGGCCGGAACCCAACTGGTTCAGATCAAACTGGCCGATATGGTCACGGAAATCGCGCTCGGGCTTGAGGGCGCGTTGCGTTTGGGCCGGTTGCGCGAGCAGGGTCAGGCGGCACCAGAGCTGGTCAGCCTGTTCAAGCGCAACAATTGCGGCAAGGCGTTGGCCATCGCCCGCACCGCGCGCGACATGCTCGGCGGCAACGGCATCGTTGACGAATATCACGTCATCCGCCACATGCTGAACCTGGAAACGGTCAACACCTATGAAGGCACCCATGACGTTCACGGCCTGATCCTTGGCCGGGGAATCACCGGGTTGATGGCGTTTTGAGTAAGATCTTCGTTCCCAACCCCTCTCCCGCAAGCGGGAGAGGGACTAAAAGGGAACGAAACGCGAAGCTTATTTCCAGCCGGATTCCTTGTCGCAATCGGCCTTCTCCTTGGGATGATTCGCTTCCCACTTGGTGATGGATTGAGCTTCGCTGCTATCCATCTTGTCGTTCATACATTTACAGTATTTGGCCACGACCTCGGGTGCCGCACCGGCGGCATTATCTGCCAGACACTGGGCGATCCATTTTTTGTCGTCGTCGTCAGCGTAAGCGACAGTGGTCATGACCACGGAAGAAAGCAGCAAAAGCGCTATCGTTGCCAGTCTCATCATCCATCTCCGCCATTATCGGGGGTATGGCTCGTTCCACCCCACCCACTGGCTATATAACGACGTAAAGGCGTTTGGAAAGGGAGAAAAGGGCGCATGGGTGACTTTTTGCCCTATCCTCGGCCGAGCGCGCCGGTCAGGAATCCCTCTAGCGCGCGAATCGGTTCGTCGTCGTGATAAAGCCGGTGGCGGCGATCCAGAATCTGCCGGGCGATGCCGGAGCGGGCAACACGGTCATGGCCCAGGGCCACGGCGATTGCGACATAATCGTTTACGCTCTTATTGCGATTTTTATTGGTCTGAGGTAAGATGAGGCGTTTTAGCGGGGGTGGTGAAGAGTGAGATGGGCCTCAAAGTATCGAGGATGGCCGTGCATCGAACGCTGACAAAACATGAGCAGTCTTACAAGAGCTCTGGAACGGCCAGCAACAGATCCTGGGGATTATGGAAACCGTTTTGAACAAAATCAACCATATCAGCAGACGGACCAGGGCAACGGTGGCGACAAATATTGGACTGGCCGGCACCGTCGCTGCCCACTCAATGGATTGTGCTCGCGTTCGATATTTTTTGTAGCGTGATACCGATTGATCCATCGATAAACGTTAGAGCGATGTACATCAAGCGTTTTTGCAACCTGCTCGACGCTTTGCCCACGATAACCAAGTAAATGGTATTCCATTTACAGAAATCGTTAAAAATGCGTCTGTTGAGTTCCCTGCTGAATTTGAAGCTATAGGTCGTAACGAATCAAATGCGACAAATGTATTGACA
>CAUYTZ010000222.1:0-3388 GCA_963575695.1 uncultured Gammaproteobacteria bacterium | reverse complement strand
GCAAGCTGAAGCAACGCTGGCGGGATTGACTGAAAAACGTCGGCAGATTGAACAGCAGTTCCGCACCGAAGCCTTGACCGATCTGGCCGAAGCCCAGCGCCAATCCGACTCTCTCGGTCAAGAACTGGTCAAGGCCGAGCAGCGCCACGCCCTGTTGCGCCTGACCGCGCCCGAGGACGGCACGGTGCAGCAACTGGCGGTGCATACGCTGGGCGGCGTGGTCACCCCGGCGCAGGTGCTGTTGACTCTGGTGCCCAAGGGCCAGGAGTTGGAGGTTGAAGCCACCCTGCCCAACAAGGATGCCGGCTTCGTGCTCGAAGGCCAAGTGGCTGAAATCAAAGTGGAAGCCTTCCCGTTCACCCGTTACGGCACTTTGTCCGGAAAGGTGCTGACCGTCTCGCGCGATACCGTCCAGACCCCCGACCCGGCCGCCGCCGGGGCACAGCGCAAGACCTCCGACCCCACCCCGCCGACCCCGGTCTATTCGGTGCGCATCGCCCTTGACCGTTCGACCATCCAGGTCGATGGCCGCGCCACGCCGCTCACCGCCGGCATGGCCGTCACCGCCGAACTCACAACCGGCCGCCGCCAGATGATGGAGTACCTGCACTCGCCTCGGATCCGCTATCGCGACGAAAGCCTGCGCGACCGGTAGCCTTATCCCTTGCCCAACATCCTGACCTGATCTAGGATGCAAAGATTGATGCCCTTCCACCAGGAGTCAGCCCATGGCCGAAGATAATAATCATTTAAAGGAATTTGTAGATACCGCTGCGGGCGGAGACGGGGCTGCCGGCCCCCGGACGGAGACACCACAGATTGATCCCGAAACCGCCCGGAAAATCGCCACCTTGCGGGCGCAGGTTCAGGAGACCTTCGGCAAGGTGGTCATGGCCATGATGATGGTCCCGCGCTACCGGCATCAGACGCTCGCCGACCTGCAGCATCTGGTGATGGAGCCGCTGCTGCGCGACCGCATCGCCATTGCCTATCACGCCAGCGCCGATGCCAAGGACGGGGAGCGCGGCCCGCCGACCGACATCGCCGGTCTGGCCATCTGGGCCAGCGTCTCGGAAGAGGTCGATGCCGACATCCGCCAGCAGATCCGCGAAGGCGTGTTTCCGCTGCGTCTCAAGCCCGACGCCTGGGCCTCCGGCTCGATCAACTGGCTGATTGACGTTATCGCCCCCGACCGCAAGCTAACGGCGGCAGTGATCGCCAACCTAAAGCAGGTGGTCAAATCCGGCGATCTGCGCCTGCATCCCCTGATCACCCGGCTGGTAGATGCGGAAACGCTCCAGAAAATGGGCGTCCAGAAGGGCGCAGCCCAGAATGCCCCCGGCCCGGACACCCCGGCCCCGGTCATGCCTTCCGCCTCGGTGCATTAGCGAAGACAGTATTGTGCTTGCAAAGTTGGCTGGGAATGCGGATGCTATATTGGTCAACGTGTACGGAGCAGAGGGTTCTCTCCCATGACACCGAGCGAACACCGTTTCATGACCTTCGTTGCCCTGCGGGAGCCGGCGACGATCAGCCCGGATCGTCTGGTGGAAGCGATTCGGGAACGAACTCCTGCGTTGGCCCCGCACATGAACGTGATTTCCGCTGGGGCTGACACATCCGAAAGCTTCATCATCCAAGCCGGACCACTTGCGGTTACCATCATCTCTGTTCCCCAACCCGTTCCCAAAGGTACGTTCGATCAGGCGGTCGAACTGGCCCGAACCTGGCCGGATGCCGGCAAGGCGCTTGCCCGACATCGCGCCCATATCATCATCGGCTCTCTTCGCCCCGTGACCGACCATGCCGGGGCCGTGGCACAGGCGCGGGTGGTTTCGCTTATTACCGCCGCGGTTTGTGCGCTCACCCCGGCCATCGGCGTCTATTGGTCCTCCGGGCAGGTGGTCACGGAGACCGGGGCATTTCAGGAAGAAGTGACCACGAAAGACTTTCCATTCGAAACCTGGATTTCGTTCCGCTGGCTCGATGGACCACGGACGTCCAAGGGTGAACGGACTCTGGCCGTGATCACCAACGGGTTGTTGCCGTTTGTCGGGCGCGAAATCGAATTCCAGCCGGTACCGCTTTCTCCTGCCGAGATCGCGCTTCGGGTTCTGGGAACCATCCACGTCCTGCTGGCCAAGGGGCCGGTGCTCAAGGACGGTGACACGGTCGGAATCAGCCCCGCCGAGCATATCCGCGTGCGCCATGCTAACCACGGCCAGCGGCGGGGCGTGCCGGTACTGGCGTTGAGTGTTGAGCAGATTGCTGGTTCCCCAGAGAAATAGTGCCCGTCAAGGCGGAGAGAACGACGATGGCCTATTACATCGAAGGAATATCATCGGATATTAAGGATCGCCCATCGTTCACCTGGGTGAAGAAACCGATTTGGGACAATTCCTATCTCAGCAGCGGCATGCCGGTTTCCCTTGGTTCGGGACCGTTTCGGGCGTTCATGCGGACGAACCATAAGTACCCGACGGATTTCATCTGCTTGCCGCCCGTGCGGGGGGTAACCGAGGCCTTCCGGGCGATGGTTGAGGAACTGGAACCCGGCGTCCACCAGTTCTTTCCGGTCGAGGTCACGCGAAAGAACGGGGAACCGCTTGAAAAACAATACTATCTTCTCAATGTCTGCCAGGCGATCGATGCCGTGATCATCGACCGCTCCGATGTGGAATGGACATACACAAGCTTGAACATACCCGGCCTTACCAGGATTCCGGTGTTGCAGCTAACCCGTGGTTCCCCGCATTTCACCTTGTCGGGGCCGGCGATCGCCGGCCGCCATATTTGGCGAGGAAAAAGTGAACTGTCTAGTTTGATGTTTTTTTCCGATGCGCTCATGCAACGCGTTCTGGAGCAGCGGATGAGGAAACTGCGGTTCTGCCGCGCCGATGAGATCGATGAGCCGCCGACGCCGCTGGACCAAGCGCCGTGACCTGAAGACCGAAGGGAGCCGACCATGCCGGATGAAACCAATCTTTACGAGATCGCCGATACCTTCATCGGAGCCGGAGAGGCCCCTGGGAAACTGTACCAGGGCATGGAGGTGAACGCTCAATAACCGGTGGCGTTCAAGCCCGTTGCGGGACTGTCCGTTTCCGAATTAGGTCCGACAGGGAGGCCACGGTCGAGGTTGATCGCCTCGCCGATCCGAATACCGGTTGCCGCCAGAAGGCCGATCAGCGTGTCCGCCCCGGCAGCGCCGTCCAGCGTGTCGTTGCCGGTGCCGCCGGGCAGGACGTGGGCCGCGGCGTTGCCGGCCCCGGTGAAGTCACCCGAGCCGGTGTAACTCAGGTTCTCGACATTGGCCAGCGACGCCAGGCTGTAGCCGGACAATGCGGGGCGGATGGTGTCCGGTCCGCCCGTGGCCCGAGCGGGAACC